>QZED01000019.1 GCA_009917405.1 bacterium c-19 | reverse complement strand
ATCGTGATCTCTTTCTTAAAGGTTTCATTCGCATTATCAGTCACTTTTACATAAAAGGTATAGCTTCCTTCTGTCAGCTTCTGTTTTAGAATCAATTCATTATTATTGATTCTGAAGTTAGAATTGGAGATTGGATTACCTGAAGAATCAACGATTTCATATTTCTGATAATCCTTACCGCTTGTAGGATCAACTGTACCGCTCGTACCGCCTGTGAAAGAGAAGGAACCGACAATATCACCGGCAGTAGTAATCCCTGCATCACCCTCAGACCATTCCGAGTTACCGCTTGGATAGTTAGTAGCGAAAGAAATATCTGTAATAGGAGCTGCTTCTATTTCAATCGTGATTTCTTTTCCGTTACCGCGATAAGTAGTATTCGTACCTTCATCTACTTCTTGATAAAGGGTGACATTGAATTCATTCGTTGTTTGAAAATCTTTTAATGAGGTTAAATCAAGTTGAACAGTACCTTTAGAACCGTTTACTTGACCTAAAACATTATATCTAATACCGTTATTCGTTTCCGCAACCGCACTGACATAGCGAGAACCTGAAGTCGTACCGCTTAAAGAAACAGGGATAGAGACAAGTGGATGTTCTCTTTTCGCTTTCAGCTTGTTTCCGCTCACATTGGAATTAGTGGAATCAAGCGTAATACCTAAATCAGAATCAATAAGTGAAAGATAAGCATTATTACCGTCAACAACCGGTACAGCATTCGTTAAGCTTGCATTACTGTCAAACGATGGTTTCGCATTACTTGAATAAGCAATCTTGCTTTTATCTAAAGTAAGCAGAGGTCTTACTGATGAGGTACCGGCGGGACGATCAAGTCCGGGGCAAGTAGCCGGTTCCGTTTCATCACTTTTTTCTACTTTGTTTATAATATAAGTTGTTGAGCCTTTATCCACAGGAACATAACCATAGTAACCGGCGATACCGGGCAACTTTTCAACTAAATCCCACTTGAAAATCTTATTTACTTCGCCGGGTATTTCGATCCCTTGATCAAAAGTTAATGACGAATCATTAGGACAAACAGAGCCTGCCGGCATCGGAGTGTTTCCGATTTTTGAACCATTCCCGATACATTGGTTTAAATATTCATCTCCGCCATTTTCGGTAAGTAAATAATAGAATATATGATATTCAGGTTTAAAATTGTTTATAAGCTGAGCGGAAGGCGGTGTCGTACCGTTTACTTGCAGTGATATGCTTTCGCTAAAGTTGGTATGATAGCCGCTATTACATATATCGTTTAAACAGTAGGATATTGTAATCGGATTATTGTTTAAACGTAATTCTGCGATAATAATCGGTTTATTATAAGTTAAATCCTTATCCTTCTCCGCAGCAGTAGGTTTTTTACCTTGCTCAATGACTGTTTGATTCAATGAACATGTAGTTTTATCGGGACTGACGATGTTTTTTATAACAGGCGTGTCCGCAACTAAAGAATTCGTATTTGCCCCAACAAACTTACTGCGATTATACACAGAAGCATCACCAAGCCACCAATCTGTACTTATCGGATCAATATTAACCAATGACGTTTGATCCGTGTTTGTTACCGGTGTTAAATCTGAAGCTGTAGGCAATGTAAATTTTCCCGACACTGCTTTACTTCCTAATTCACCGTAATTATCTGCCAATGTATCTAAAGAAGCCACTGCATCATTCCATGTTACTTCACCTGCATCAGTCGCAGTGTTCTTTAGTAAAGTCATTGTGTTTGAATCAATTACGGTATAGGTATCGTTTCCAACATATACCTTTTTACCTGCCGCATAATTCGTGGCGGCACTTATCTTATCATTATTTATGTTAAGTATCGGTATACTGATTACCACTAACGCTAAGATACTGATAAGATACCCTATCTTTTTCATATTCCTCATCCTTTCCTATCTTTTATAAACTTATTCAATAATCATGTAGTAGTAAAAGACTACATAATTATTAAAAAAATAACGCTGATGAAAAAACAGGGGACTGATCCCCATGTTATTCCCTTCACCTTTAGGAGTACAACAAAAATCAAATAGTTACAAAAAAATAAAAAGTTTTTATCTTTGTTCAAAAGCTTCTGTATAACCCTCAGCTTTTAATAACTGATAATAAGCATCATTCTTATCCTTTAATGCATAATAAACAGGTAAAATTTCATTCCACTCAGCTTCACTCTGTTCCTTTTCCAATTCATTCATAATAAAATTCACACATGTATAATAAGCACTTCTGCTGTTGGTAATATTCATATCCTGATAAACCTTTGCTTTAAAAACAGCATGATTCAAATCAATATTTTCTGTTTTATCAGATGGTGTTTCCTTTTCCTGTATCTGTGCAGTATCTTCCTGTTTTTTCGCTTCTTTCATATCATCATAAACAAACGCAGCTCCGCTTACCATAAGCACACTCATAGATGCCATACATGCCGATGTCAACAAATTTCCACTGATATATTCTTTGGTCTGCAAAAGCTGCTGCTTCATTTGTTTGAAAATTACAATCAATAAAGAATCAGCTGCCAAAGCATCTGCTTTAAATTTAATTTTACGGTTATTTTCTTTTTCAAATGCTTTTACTAATACAAACAGATCCTTTTTTGCTCGATGAAGTCTTGTCTTCACAGTACCTGCCGATAATCCAAGCAAATTCGCCGCTTCCTCAATTTTTAACTGTTTGAGATACACAAGCTCTACTACCTCTTGATATCTTGGTTTCAACTGTTTGATTAATTGATGAATCACTTCTTTTTCATTTTCGTTATTGTAATGAGTGACTGGTACCATATAGCTTCTTTCTTCCACACAATATGTTTCATTCATCACATTCGGATCAGCCGGTATATCATGTTTCTTCCTAAAAAGCTTATAGCATTTAGAATGCACAATCGTCTTCAGCCAAGCCGGAAACGCCTGCGGATCTCTTAATTCATTAATCGATCTGTGAATACTGATAAATGCTTCCTGTACGGCATCCTTCGCATCTGCATCATTTTTTGTTTCCCGCATTGCCATTGCATATGCCATTGAATAATAGTATTCAAACAGCTGCTCAAATGCCCCTTCTTTACTTTGCATCGCTTCCTCAATCAGTCTGATTTCTTCTTGTGTCATTCTTTCACCTCCGCATTTTTATTTTTGTAACATTTGTATTAAAACATATTTACAATTACATTGTAAATAATGAAACTTTATTTACATAGCACCCCTTATTTATACTTTATCAAAGTTTTGCAAAAATGTAAACACTATTATTGTGTGAATTTTACTGAAACAGCGATTTTCATGTTTTTTTGTATAGATAATTTATGAATCTTATTTATAAATGAAATACATACAGAAATTCATTTTTCGCCTTTGTTTACTGTTTTCATATAATGCGATAAGAGTTTTACGAAACGAAACAAAAAAAATCAATTTTTTTGAAAATTCTTATTTACTATATGACTATTATGTAGTATACTAATGGCAGGGATAATGAGACATCTGGAACATTCTCGGGTGGGCAGAATGCATGGGTGAGATGTCAAAACTGTGTCTTTATTTAGGTTGGACGCAGTCTTTTTTTATTCTAATTTAACATTACATAATATGTAAAAGTGACAAAAAGCGCAAATAATGTCTATATATCATAATCGTTAAAAGATTCTCTGTAAACGCACTGTAGCTGTTATTTTTTATTGATGTTGCGTAAATGCAACAAGTAAGTCATGATGATTGTGTAAATAAAAAAAACGAGATGATTATATCTCGTTTTGATCACATTGGGCTTTCATACATTTTCTTATTTCAGGTCGAAGTGACTCATCGATGTCTAACAAATCCATGACTTCAGTCATCGTTTGATTGGTTTTTTTCATTATAGTAGCTACATTCTTAATCATTTGCTTTTTGACTCCTTCTGCTATCCCTTTTGCCAAACCAAGTTTAAGACCCTCTTTACGTCCCTCTTTACGTCCCTCTTTACGTCCTTTCGCCAGACCGCGTTTAAGACCTGCATCCACATGAACCTGTGACAAGTTACACATACCTTCAACCTCCTGTTCTGTTTCCTTTGTCATCATTATACCATAGTTTTTTTCTAATTGGCACTTTTTCTCCTTTGCTGAGATTTCTGCTTTAAACAAGATATGTAACAGCTCCATCAAACTGTAGTTCTCATCATTCACATCATATTTACTGTTAGGATAAATCATGATGACAGTCAGTTTATCATACGCTTCTTTAGGAAAATGATACACTCTTTTTAAGCATGTTTCACTAATTGAATACTGATTCATCACCCCTTCCGTCGCCTTTTTGGAATTCATCACGATCCATATGGAATAAACTTTCTTTAGATTCTGAAACTCAGAATGTTGAAAGCCGTCAGGGCGATTTTTTTGTCTTGCGAGTAATCTACTACAGTAATATACAGCTCGGCTTAACAGAGGATAGGGAGTATTACTGTTTGCCTGTGCTTCAATGTTTAGTATTAAACCAATGCTATCCTTCAGTGAATTAGGTAATCTGATTCCTACTAAAATATCAAAGATGATTTTGGCACCATGTACAGAAATATCCTCGGTATTCATCCCATAGATTTTATCGGCTGCTTTATCAACATTTATATTCATTGTCGGTTCGCTTTCCATATAATCCGGTATCTCGGCTAACGGAATATCATGAAATTCCGAAACACATTCTTTAATGATGCGAGCCAATATTTGTTTATTACATAGAATCTTTTTACAGTATTCATCATAAGTGATTTTGTAATTGCTGTGCTTGATTGTTTCAACGATTTCTGTCGTTGTATTCATATATTAGTTTTCTCTCCTTTCACTGTTATATAGTACAGCTTTAAAAAGCCCCTATATTACATATACACGTTAAAAAGGGAGATTACAAAAAATGATGAAATTTTTTTTATTTCAATAAATCATCGCTTTTGCAAATTAAAACCACGCCTAACAGACGTGGTTTTAATACCGTATACAATTTGTTACTTCACAGTTACTGGTTTAATATGCCAAATATCATCCGCATACTGCTGAATAGTACGATCGCTTGAGAAGAAACCTGACTGTGCAATATTCACAAGACACATTCTTGCCCAAGATTGTTTCTCTGCATAACGCTTTTCAACATTGCGCTGTGCATATGCATAAGCTTCATAATCTGCCAATAACAGATATTCGTCGTTCTTAAACATCAGTTCATTGTAAATTGTCTTAAATGCATTAGGATCATCGCTGAAAGTATTATCAGTCAATGCCGTGATAATTTTCTGCAAGTTCGGATTTTGATTATACTTATCCCATGCATTATACATATTGTCTAACTTGATCAATGCGACATCATCGGCACGCAAACCGAAGATTTCGGCATTTTCAAAACCGACATGCTCAACGATTTCCACATTGGCACCATCCATAGTTCCCAGTGTAATAGCACCGTTCATCATAAACTTCATATTACCGGTACCGCTGGCTTCCTTACCGGCAGTAGAAATCTGTTCAGATACATCTGCCGCATTCTGAAGAATTTCCGCCATAGAGACACCATAATTCGGCAGGAACACTACCTTTAACATAGAAGATACATGCGGATCATTGTTTACCTTATCGGCTACGCAGTGAATCAGCTTAATGACTTCTTTCGCAAATACATAAGAAGGAGCTGCCTTTGCCGCAAAAATAAAGGTTCTCGGAGTAATCTTAAAGCTTGGATCCTCTTTCATCTGCAAATAAAGATGAATGATATGCATCACGTTTAACAGCTGACGTTTATACGCATGAAGACGCTTAGCCTGGACATCGAAAATTGAATTCACATCAACTTCAATACCGGTAGCTTCTTTGATATAATCAGCTAAAATCTGCTTACGCTCTGCTTTCACCTTCATAAAATCATTCTGAAGTTTTTCATCATCAACATACTTCATCAGATCTTCAAGCTTACTCGGATCGGTTTTAAAATCATCTCCGATATAAGAGCTGATCAAATCAGTCAGCTGCGGGTTAGAATACAACAGCCAACGGCGATGTGTGATGCCGTTTGTCTTATTGTTAAACTTGTGCGGATAAATTGTATGGAAGCTTTTCATAACATCTTCCATTAAAATACGTGTATGAAGTGCCGCAACACCGTTGACACTGTGAGAACCGACGATTGCCAAATGTGCCATATGCACCTGACCGTCCTTCAAAATCGCAACCTCATTCACCAATTCCGGATGACCGAAATCATGTCCTACTTGGAAACGGAAACGCTGATCGATTTCTTCAATAATCATATAAATACGCGGCAACAGCTTTTGCACATACGCAATATTCCATTTTTCCAGTGCTTCGCTCAATACCGTATGATTGGTATAAGACATTGTATTGGTGGTGATTTCCCATGCCTGATCCCAGCCATAACCATAATCATCCATCAATAAACGCATTAATTCAGGTACACACAATACCGGATGTGTATCATTCAGCTGAATGCTTACTTTATCAGCCAAATTATCCAGGGAAGGATATACACGCAAATGCTGCTTCAGAATTGCTGTTAAGCCGGCACAAACAAAGAAATATTGCTGCTTCAAACGCAACAGCTTACCGCTTTCGGTCGAATCATCCGGATATACATTCAGATTAATTTCCTCTACATCATGAACATATTCCGATAAACCATTTGATTTTACGGCTTCATCCGCAACCTCTGCAGACCATAAGCGCAAAGTATTCGTCAGTTTGGTATTATAGCCGACAATCGGTACATCGTAAGGCACCGCACGCACAACCATTTCGGGAATATGGTTGACAATTGCCTTGCCGTCACTGCCCATCCACATATCGACATGACCGCCGAACTTCACATCAACCGCATGTTTCGGTTTTCTGACTTCCCAAACATTGCCGAGTTTCATCCAGTTATCCGGAAGCTCAACTTGCTCATTGTTTCTAATATCCTGCTTAAATAAACCGTACTGATAACGAATACAGTTACCGTGTCCCGGCAGATTCAAGCTTGCCAAAGAATCTAAGAAGCAGGCAGCCAAACGACCTAAACCGCCGTTTCCCAGTCCTGCATCGCTTTCCAAATCCTCAAGCTCGTTAATATCAATATCTAAATCAGCCAAACCATCTTTTACAATATCATAAATACCTAAATTCATCAGATTATTTGTCATCAATCTTCCCATTAAAAATTCCATTGAGAAGTAATACATCTGTTTCTGTTCCTTTGCGGCAATCGCTTCCTTGCTCAGCTTCCAATTCACACTCGCAAAATCACGAATCATTTCACCAAGTACCATATATTTTTCTGTCTTATGTGCCTGTTCGATGGAACGTCCGTATTTTTCAATTACTCTGCGCTTAAATTCTTCTTTAAACTCATCCTTGTTTTGAAATTTATTTTTCGCTGTTTCCTTTTTCATTCTTTTTCACCTCTCGTAAGCTTTATTTTACCAAAAATTTCATCAAAAGACAAATCCTACATTACAGTACTTAGTGACGCATGTGCATATATCTTCAGTATATAGTATGCACCAATCCTTTTTGCTTAAGCATCAAGTACCCAAAAAAGGAAGTATTTTTCAAAACACTTCCTCATTTTAATTATTTTCTTTTAGCGGCAGCTGACTTTGTACCAGTTGCTTTTTTCGTTGTCTTTTTTGTTGAAGCTGCTTTTGTCTGTTTTTTAGGCTTAGCTGTCGCCTTTGTTTTCGCTGCCGTTTTGCTCGAAACGGATTTCTTTACGGCAACAGGCTTACTTGTGTTTGCTTGCTTTTTAGCTGTGCCGACACTGTTTCGCTTACGCACTTCCAACATTACCGCTCCAAACGGCGCAACATCTACACAGATGCTTCGCTCCATATTGTTATAAGGTATTTTCTCTGCCTTGATCTTATTCGGGTTTGTCATATTACAACCGCCCCATGTATCAGCCTCACTGTTCAAAACCTCGCTGTATGTGCCGTTGCTTAAAACACCGAAGCGATGCTTTTCATAGGCATTTGGTGAGAAGTTTAAAATAACTACAATATCTTTCGTTGCGCCTCTGCGAATATAGCTGAACAGGTTTTCATCGGCATTGTCCGCATCGATCCAACGGAAGCTTTCATAATTATAATCATCTGCGTACAAGGCAGGCTCTTTTTTATAGAATTCACCCAACTTCGCAAAATAATTATGAAATGCATCATGAAGCGGATAGGTTAATAAGAACCAATCGTTTTCTTTGGATTCATCCCATTCTCTGAAATGCGCCAGTTCATTTCCCATAAAGTTCAGTTTTTTGCCCGGATGCGTAAACATGTACATATATAAGGTTCTTAATTGTGAGAATTTTTGTTCATAAGTACCCCAAATCTTATCGATAATCGTCTTCTTGCCGTGTACGACCTCATCATGTGAAAATTCGGTCATAAAGCGCTCGGAATAGAAATAAGCCATGGAAAAGGTGATTTGATTATGATGCCACTTGCGGTAAATCGGATCCTTTTCCAAATATTTCAAGGTGTCATTCATCCATCCCAGATCCCATTTATAGTCAAAGCCTAAGCCGTTGTCAATCGTAAGCTTAGTGACATTCGGATAGTCACTGGAATCTTCCGCAATTAACATCACACCCGGAAAATTAGCGGATAGATTGTAATTCATACGGCGAATAAAGTCCAATGCGCCCTGATTTTCACCAAGATCCTTGTTTCCGTGCCAGTGAATGATATTGGAAATCGCATCCATTCTCAAACCGTCCACATGATATTTATCAAGCCAGAAAGCACCGGCTGACATAAGGAAGGAGCGTACTTCTTCTTTCCACAAATTAAAGTTAGCGGTACCCCACTGGGAATCTGCGTCATGTGCCTTTTCATATTCATACAGCGGCGTTCCGTCAAAATATGACAATGAGAAGTCATCTCTGACAAAATGTACCGGCACAAAATCCATAATCACACCGATATTTGCCTGATGCAGCTCATTGATCAAATATGCCAAATCAATGCATTCACCGTATCTGCTCGTCACACTGAAATAACCGGAACACTGATAGCCCCAAGAACCGTCAAACGGGAATTCGCACAGCGGCATAAATTCCACATGGGTATAATTCATTTCTTTTAAATAGGCAATTAAGTCTGCGGCAATTTCACGGTAATTGATCCATTCCACATCCTCAGGCTTTTTCCACGAGCCGACATGCATCTCATAGATATTCACTGGTCGATCAAAATTCTTTGTTCGCTGACTCAGCCATTTCTCATCTTTCCACAGCGGGAAATCCAAGTCGGCAACGATGCTGGCGGTATTCGGACGCAGCTCACTGTAAAATGCATACGGATCCATTTTATCAACGACCCTACCGGTTGCCTGTGTCACACGATATTTATACATATCATGTACTTTCACATCGGGAATAAACACAGACCAGATACCTTTATTATCGCTGCGCTCCATAAAGCAGCCCTCGCAGGACCATTCGTTAAACGAACCGATGACCTGAATGCTTTGCGCATGGGGAGCAAAAGTAGTAAAGCGAACTCCCTTTTTCCCATGCTCTTCGCATAGATGAGCGCCAAACAGCTCATATGCTTTGAAGCAGTGGCCTTGATAATATGCTTCAACAATTTTATTATTCATAAGGATATCCTCCTAATCCATCTTATACTATTTTACCTTATTTTTAATAGAATTCCCATAGTTATTTTGTATATTTAAAGGAAAAATGATAATGCTTTCTTCAATCAGCGTTAAAAACAGGATAATAGCGGGAAACCGCATGGTTATGGTTTGAAATGCAAATTGTTGGAGTGTCAAAGCTTCTAAAAAATAATATTCTGCTTTAAGCTTCAAAAATACATTTATTCCGTTGTTTATTCTTCCTGTTTCGCTTCATTTGCGTTTTTGATCAGCGCAAAGAATTCCAAACATCCGTCCGCAAAACAGCTGTTGACTGTTTTATCTGCCGCTGCCCTGCACTCCGCTTTGGCGCTTGTTAAGGATACCCCGAGCTGTGCTTGTTTAATCATTTTAATATCACTGAAGCTGTCACCGATTGCTGCTGTGCTTTGCCATTTCATCAAACCTTGATTTACAAGTTCCTGTAAAGCGGTTTCCTTGCCGCAGCCCTTTGCCAAAAGATCGATGATATTTGCGGTGCTGTAATAAACTTCATACGGATAGTGTTCTTCCACATCGCTTTTTATTTTCGGAAATACTTCTGCGATCGTTGTTGCTTCTGCCGAGAGTGAACATTTCATAATCGCATCTTTCATAAAAGATTGCGGATGATTGGTCACAATATAATCAATATCGCAGTTTTGATGATCCAAAGCAAACCCTTTGGAAAATCCGGACGCGATCATTTGTGTCTTTTGTGAAAAGGCAAAATCAACCTTGTATTCCTGAGATAGCTTCCATAGCTGAAGGACATCATCTTTTGCCATCTCATGAAAACAGATTAATTGACCAAGCTTCACATCGTAAACAGAGGCCCCGTTTTCAGCGATGATATACCCGCCGAAATGATCCATTTTCAGCTGTTTCGCAATCGGAAGAATACCGGCATAGGCTCTCGCTGATGCCAATATGATCTTCACCTGATGCTCTTCCAATGTCCGCATTGCCTGTGCCACTGTTTCTTTTAACACAATTCCATGATCGGGAGGCATCAATGTACCGTCTATATCACATACCACTGTTTGATATTTCATAAAATCGCTCTCCTTTGTGTTTCTTAGCTTTTGTTCATCATATCATAAATATTAGAAACTTTCCATCTTCGTGATTGGTTCATTACTGGCATTTTCTAACAAATTGCGCTATAATAGCGTTCATTAGGAGGGAATGCCATGAGTGTAATGAAAAAATTTATCAGCTACTATCGCCCGTATAAAAAGATTTTTATACTGGATATGATCTGTGCATTTACCATCAGTATCATTGATTTAGCTTTTCCGCAAATATTGAATTACTTAAATAAGACATTATATTTAGATACAAAAGAGGCTATCATAAATAGCCTGTTGTATTTGTTTCTCGGTTTATTGATGATGTATATCGTACGTGCTTTATGCCGTTATTATGTAAACGGACAGGGTCATATTATGGGAGCGCGAATGGAAAGCGATATGCGCCAGGATCTTTTTAATCATTATGAAAAACTGTCTTTTTCTTATTATGATCAGAATAATACCGGAGAAATGATGAGCAAGCTTGTTTCTGATTTATTTGATATTTCCGAATTTGCACATCACGGTCCTGAAAATCTATTTATATCGTTATTAAAAATTTGCGGCAGTTTTATTTTGTTGGCAATGATTCATATTCCGCTGACGCTTATTTTATTAGCGGTCACAATGGTGATGCTCGTATTCTCTTATCATCAAAACAAGCGGATGCAGGAAACTTTCAGTGATAACCGCAAAAAAATCGCCGGTGTAAATGCTCGCTTACAAGATTCGCTTGCCGGGATCCGTGTAGTGAAAAGCTTTGCGAATGAGGATTTAGAGCGTGAAAAGTTTTATCAGTCTAATCAGCGTTTTTTGAAATCCAAGGAAAACAACTATAAAATTATGGGGTCATTTTACGGCTTTAATAATTTCTTTCAAGGTTTGTTGTATATTGTGATTTTGGTAGCGGGTGCTTATTTTGTCGCAGATGGTTCGATCGCTCCCACTGCACTCGCAACTTATGCACTATATATTAATATATTTGTAGCACCGATCGAAATTTTGGTGGAATTTACAGAGATGTTTCAAAAAGGCTTCTCCGGCTTCAAGCGTTTCTTAGAAGTCATTGAAACTGAGCCGACGATCGTCGATGCGCCGAATGCCATTGAATTAACAGATGTTACAGGTGTGATTGATTATCATCATGTGACTTTTGCATATCAAACAGATGAACCGGTACTGGAAGATATAAACTTCCATATTGATGCCGGCAAAAACATTGCCTTGGTCGGACCGTCCGGCGGCGGTAAAACGACAATCTGTTCGCTCTTGCCGCGTTTCTATGATGTCAATCAAGGCAGTGTCATGATTGACGGTAAGGATGTACGCGACTTGAGTCTGTACTCTTTGCGCAAGGCAATCGGTATAGTTCAACAGGACGTTTATTTATTTACCGGTACGATTAAGGAAAATATCGCATACGGTAAGCCTAAAGCGAGTGATGAGGAAATCATAGAGGCTGCGAAAAAAGCCAATATTCATGAGTTTATCTTATCTTTGCCGCAAGGCTATGATACCTTTGTCGGAGAGCGCGGTACTCGCTTATCCGGCGGTCAGAAACAGCGTATTTCGATTGCCCGTGTATTCTTGAAGGATCCGAAGATTTTGATCTTAGATGAAGCGACCAGTGCACTTGATAATGAAAGTGAGCGCCATATCCAAAAAAGCTTGGAAGAACTGGCGAAAAATCGCACAACGGTGACGATTGCCCATCGTTTATCTACGATTCGCAACGCAGATGAAATTATTGTAATCAGCGAAAACGGCTTGGCAGAGCGTGGGGATCATGAAAGCCTGATGAAGTTAAACGGCGTTTATGCGAAATATTATCGTATGCAGTTTGAGGGGCTGGATTTTGATAAGCAGACCAATGCGATGCTGTATAGTGATTCTTAGTTCTTTTTAGCTAAAACCATCACTAACAATCCGACGAGCTTTTAATTTAAAGGCTCGTTTTTTTATGTGGCGCTGATCGTAAAAATGTTATTTCAATTATTAAAAAATTTAATACTTTAAAAACAGGTACAACATAAAAAGCTTGCACAACCGCAAGCTTTTTAGTGTTTTGATCTTATTTCTGTCCCTCAGTCATTTTTTTCAGCACAGCGATGATATTCACGGCACCATGTCATATGATCGTTAATAATTCCCACTGCTTCTAAATAAGAATAAATGATCGTCGTTCCGACAAAACGAAAACCGCGTTTTTTCATATCTTTACTGATGAGATCACTCAATTCATTATGGGTAGGCACCTCGCTTTGTGCAGTATATGCATTCACAATCTGTTTACCGTCCGTAAAATGCCATAAATAACGATCAAATGAGCCGAACTCCTGCTGTAGTCTCTGTACACACTGCGCATTGGATACCGCGCTTTTAATCTTCAGACGATTACGGATAATTCCCTCATTATTCAATAATTCCTGCTGCTTGGTTTCATCATAGGCGGCGACTTTATCGATATCAAACTGATCAAATGCCTCACAAAATGCTTCGCGTTTTTTTAAAATCGTCACCCAAGAAAGCCCTGCCTGCATTCCTTCTAAAACCAACAATTCAAACAATTTCTGATCATGATGCTGAGGCTTACCCCACTCATTGTCATGATAGCTTTCATTATATTCACCTTTTGCCCATTCACATCGTTTCATGCTCTGCTCCTTTAACCAGTGTATAACCCTTTGGTTTTACTTCTTGTTTGATCCAACGGATCGTTTCTTTACAGCCGTGCACCGCGCAATATCTCAACATTAATTCCAATAGAGCTTTTGTCTGTGGATGGATAATCACATTATCATAGTTACGCAGAAAATAATTCAAAGCACTATCATTTTGATAGCGTTCTTTTTCATACACCTTTGTGGCGGCTATTCGATCGCACCACATTTCAACCACATAGCGAATCGGCATGCGAATCGCAATACACTCTCCTTTAAATTCCGTCCAGTATTCCCAATGATGCTTGTTTCGCCCTTTATGATGAAGCCATGCGGCAGAATAGCCGAAGCGTTCGCGCTCTACTCCGTTGGGACTGCGAAAGCCGCAATAATATCGAACACCGGTAGAGAATTCAATCCATGTGTATTTAGATAAATCGTGCAGAATCCCCTGTTTATAATATCCGCAGGCAAAGCATAGCTTCATCACAATCCACTTATGCTGCGTGATTGTGCAGAAATGTCCCCATAGCTTCTTCATGGCAAGCCTCCTATCCGTTTACGTAACTGCCGACTTCAATATCTTTGTGCAATGACAAAGAATAAAGATATGTATGAATCTGTTTCTTCGGATACAGCTGCCGCATTGCCTTCGCATAGACATCTAACTGCTCCCGATAGCGCTTGATCAATGCTTCCGCCGTTAAAGCGCTGTCGGTTTTAAAATCAATAATGATAATATCTTCCCCGATCGCCGCAAAGTCTATAAAGCCGTGAATAATTTCATGATCGATACATACCGAGAACGGATATTCATGATAGACTTCATGATAAGAAAGTGCTTTGCGATACAGAGCATTTTCATTCAGCTTCTGTAAAATCATGCGTTCATGATCACTCGGCAGCGGTGTCAGTGACTCATAATCAGATGGATTCCAAATACGATTCGGCAAGGCTTCAATATACGCATGGATTCTTGTACCGTATTGCATGGCAGCCTGCGAACGGAAAGAAAGGTGCGTCTGTGACATTTTTTTCGATGTCGCGCTCACGACATTCCATACTGGGTCCACTCCCTCATAAAGCATCAGCTTTTGTTGAGGTCTAAGCACCTCACTTTGAATTTCCTCTTTCCATAAATGATGCACCGGAAGAATTCGCATAAGCGAAGCATCATGATGTGCAAGGTGACTGTGCAAAAGCCATGAAGTATAACCGCCGCGCTCATAGACAAGCGAAGCACTCAATGCCCTTTCGTAGTTTTCCGTATTTTTTACACAATCCACTATATGCATCTGCTGTTGGGCACGTGTAGTCGCAACATACAGGATTCGCATTTCTTCTTCTAATTCCTCTTTATTTTTCTTATGTTCAATCGCCATTCGCTGCACTGTCGTGCGAATAAAACGACGATTTTCATCGACATGTGACAGCGCAATTCCCAGATCGCTGTCACAGACCATCAGGGAACGAAAATCAAGCGCACTTTGGCGTGAATTGGACCAAAGAAATACAACCGGAAACTGCAATCCCTTGGATTGATGAATACTCATCACGCGAACGACATCATCTTCACTGCCGATCGGCATTGCCTCGCTGCTGTCCGTATGCTTCATATGATCAATCTGATGCAAAAAGGCAGACAGATTGTGCGGATGCTTCTGTTCAAAGGCAATCGCCTTTTCATATAACAAATCAAGATTACAGCGTTCCTGTTCATTCGTATACAGCGTATAGTAATCAGCCTGCGCATACAGAGCGTTTAATAATTCACAGATTGAACATGTATTGAGCATTGAACGCAATGCTTCAAATCGTTCCATTTGCGGACAGTGCTGCTCCTTCATAAACGTATAATAGGAAAGCTCCTTTTTGGCTATGCGAATATCAGCTAATTCCTGCATACTGTAATCGAACAGCGGGGAACTCATTGCCGCAATAAAATGGATTTCATCACTCGGATCTGCCAGTGCATAAATCGCCGATAAAATAATCTGTACGGCATTGGATTGATAAAAGCCGTTAGATACATCAATAAAGTTTGGAATATTCCACTTATCAAATATACGCTTTAAATCCTTTTTACGTTCGTTGGCTCGTACCAGAACCGCAAAATCTTTCCATCTGCGATTTTCCTTCTGCTTGATCTCAATAATCTGCGATGCAATATAACTTGCCTTGCATTCATTTGCCGAAAGTTTTACTTCGCTTTCTTCCTGTAGTTCCTCTAAATAAAGCGCATGAAAATACGTCGGCTGTCCGCCTTCTTCCTGTGCTTTAACACCGATATTCACATCGTCTTCTTTCGCATATCGACAGGAAAATCCCTGTAAATTCATTAATTCATAAAACAGCTGATTATTGAATGCGACGATTTCTTTTTTAGAGCGATAGTTATGTGATAAATAAATAATTTCATCTTGTACCCCTGCATGATCGATTAAACCGCGCATCAGCTGTGGCTTGGCATGACGAAAGCCATAGATCGACTGCTTAATATCGCCAACGCGAAATACATTGTTTCCGCGACTGATCAGATTCACTAAATCATTTTGAATATCATTAGAATCCTGAAACTCATCTACCATGATTTCCGCAAATAAATTACGGTAATGATCCGCTACCTGTCCGTTGTGATTGCGTAACAGCCATAAAGCATAATGTTCCATATCATTAAAATCAATCCCGTTGCTCAAACGTTTGATCTGTGCATAATGATGCATATATGCTTTACTCATTTCAATCAGCTTATCAATGAGTGGTTTTACATCATCCATGTCCTGTAATAACAGATGCTCATCATAGAGTTTTGCCGCTAATGTATCCTCAATCGCTAAGATGCGCTTACGCGTTTGTTCATAAAGCTGATCGCTTTTATTCGGATTGGTAGGCGGTACGATATGACAAACTGCCAAAAACGCCTGCTTAAAACCACTGTAATCATGGTTTTGAAGGTGTTCATCCAAGCATGCAAGGCCCAGACATTTCTTTTTGATCGTTTCCTGTTTCGCTGTTTCTTCTGTGTAGCGCTGTTCATAAAAGCCGCACAACACCGTACAAGCATCCGCATATTGTTTCACTTGTGCTTGAAGATAAGCGAAGAAGCGTTCTAATGTTGAACTCGGCAGGTCTTTGACAGCGACACTAGGTTCACAAAATGCTTTGCACTTTTTAAACCATTGCTCACTGTCACTTTGAGAATTTGCTGTTTCCGCAATTTGACGAACCGCACTTCTAAGGCTTTCATCATCTTCACTGCGGGCAGAAAACATGGCACAGAGTCGCTCAAACACTGGATCGGCAATTTTGTATTGTTCTTTCAACACCGTTTCCATCGCACTCGCCTGAGCGCTGTACATCTGTGCTTCATCCATTACACTTTCAATCGCTTCAGCCGATAAATCGGATAAATAATAAAACTCCTGCAAAATCGATAAACAAAACGAATGAATAGTTGAAATATGTGCAGTCGGTAATGCCGCAAGCTGCTCATTGATATATTGCTTTTCTGCTTCATCCGAACTTTTTTGATATAATGCATGAAGCTCTGCCGCTAAACGCTTTTTCATTTCATTGGCAGCCGCTTCAGTAAAGGTCATCGCTAAAATATGCTCAATTCCGATTCGATTATTTATAACAAGCTCTACCAAACGCGCAATTAGTACCGTTGTTTTCCCTGCACCTGCCGATGCAGAAACAAGGACATTTTTATGCTTGGTATAGATCGCTTTTATTTGTTCATCATTCCATGTCGGCATATGCTTTCTCCTTTGTTTTCAGATCGAAGCTTACAATCGGCTCTGCAATACGAACATAGTCGTGAAAGCGACAAATATCATGGTAAGGACAGAATGTACAGGCATCCTCACTCGGCTCACACGCAATGTGACCGGACAGAATCTGCTTACTAATATGTTCCAGCACATTCATCATCAACCGCTTTAAATCCTCGATCGGATACATTTTCGTCGCTTTAATTTCCTGCTTTTTATTGCATTTCACGCCATAGATATGCGTGCCGTCATCATCCATCGCTTCGATTGCCGGATCCATCACCCAGCCGCGCAGCCGTTGTGCATTTTTGCGCTGTTCTTCCCAATCACTGTTATCATAAGAAACAAAGCCGATCGGGCGACGTTTTATTTTACCCGCGTCCGCATTGATATTTTCCTGCTTAAAGGAATAATAGAAGGCTCCCAACATCCGCCTTTGCCATGTTTCATGCACATACAAGGCATAGGCACACAATTGCAGCTGCATCCCTGCACAGAAGTCTGTTTCTGACATTGTTTTTTTAGAGCTTTTATAATCAATAATGCGCATAAAATCATCATTTGTATCGATGCGGTCGATAAATCCGTGCAAACACATTTGCACATTTTTTAAATTAATATCCCACCAAAACTCATGCTCACATTCAAACGGATGCAAAGAGGAATGTGCTTCCATATCCCGCAGCTGTTCAAGATTACAGCGAATCGCTTTAAGCAAGCGCTTTTTCAAACTCATCAAACGATCATTCAACAGTGGATAAACAGCTTTGACACTGCTTAATTCATGATCGAGCAATTCCTCGATTTCACTGTCTGTCGCATTTGGATAAGCTTTCCGGTATCGCTTCACAAGTGTTTCAAGTACATAATGCATTAATGTACCGATTCTGGTTTGGGAAAATTCGTAATCAATCGGTTCTTTCATATTTAAGCCGTAGGTTAAAAAATACGCAAACGGACAGCGTGAATATTTTTCTAAAGATGATATAGAACCATACAGCTTTCCTTGATGCAAAAATAATTGTTCCGCACTTTCTTCACTGATTTGATGTCTCGTCTCTTTTCTGAAATACTGTCGATACGGTTCTTTTAATACCGCATTTTGTTTTAAAAGCTGTTCCATTTCCAATGCACTTTCATTACTTTTTCCGTCATATCCGCCCAACGGATACGAAACAAATAACATAGAACAAGCAAACAGATACGCTTCTAATTGCTTTAGATAACGCTGATACCGTGTCATTAAGCTTGGATAATGTTCAATTTTTGCCAAATAGGCTTCATGAAAGAAACCGGTCTGTTTTGGAAATGCCGGATATAGCTTCTGCGTCGCACCGGCAATGATTTGAATGCGGCTTGGCAACAACGGTTCATGAAGTGTTGTGATCAAGACTCCGTGATATTGTTTCTCCTGTTTTTGTTCCTTTTGATTCGCTAACAGCTCAAGTAAAAAGCTAATATCGCTTCGCTCATGAAAATAGGATACAAAAACAACAAACAATGCCTGCATTTTTTTCAGCATTAACAGCTGATCATAGTCATGCTTGCCGATGCCTTCACGAATGATTTTGTCAATACAGCTTAACATTTCCTGCGGTGTGTTCGCATCATCCAGTTGTTCGAGTATCGGCATCAGTGCCGATCTACATTCATTTGCCTTTTGTTCCAAGCGCAATAACCGCTCAAGATCGATCTTTGAAATCAACTGCGAAGGCTGCCCTTTTGTTTTAATATGATCAAAGCTGTCATTGAGTTCTTTACCGAACAGTGTCACATAATCGATATATTCCTTTTGATAAGGTACATAAACCGCATGTGTTTCCAAAATCGCAATAACAGCAGCTTGATTCGGTGTTAATAGATATTGTATAAGCGCTTGTGCCTTTTGAGCGATCATGCTCGGCATCGTTTGTTTCATAATAGTAAAGGGAATATGATAACGCTCAAAGACTTGTTGAAACAGCTGTGCATAGGAAGCATCACAGACGGTAATTTGGATATCTTTCGCACTCAGCCTTTCCTGAATCAGCCATTGTGCAATATATTCTGCTTCCTTGCGCTTATTTAACGTATGTACATATTGAATTTCAGGTGTTTGCTTAGGCAATTCATGATAAACAGCGCCTAAAGAGGTCAACCGACAAATACGTTCAAAGTCCGCTTCATTTGGCATCGGATCAATGATTCGCACATGATCAAGCTTTTGTGCCGCAAGCTTTTTCCATGTCGTATTTTCATCGTCCTGCGGTGTATGAATCAGATACAGAATCGATACGATCTGTTTCAGCTCCGCTTGTTTCGCATCCTCACTCGGCAATGCATCCACAGGTATTTGATACAGCTTCAATGTTTCGATCAGCTGAAAGCATTGTTCAAGAAAATCCAATGAGGACAAGATATTTTGATACAGCACTGCTTGAAACGGTTTCAGAGCTTCCCGATAGCGCAGAATGACTTCAATCGGGTCTGTTTTATGTTGTATTTCCCGTTGCAGAAAAGCGGATATTGTTAATATTGTGACTGATTGCGGCTGATAATCACGTTGCGCCAGTTGAATTCGCAGCTGATCATGAATATGCGCAGGTGCCAACAATATCGTACCCGTTTGTTTCATCTGTGTTCCTCCCTTCGCAATCTAATAATCATATTATAGCGTTTTTTAATGTGTTAGACAAATCATTTCCATTGGAAATATCTAGTTTTAATATTTGATCAAACGATCAGTTCAAGCAAGCAAAAATCAAATATCGCTTATTCTCTTTCTTTAAATGACACTGTCCTTTATGTCACTTATTTGTTTACGTGGCAATCTTATGTGCTGTATAATGATTCAAGATGAATTAGGAGACAATGTATGATCAGAAATTTATCCGAACATGATATTGATGAAGTAATGAATATTTGGCTTGATGCCAATCAAAAAGCGCATTCTTTTATTGCGAATACGTATTGGATCGATAATTATTCAACGGTCAAAACAATGATTACTCAAGCAGAAGTTTATGTATATGAATGTGATAACACGAAACAAATCGTAGGCTTTATCGGTTTAAATGATCAATTTATTGCCGGAATTTTTGTTAAGGCACATGCTCGATCTAACGGGTTTGGAAAACAGCTGTTGGATTATACAAAAACAATTAAATCAAATCTGAATTTACATGTCTACGCAAAGAATGAGCGAGCTGTCGCTTTTTATCTTCGCGAGCAGTTTCGTATTCAAGATGAACAGATAGAGGCTGTGCATCACGAAAAAGAACTCTTGATGACTTGGAAACGCACATAATTTTTTTATTTGTTTAGGTTTAAACAGCTTTTTTTCGCTCATACTCCTTTATGACAGAAAGGCATGTGACACAAGTCATGAAAGGTGAAATGATGAAAACAAAATATTATTTATTAGCAGCGACAATATGGCTGTGTGTATTAGGCTGTGCCGTAAACAGTAAAGCGAGTACTTTAACCTATACGGTTTATTTTGACACTAACTCAAACAACAGTGCAGAAGTAAAGCAGGAAATTTTAAATAATTATCGCGAATTGATACGCGGCGTCCATGAAGAAAGTGAAGCAGTGCTGGTTGCACATAATCTAGCTTATTTTATGTGGAATGATCAGATGGACGCGAAATGGGACAGCGGCGAATTAATCGTTACGATCGGTGATGGTCAAGGGGCGGTCATTCACGGTGATTTAGAAGCGAACGAAACATGTCTCCCTGAGGTGAAAACGAAATCTTGGCTGTTGGAATGGCTGGATTTCGATTAATACTATACTACTGAAAAAGCTGCCTTCCGCATCGTGCGGAGAGCAGCTTTGTTAATTTTGTAAAGCACTGAGCTGATTTTGAAGTTCATTATTCAGATTGTTCAAACGTGTAACCTCACTGTTTATTTCAGTAATTTTGGCGTTTGCTTTATCATATTCCTCTTTCTTTTTCTCTAAAACACCGACTTCACCTTTTAACGTGTTCAGCTTTTCATTTAAAGATTCCATTTCCTTAACCTTTGCTTCCTCATCAAAATCTCCGCAAAGCTCATTTTCTTCATCAGGTGTCGGACATTTTTCTTTATAATCCTCTATTTCTTTAGCTACAGCTCCAATCAAACGACTCGTATCATCAAGCTCTGTACGTTTCGTGTATAGATCTTTTTCATCAATCGTATTATCCTTCATAATATCCTGCTGTTCTTTAAGTTGATTATTATATACATCTATCTGCTTCGTATTGGCTTCGATGTTGCCCTTAATTTCCGCAATCTTCTTTGTGTTGTCCTCAACCGGCGTTTCATTCTCTTCCGGTTTATCAGTCACATTATCATCAGGCGTTGTAATCGGCTTGTTTTTGTCCTCATCCTGATTGTTATCTTTGTCTTTATCTTTATCCTTGTCTTTATCTTTATCCGTCTCAGTCAGCGGCTTATCATTTGAATTAAAAAACATCGCTTTTACACCGAAGCCGACACCGACCAATAAACAAATTGATACAAGGACAATGATCACTGTTGTCACGATCTTATTCATCTTTTCAGGATCCATCGGCGGCTTATCTCCGCCTTTTTTATTTTCTCCTAAAAATTCATTAATATCATCTTCAGTAATTTCTTCTTCAGTCACTTCATGATTATCATACAGGTAAACAGATTCTGTATCCTCTGATTGCTCATCTTCATCATAATGAGGATGCTCCATAACAACCTTTGTTTTATCACACTCCGCTTCCTCATAAACAGTTGAATCATCCTCGATTGTTTCTTGAGCATTTCCCTGGTAGGCAAAAGCACTGTAAATTTCAGGTTCCTCGCCTGTTTCAAGTCCATCTGAATAACCGTCATTTTCAGTTTGAGCCTGCTTCATAGCTTCTATTTTTCTGCGTAATTCGCTGTCTTCTTCGTATTCATCTATCATTGCCGATAAATCCAGCAACTCATCATTGGAATTGTCTTTTTTCATAAGAATCCTCCTTAAACTACACCCCTTATATTACCACAGGTAATCAAGATTGTGAATCGATTTTCAATAATTATTTCAATTCACAAGTACAAAATTAATAATTTTTTGCTGAAAAACTACTTTACATGTAAATTTTAAGCAGCTAAAATTCATGAGATGCTTTTAAGCACATTGTATTTTAAGCTTATAGAGCAAAAGAAATTGTGGACTACCCGAGCACTCGTCTGATGAGGCTTTTGATCATTTAAAACTAATCAGTATCGGTTTGTTCGTCAGTTGTCGGAGTATCTCTTTGCATAGTGTCACTTTCAGATTTTACGGATTCACTTTGTACATCACTCAAGGTCAAGTCATTACTTTCCGCCTTTGAAGGACTGTGTGCGAAACGAAGTGCTGCATGTTTATTACGATGGATCAAATCATAAATACACGGTACGACATACAAAGTCATTAATGTCGCATACAACAAACCACCGATTGTGACTATCGCCATCGGCGCCAACATATCAGCTCCGCTGCCGATTCCCAGAGCCATTGTTGAAAGACCCAAAATGGTTGTTAAAGCCGTCATAATAATCGGACGAATACGAATCTTGCCGCTAGTCAAAAGCGCTTCTCTTTGCGGCATTCCGCTTTCTTTTAATTGATTGACGCAATCGACAAAAACGATTCCGTTATTTACGACAATTCCCGAAAGAATTAAAAAACCTAACATCGCAATCATTGAAAGATTGCTTCCGCTGATTAATAATGCCAATAGACCGCCGGTAAACGCCAACGGCAGGGTAAATAAGACAATAAATGGTGATTTCAGTGATTGGAATTGCGCTACCATAATTAAATAGATAAACATGATCGCTAACGCAATCATTTTTACAAGATCCTGCAACGTTTCATTGATTGTTTCATTCTCACCGTTCATTTCTGCTGTATATCCTTTCGGTAATTCATAATGATCCAACAGTTCACTTACATCTTTACCAACAATGCCGATATTAGCATCATCTTTTATAGATGCATTGACACTGATTGTACGCACTTGATTATCATGATGAATCGATTTCAAGGATCCCTGCTTCGTAACCGATACAAGCTCTTTCAGCTTCACCTTTGTTTCCGTTTTCGTTGTCAGCTCATGTTCTAAAAGCTGATCCAATGATTCTGTCTGCGTCTTATTGCTGATAATGATCGGAAGCTCACTGCCGTCTTGATCAGTCAATGACGTAGATTTCGTTTCCTTACTTAACAAAGCTGCTATTTCCGCATATACTTGTGCAACTGTCAGCTGATGTTTCATCGCTTCATTTTTATTCACATGCAGGACGATTTCCGTTCCGTCTGCCTCTGAACCGTCAGATGCATTTTTGATACCGCTGATTTCCTTCACCTGTGTTTTAATATCCCCTGCAACGCTTTGAAGCTGATCTAAATCTTGTCCTTTAATATCAATTTGAATACCGCTGCCCATTAATGCGGACATATCCATCGAAGATCCATTGGCATTGATACGCAGCCCCGCTTCCGGCTTCAGCGCATTGATCTTAGCGGAAATCGCCTGTGAACTCAATGAACGCTTCGGCTCCAAAATCAAATACACGGACATTGAATTGCCTTGGGAACTCATGGAAGCGGTCATGGCTGAACCGCCTTCCATCACACCGACGGTTTGAATCCCTTCCGCTTGTTCCAAGGTCGGAAGAAATGCTTCTACTTTTTTACGAAATTCAGCTTTACTCCATTCTTTATTTCCGCTGATTGTCGCCGTAATCATTTCCGAATCCATCGGGGGTATAAATTCCGTTCCCATCCTTGTCACCATATAGCCGCTGAATCCAAATAACAATACTGCCGCACTTAACACTGCCGCCTTTTTATTCAGACAGAATTCCAATACCTTGAGGTATCCGTTGACTATCCGATCAAAAAGTACATGCGGCTTTTCTTTTTCATGATTCAAAAGCTTACCGGACAGTGCCGGAACCAATGTCAAAGCGACGATAAAGGAAGCGATCAATGAATATGCGATCGTCAATCCCATATCGGTAAACAGCTGTCTCGTAATACCTTCTGTAAATACAATCGGCAAAAAGACACAGATCGTAGTCATTGTAGAAGCACAGATTGCTCCTGCCATTTGTTTCGTTCCGTTTACGGCAGCCGCTTTTAGATCGCTGCCTTCTGCCTTTAAGCGATAAATATTTTCTACTACAACAATACTGTTATCCACAAGCATACCGACGCCTAATGCCAGTCCTGCCAACGATATAATATTCAGGCTAACACCGCTGAAATACATTAAAACAATCGCAAACATTAAAGAGATCGGAATAGATAAAGCAGTAATAAAGGTCGTTTTCAGATCCTTTACAAACAGAAACAGAATCACTGCCGCAAGTATACCGCCGGTTATCAGATTATTAAGCACTGATCCTACCACGATTTCAATCATCGCACCCTGATCGCTTAATACTGTCATATGCAGCTGTTTATTCTCGTTTTGAAGCTGTTCCATCACTTGATGCAGCTCTTTGGATACTTCAGATGTACTTGCGGTACTTTGTTTTTGAATCGTAAACAATAATCCGTCATTGCCGTTGATCTTCGCAAAGTTTTCCTCTGCGTTATTAATGATTTTGATTTCTGCCACATCATTTAAAGTGATATGAAGATCCCCTTGATCAATCAATGTCAGCTGCTTGACTTCCTCGATGCTTTTAAATTCATCACCGATTTTTACTAATGTCGCTGCCTGGTCCACAGTCAAATAGCCTGCCGGCATTTCCATATTTTCGGCAGTCAGAATTTGATTCAGCGACTGCTTGCTTAACATAGAGGTTAAACCGGCTGCCTGATACGCATTTTTACTCGCTGTGTCAAAAGCAGCTTTCCCTTGGATAATAGCACGCTCTCCTGCTTCTATCTGCGCATATGCATCGGCAGTTTTATCCGCAAAAACACTTTTACCTTGGTTCAACTGATTTTCTTGCGTACTGAGATCACTCAATGTTTGATGCAGCTTCTGATTTCCTGCCGCAAGCTGTTGATAAGAATCATTCGCTTTGCCGAAGGCTTCCTCTAACAATGAGGTATCAATACCTGTCCCTTGCGCTTCGCTCAGCTTCTGTTTGATTTCCGCCATCGTTTCACCCATACCGACAACTGCCTGATCCATGCCCTCTTTGCCTGCTGACAGAATCGTTTTTAGATTTTTTATTGTACTTTCGCCCTCGATTAAATTCATCAGCTGCTTTTGTTCCTCAATGCGCAACTGTTTCTTCGCACTCGCAAGCTGTCGTTCTCCCTCATCCAGCTTTCCTTTGGTTTCTGCCAATGTGCTGTCTACCTGTGCTAAAATCTGTTCATTCAAATGATCAATCTTAGTTTGATCCAGTGAGATCGAAATGGATTCTTCCAATAATCCGCTGCCGGTAACAGACGCCACTCCGTCAACACGCTCCAATGCCGGCATCAGCTGTTCTTTCGCCAATGCGGATACTTCTTTCATTTCCATATTATCAATATCAATCGCCCCTACCATAATCGGCATCATATCGGGATTGATCTGAATAATTGTCGGATTGGGAATTTCATCGGGGAGATTCGCTAAATCGATTTTGGACGAGATATGAATCATCGCAGCGTTCATATCGGTGCTTTCATAAAACTCCATAATAATCATACTGACATTTTCATTTGATATACTTTGAATCTCTTTTACTCCACCGGTTGTAGAAAGCTGTTGTTCCAATGGTTTTGTGACATTTTTCTCAATCTTTTCCGGTGAATCCCCGACACTTGTCGTCATTACCATTACATAAGGTAAATCCATTGCCGGAAGTAAATCCGTAGACATATTCGTAAATGATACAAATCCTAATATTAACACTAATATAACCCCGACAAATACCGTCAATGGTTTTCTGACACTGAATTCTGCCATGATAATCCCTCCGCTTGTTTTCTTATATTTATTCAGATCATCTGCTCATTCAATCTATGTTCATTCATAAGCAGTCACTCTCATCATTTTTGTATATTCTTTACAGCTTATCATTCTTGAATAATTCAGGATTTTATTATAGCACTGTCAAGGTATCAGTACAATTATTATGAATTTATTATGAATACCAATTTTGTAAGATAGGTTCATTTACAAGGAAAACACAAACAGAATGCGATGATATACAAGCTTTTTAAATCAATACACTATACGGATAAAACTTGATTATGATACAATAAAAACAGAAAGGAAAGACAGTGAATCATGAAAGTTTAAAGCATACTCGATGAGAAATGATTCTTTTTATGATCAAAATATGTGCAAACTGTCAAAGTAAGAATATGGAGCATAACTTTTTATTTATCCAATACCCTAAATGCAGTACTTGCCAAAAGGCAAAACGTTTTTTAGATGAACATCAGGTTAATTATGAGGATCGGCATATTGTCGAACAAACACCGAGTGTGGCTGAATTGAAACAATGGCTTTCAAACAGTGATCTGCCGCTTAGTAAGCTGTTTAATACAAGCGGACAGAAATATCGCGCACTCGGCTTAAAGAATTGTTTGAAAACGATGAGTGAAGATGAAATGCTGGAATGCTTGGCAAGTGACGGCATGTTAATTAAAAGACCGCTGTTGATCGGAAACGGTACCCTGTTGGTTGGCTTTAAGGACGCACAGTGGTTGGAATTGATTCATTCAGAAAAGCAATAAATGATTAAATATCGAGCTTATGGATTATGAATGTTAATCTTATATAATAACGATTTCTATTAAAAAACTATTTCTCAGCGAAACAGCTCGAAATAGTTTTTTTTCAATTCATTCATTAAAGATGTTTGATCCATTTGGCGAATCGCTGCCAACTTTTCAAACGTATGGACCATATACATCGGTTCATTTTGCTTTCCGCGATGCGGATGCGGAGTTAAATACGGACAGTCGGTTTCAATCAGGATACGGTTCAAAGGAAGCTGTGCCATTACTTCAGGCAAGCCACGGGCATTTTTAAAGGTCAACGGACCGCCGACTGCCAAATACATATTCATTTTAATTGCTTCCTGTGCTGTTTCAACACTTCCTGAGTAACAATGCAGAATCCCTTTGGTCTGCTTATATTCCTTTAACAGCTGCATCGTATCACCTGTCGCATCACGCATATGGATTAACACCGGCTTATTGCATTTGTTTGCCAGCTGCAACTGCTCAATAAAAGCTTTTTTCTGAACTTCTCTTTCTATATCACCCCAATGATAATCTAATCCGATTTCACCGATTGCTTTAATCCGTTCATCAGTCGCAATTATATTCAGATAGTCCCAATCTTGTTTACTCAAAGTATCCAAATCACTCGGATGATAACCGAATGCAAGATCGATAAAATTATAACGCTCCTGTAGCGCAAAGCCTCTTTCTAATTCTTTTTGATTCATACAAATACATAAAATGCGCTCGATATTTGCGTCCTGCGCTCTTTTTAGAATATCATCTACCTGCGGATATAATTCCTCACAAGTTAAATGAGCATGAGTATCGATTAACCCCATAGCGTTCTCCTTTCAAAATCTTTATCATATGAACATTGAATCCTAATTTCACTTCATTTTTTCATGATACATGAACGATCTCATCATATAGAAATGAATCTGATACTATTTCCCCAAACAGAAATTCGCAAATAATGTATCCAATAAATCATCACGATGATATTCTCCCAGTATTTCTTTTAGGTTTTTATATGCTGCTTCTATATCAATCTGTACAAGATCAATTTCACAATTATCTGACAATGCTTGATAAGCCTTTTCCATATGCGTTTTCGCATGATAAAGCAGACCGATCTGACGTTCATTATTTAAAATCGGACTGTTTGCCAGTTCAAAATGATGCCCATATAACTGCTTTAATGCTTGAATGAGCGGATCGATCTCATGATGCATCGCACTGATATAGATCTGATTCTCGTCCTTACAGGAAATTAAATCACTCTTATTATACACGATCAGGCGCTGTTTATCCTTGGTGCTTTCAATCAATGCACGATCGGCTTCATCTAATGCTCGTTGAGCATCCAGCACCAAAAGGATCAACTGTGCTTCTTCAATCATCTGTTTAGTCTTTGCGATACCGATCTGTTCAATTTTATCATCACTGGCTCTTAAACCTGCCGTATCGATTAAATGCAGAGTTATCCCTTGTAAATGAATACTGCCTTCGACAATATCCCTGGTCGTACCCTCAATATCTGTAACGATTGCTTTTTCTTCTTCCAACAAAGCATTTAACAAGCTGCTTTTCCCTACATTCGGCTTTCCGATAATTGCCGTTTTAATACCTTCCTTAATGATTTTTCCGCTGTCGGAGCGCTCCAAGATCTCATCGATATGCAAAAGCCACTGCTTGATGTTCGGTAACAAAATATCATTTGTCAATTCCTCGACGTCGGTGTACTCAGGATAATCAATATTCACCTCAATATGTGCAATCATATCTAAAATATCTTTTATTAACGGCTCTAACAGCTTTTTCACACTGCCTCTGATTCCGTTTAATGCCATTTGCGCACTGAGTTTATCTCCCGCTTCAATCATATCCATGACAGATTCTGCCTGTGTTAAATCAATCCGTCCGTTTAAAAACGCTCGCTGTGTAAATTCACCCGGCTGTGCCAAGCGCACCCCTTGTGATAACACTAGTTTCAATATTTCCCCGGTAATAA
The DNA here is from genome assembly GCA_009917405.1 of bacterium c-19. Classification (GTDB taxonomy): domain Bacteria; phylum Bacillota_I; class Bacilli_A; order Erysipelotrichales; family Erysipelotrichaceae; genus C-19. Next base: position 6,962 of record QZED01000019.1, on the reverse strand, counting down.
AGCGCCCACCATGGCAGTTAATTTCCACAACGTCTTCTCCGCTGAAAGAATGAGGTCCTTTGAATAGGGAAACCAAAACTTCATCAATTTGCTTATTTGTTCTAGGATCAATAATAAAACCATAGGTAATTGTATTGGCTTTTTTACTTAGTAAATCACGATCAAACAGATGATTCGCTGTCGCTATCGCATCATCACCGCTGATTCGGATAATTGAAATCGCACCGTCTGCCACCGGTGTCGCTATTGCCGCTATTGTATCACTCATTGTATCACCTGCCGTACTATGCAGTATTGTATCATATTTTTTCTTGACTGAATATCACATATAAAAAAATGCCATGAACTCATGACACTTTTCTATTTTTTTCTGTTATTATCCGATCTGAAGCTTCAAATAGGCAAAGATAAATTCATCTAAATCGCCGTCCATCACATTTTGAATCTGACTTGTTTCATGACCGGTTCTTACATCCTTTACTAAGGAATACGGATGGAATACATAAGAACGAATTTGTGAACCCCATTCGATCAGCTTTTGTTCGCCCTTGATTTCGGCAAGCTTTGCCTCTTGTTCCTCAATCATTTTTTGATAGAGTCGTGATTTTAAAATACGCAGTGCTTCCTCGCGATTTTCATGTTGCGAACGCCCGCTTTGACATGTAGCGACAAGTCCAGTAGGCTTATGCACCATACGAACCGCGGAATCAGTTTTATTAATATGCTGCCCGCCGGCACCGCTGGCACGCTTTGTTTCTACGATCAGATCCTCCGGCTTAATATCGATTTCAATTTCATCTTGAAACTGCGGCATGACATCTAAAGAAGCAAATGAAGTATGTCGCCTTGCGCCTGCATCAAACGGTGAAATTCGCACAAGCCGATGTACTCCTTTTTCAGCCTTTAAGTACCCGTATGCCTTTTCCCCTTCAACCAAGAAAGTGACCGATTTAATACCGGCTTCATCGCCCGGCTGATAATCCAGGGTAGTGACCTTAAAACCCTTTTTATTCGCATATCGTGTGTACATGCGATACAGTATCTCTGCCCAGTCGCAGGATTCCGTACCGCCGGCTCCCGGATGAATTTCCAAAATCGCATTGGATTGGTCGTATTCATGCGATAACAGTACCTTAATTTCAAAATCCGCAAACTGTTCCGCCATTTGTTCATATTCTTCAACAACAAGCTGAAACAAATCTTCATCGTTTTCCTGTTTTAACAAATCAACGCTTTCTGATAAAGAGGACAGCGTTTGGTCTAAGGAATCATAGGCATCTACAATTTCCTTCATACCATTACACTTGCGTATAATCCGCTGTGCCTGTTCGGGATCATTCCAAAAATCAGACTCCATGCTTTGTTGCGTCAATTCAGCGATTTTATATCTTTTTTCGGTTAAGTCAAAGTGACTCACTCAAAGAAGCAAGCTTTTTTGAGTGAGTATCCAATCCTTGTTTTATTTCATATAGTTCCATTACGCATTCTCCTGTTGCGGCTCTTGCGGCTGAACCTGTACCTTTAAGGCAAAGAATACAACTTCACGCGCAATTCGCTGCATCATTTCTTCAAACATTTCATAACCTTCAGAAACATATGCCTGTAACGGATTATTCTGTGCATAAGAGCGCAGATGAATTCCGCTTCTCAGCTTATCCATCATATCGATATGCTCAATCCAGTTGCGGTCCATATTACGCAATACGATCGTTTTCTCAAACGGTAAGAATTGATCCTTGATCGGTGCGATTTTTTCTTCATAGCTGTTGAAAATCTTATCAGCACAATAAGTCGCAGCCTGTCCGCGATCCATACCGCGAAGTTCTTCCGGCTTGATTTCATCTTCCTCTAAGCCTAACATCACCAAACCTTGAATAACACCTGATGCATCAATCTTATCTTCATGATTGGACGCATCGACATTCGCTTCTACCACATTGGCTACGATGCGATCGGTCATATCTTTTACAATACTGTGTACATCATCATTTTCCAGCACAAAGTTACGCTGTTCATACATAATTTCTCTCTGTTTTCTTAATACATCATCATAGTCCAACAGTTGTTTACGCACATCGAAGTTATATCCTTCGACACGCCTTTGTGCCTGTGAGATTGATTTCGTTACCAATTTTGATTCTACCTGTTGATCGCCGATGGTAGCGAACAGTCCTTCTAAACGCTCACCGCCGAAGCGTATCATCAAGTTATCTTGCAGCGATACATAGAAGCGAGAGAAGCCGGGATCACCCTGACGACCGCTTCGTCCACGCAGCTGGTTATCAATGCGTCGTGACTCATGGCGTTCACTGCCGATGACAGCCAAGCCGCCTAAGGCACGTGATTCTTCACTCAATTTAATATCGGTACCGCGCCCTGCCATATTAGTCGCAATCGTAACCGATTTTACCTGACCTGCTTTCGCAACGATTTCCGCTTCTCGTGCATGGTTTTTCGCATTCAGTACCTCATGTGGTACTTTGCGCTTTGTCAGCATTTCGGAAATCAATTCACTTGTCTCTACCGCAATCGTACCGACGAGTACCGGCTGTCCGCGTTGATATAAGGACTCTACCTCATCACACAGCGCATTAAACTTCAAGTCACGGGTTCCCCATACGGAATCCGGATGATCGATTCTCTGTACCGGACGGTTCGTCGGAATCACAATAACACGCATATTATAAATTTCAAGGAATTCTTCTTCTTCGGTTTTTGCCGTACCGGTCATACCTGCAAGTTTTTCATACAAACGGAAGAAATTCTGATAAGTAATTGTTGCCAAGGTACTTGTTTCCTCTTTGATATTTACGCCTTCCTTTGCTTCGATCGCCTGATGCAGACCGTCGGAATAGGCACGTCCCGGCATCGTTCTTCCGGTAAATTGATCGACAATTACAATTTCATCTTCCTGAACGACATATTCTACATCCTTCATCATAATATAGTTAGCTTTTAATGCCTGCTGAATATGATGTACTAACTGCGTATGCTCAATATCATACAGATTTTTAATTTTAAATTTACGTTCGGCAAGCGTTACACCTTTTTCACTCAGCTGTACTTGTCTTGTCTTTTCGTCAATTTCATAATCACCCTCATGCAGACGCTTTACAAACTGATCTGCCTGAATATACAAATTCGCTGTTTGTTTACGACCGCCGGATATAATCAGTGGTGTCCTTGATTCATCGATTAAAATAGAATCGACCTCATCGACAATCGCCATATATAGACCGCGCTGTACACGTTCTTTGACATCTGTCACCATATTATCACGCAAATAATCAAAACCTAATTCCGAATTGGTTGTATACGTAATATCACACGCATATGCGGCGCGTTTTTGATGCGGCGCAAGTGAACGCATATTTACCCCGACACTCAAGCCTAAGAAGCGATAAATCGCACCCATCCATTCCGCATCACGTCCTGCCAAATATTCATTGACGGTGATCACATGCAGACCCTTTTGTGCAAGTGCATTCAAGTATACGCACATAACGGCGGTAAGGGTTTTACCCTCACCGGTTTTCATCTCAGCAATATCACCCTGATGCATCGCTGCCGCACCCATGATCTGTACCTTGTACGGATATTCATGAATGACACGTCCGGCTGCTTCTCTGGCAACCGCAAATGCCTCTACTTGTAAATCATCTAAAGTTTCACCTTTTTCATAGCGTGCTTTAAATTCTTCTGTTTTTGCTTTTAATTCTTCATCGCTTAATGATCGCATCGCTTCACTCAGCGCATCTACTTGATTGGCAATATTTTCTAATCTTGCCAATATTTTTTTCTCACCGCTGAATAAGCGCTCGATAAAATTTGCCATTCTTATACCTCCGTTTTGGATTTTATATCTTTCTGTAAGTTATCAGTATTATTTTAACACAGTTTCGCTGATATGACGACAACTTTTCTCAACGATTTTGACTCGTATTTCTATTTTCTTTCATTTACGGTTTTAGACAGTGTCGAACCTTGATTCACAGAAAATTTGCGTTGCACGTTGTGAAAAAAACTTTATTATCTTCATTACAGAAATATGATCAGGGGACACCGACGATTCAATGCCGTTTTCACAGACGCATTTTTGTATTCTTTTTGCCGCTGTTATTTATATTTATTTTATTATTCTTTACCCTTTTCTGTTTTCCGGCTGTTTTTTCGATTGCTTGAAACAATAAAACAGAAACATCGCTGCTTCTGCCTTTTACGCTCTTATTCACTGTTTCGATGTTTGCCTTTACCATTTTTATTTCCATGTCCGTTACCGTTATGACCGTGATGAGCGTTTCCGCTTGTACTTTCGTTTGTATCAGTATTATCTTGAGAATGCTCATGAATTAAATCATGTATTTCACGCATCGTCATTTGTGAGATGAAATCAGCTTCGATAGTCGGATCAAGCTTTTTCAACTCTAAATAAGCTCGATATTTCCCAAAGGAAAGTCCTGCCTCGTGGGCTTTTTGTACATCCTTATTTGATGCGTGATAACAATACGTATTTTCTTGATCAGCGGTTTCAGCCTTTAACTCAGACAGAATTTTGTTTGCCTGTCCTGAATCACTGCCGGCTACCGTGAATGTAATAAGTTCATCATCTGCCAATAATTCGGCAATGATCTCATTCTTCACGATTGCTTGGATCGCATCATCGTAATTTTGATAACGGACATTTAATTGTTTCGCTAATTCTTTACCATCATCATTATAACTATTGACAGAGATTACTTGATTAAAGCGATTAACATTCAGTTCGATAGATGGATTGATATCGATACTGATTTTTGATGTGGCCGTAAAATACACACGATGAGCCGTAAGCGATATTAATATTATACACACACACGCAATGGCATATTTCATATATCGAACACTGCTTGTTTTATGCTTTGGCTCCTCTCGGTATTGTCGGGCGATATAAGCTTTAGTATTTTCTTTTAAATCTGTTTCGGCATGAACTTGCTCAAATACCGTTTTTATCGATTCACTCATTTCCATCATCTCCCAGCTTTTCCTTCAGTATTTGCTTAGAACGTGTCAATAAAGTATATACGGTATTCACATTCTTTTTTAGAATTTCGCTGATTTCGGGGGCGCTGTAGCCTTCTACGTAGTGCAGATATACAACATCTCGATATTTCTGCGGCAATGCATATACTGCTTCTAATACTTCACGGTGCTCATTTTGTCGTATAGCGGCTTGTTCTATCACCTCATCCAAGGTAACAGTTCGACGCCGAAAAAAGCTTTTTAAAAGATCCTTGCAGGCGTTGATTGTAACTCGAATCAGCCACGCTTTTTCATGGGCTTGAGATGCGAATTTTTGATCATTTAAGGCGTACTTTAAAAATACCGTCTGAAATATATCCTCGGTATCTGCGTAATTTTTCAAGTAGATCATACACAATCTGCGTATCATATCGCTGTATTGATCAATCGCTATGTTTACCTCTTGTTCACTTCGCATAACCTTTTCCTTTGATATTGTTTTCCGTGGAGCAGTTTTTCCACTGAAACATATCGGTCATTAGCGGTGGTGTCTGCCGTGATGTCCGTATCCGCCGCCTTGACCATAACCGCCGTTTCCGTAATTATCGCAGATGCCGTCACCGTTTTCATCTGTGTAATAACGATGATGGTTTCCGTATCCGCCGTTGTGACTACCGCTGTAGTGATCACAGATGCCATCACCGTTCGCACCCACATAATGATGTCCGTAAGCACCGCCGCAATAGTCGCAAATAATTTCGGTAGGAACAGTCTGCTCGTTGTCAGGAACAGTCGCCTCTGTCTTCGGTACTGCCGGCAATTCTTCTGTCGGTGATGAAGTTGTATCTTTAGTAACTGTTTTTTCAATTTCAACAGTTTTCGCTTTCTCGCTTGTTTGTGCCGCTTGTTTCTCCGTAATTTTTATTTCCGGAATATCGGTCGCTTCATTTGCCTCGATTTTTATATCGTTCATTGAATTTAGCGCTAATGTGGTTGTCGTTCCGACTGCCGCGACTGTAATAATGGTTGTTATCACAATGATTATTTTTCTCATAAATTTAAACCTCCGTAATAATTTTTTTGTTCTCACTTATAATACGATTATAAATTCGCAATCCATTCAAAAATAATATTTTTTTTGCGTGTTACTTATGAACTAATTATATTATATCCTTTCGTTTAGCTCAAGAAAAGAGCAGAGATTTTTTAGTTTTCTCTGCCCTTATGATGATCATTTGCTCTCTCGTTTATAGCCAATAAAGAATAGTAAACTTAAGGATAACAGACTGATTCCCATGTAATACATCAGATTGGTAGTATCACCTGTATTCGCTCCGCCCATGCTTGTGACTGGATTATACATGCCTTTTACCGATGTGTCATGGTCATTTCCGTTAGGGTCGTCTGTATCGTTTGGATTGCCGGGATTGTCCTTATCATTGGGATCATTTCCATTCGGTTCATCAGGTTTTTCAGGATCTTCATTATCATTGAAATCCATCGTATCGTATGGTAAGTCTCCTTCTACATTCTTGCCCGGTTTCCATTCTGTGATCTTTTTGATGTTTTCATCAGGTTTGCCATCTCCGTCTGTATCTACATTCACATCGGGAATACCATCACCCGTACTGTCTATATCTATATCAGGTATTCCATCACCATCCAAATCTTTATTGATGTCTGGTTCTCCATCTCCGTCTATATCAATATTAATATCTGGATAGCCATCTCCATCGCTATCGATATTTAGTTCCGGTTTGAAGTCTTCTTTTCCGATACTGTCAAATGTATATTTGCCTGTTTTGTAGTCCTTCTTTGGTTTCCATTCATGGATTCCTACTAAGTTGACTGTTGGGTTTTCTCCGTCTTTGGCGATATTCAAATGCGGTTTGAAATCTCCCTTGTTATCGATATTGATATTTGGGATTCCATCTCCATCGGTATCTACATTGATTACTGCTTTC
>QZED01000018.1 GCA_009917405.1 bacterium c-19 | reverse complement strand
AATAAAGATGATACATGTGTAGTAGGACCTGATGGGAATAAGAACAGTGGAGATGAGGTTTGTGGGGCAGCGAGTGAAGACGGCAAGCAGCCTGAGAAGAAGCCTGACGGCAGTGTGGAAGTGCCTAAAGGAGGCAAAGTAGAATTCCCTAACGGAAGCGAGCTTGAAACACCTGATGGCGCAATCATCAAGCCTGATGGAACAGTCGTATTACCTGATGGTACCGAATATGATTCAAACGGCAATAAGAAACCAAATAAGCAATGTAAGCTTGAGGGTACAAAATTGAATGTGGATACAGACGGAGACGGTATTCCGGACATCAATATTGATCTGGATAAAGATTGTGTCGCAGATCTTAATGTAGATATGAACGGCGATAGTATACCTGATATTGATATAGACAGTGACGGCGATGGGAAACCGGACATCAACATTGATACAGACGGCGACGGTAAAGCAGATTTGAACATCCTTGAACTCAAGTCATGGAAGCCGAACAAAACCGTAACTGTGAATGGATTCACTTACAATACGATGGGCGGATTAAAACCATATCTGAATATCGATGCGGACGGCGATGGCAAAGCTGACTATAATATCGATACAAACGGAGACGGCATTCCGGACAAGAATCTGTTGGATAATAACAATGACAATGAAACTGAATTAAAGAAGAATCTTGGCGGAGCGAATACCGGAGATAATACCAAATGGGTATGGTGGTGGATCATGTTGATTCTCACAACTATTACTATGATGTTGACACGAGTGAAACAACGTAATTCAAAACGTAAATAATCTATAAGGTTTGTCTTTACGGCAAACCTTTTTTGATTTCTTTAATGTAAAACTATTTCGACATTAGAAAGCAAATTGAAGCATTTTTCTAACTTTTTAAGGAAGCTTGACATTGATAGAAATAGGATTTAAGACCTACTCCAAATCCATGATCCAAAAGGATTTCACCATCAGAGTTGATAACAGAGCAGCAATGATTGAATTTATCGACATCAATACGATAAAAACATCGAGACACGACCTTTTTAACATGTGATGTGACTCCACAAACAAGAAACCAAAGATCCTAGTGAAAAATACAATTTCAATTTTATCTGATTCATCGAAGGAACAATTACACATAAAGATTCCTTAAAGTTTTTCCTTGATCATTTGCGTAACAAAAATGATAAAAAATAAAATAAGCAAAAGTGTAGTAATAAAATTCATATGTGTTATAATAAAAGAAACAAAAAAATGAATCATATACATATATTGATATATAAAAAGCATATATAAAGTATGAAAAGAAAGGCACACTATGATAAAAGGTAAAAAATTAAGATATGAACGTCTGATATTTGTAATTGCGGTTTTTCTGTTGTTTAGTTTCGGAATCTCAAGGATATTGGGATCAGGTGATCCGTACAAAGCATTAAAAGAGGTATCAAATCAGACAAAGCTAGCAGGTGAACAGAAAGAACAATTTAATGAAGAAAATGAGGAACAGTTGAGATTTCTCCATTATCCTCAATTTGAATCAGAGTCAATGAATACAAAGATCAATGAATATATAAAGAAACTGCCGCAGGAAAACGGCATTACCTTTCTTGATTATGAAAGTAATTCCTTAAATGATCGCTATGTCAGTGTCAAGTTTCATTATCAGTTATTAGATAAAGAACAGAAGCCGTTGAAAGAAGATTATCAATATATCAGCTTTGATCTTGAAGCCAATCGAGAGATACGTTTACAGGATATTTTTCGCGGCAATTATGTAGATTTAATCAGCGAGGAATTTCAGAAACAAGCGAACAAAAAAATAACTGCGCCTGATAAAGCGGTGATTTCACTCGATGAAGAAGCTGTGCATGTTCATTGTGACAATGCATCTGTCAAATTAAAATACAGTGATTATCAAAAATATATAAAGCTGGCAGGTAAGGGAACGAATAAAAAGCCGCTTGAGGTAAAGCGCAAACTGAAGATTGATCCTAAAAAACCGATGATCGCATTGACTTTTGACGACGGCCCGTCACCTTATACGGATGAGGTGATGAAGGTGTTTGAAGAGCATCAGGCAAATGCTTCTTTCTTTATGTTAGGACAAAATATTCAAAATTATCCTGATACGGTGAAGCATATGGTGGAAAACGGGTTTGAAATCTGTAATCATTCATGGGATCACAAAAGTATTGAATCAGATGATCGACAGCATATTCGCAAGGAAGTATTTGATACACAGGATGTACTTTATGAGCTGACCGGGCATGAAGCAGTTTATGTGAGACCGCCTTACGGAGCGTGGAACGATACAACTAAGCAAGTGCTGAATCAAAACGGTTTACAGGTTGCTTTATGGAATGTCGACAGTGAAGATTGGAAAAATCGCGATAAGCAGATCACATTGGAACGCGCAAAAGCAGGTGAATTTGACGGAGCTATGATTCTCTTCCACGACTTATATCCGACAACCTTGGAGGCGGTTAAAGAATTAGTTCCGTACCTCCAAAGCAAAGGCTATCAATTAGTAACGGTATCTGAATTATTTAAATATAAGAGTGAAAAAACAGGACTTTAAAAAAACATGGGTACGGAATATTCCGAATCCATGTTTTTGTTTGAAACAATCAGAGAAACCATGCATTGTCTGCCTTTACATTGCTTTTATTATTATAAAAGATTGGACAGTATACATTACATAAATTACATGGGGCGTTGGGTCTGTAACAGCCGTATCCGCGATAACGCGCTCCCTCATCTAAAGTGCCGCTGATGAGAGCTACCTGTGAGCCGGTATACTGCACATTCGCTTTATTTTCATTACAAATTGTCGGAATCAGTTGGTTTTGAGCATTCTGAGACCCCGTTCGGCTTCGATATGCGCTGATATTTGTCTGCGGAATTTGCATAAAATCACTCCTTTCCTGTCTTTTTTATACTATGTTGGTGTCTTTGAAGGATAGAGGATAAATGGACCTGAAGTGCAAAAAACACGATAAAATGGGCATATGCATAAATTTCAAATAAAGAAAGAGAAAATCGACGAACTCAAGTTGTTTTTTTATATCGCATTGTTTTTAAAGAATTTAGACAGCGAGAGCGATACGCGCTCGAGTTGATGAAAAAGACGACAGAGTAGGTTATAATATTCCTTGAAAGGAATGGAAGAGATACATGTATATTGAACTGAGTGAAGTGGATTATTATGTGAAAGAGTCGGAACAAAAAAAGGATGCTTGGTATCAGCCGTTTTGCGGTGTGGAAGCGATCAGTCCGACAAGAAAAGAGGTGGTTCTGCGGCTTTGTAAAGAAGTGTGTTGTTACGAAAAGTTTCCGTTATGGAATCATGATCTTATCGTTTACTTATTTCCGTATTGCAGCACTATGATTGATCAAATCGTGATGCTTCCGATCGTGGGCAGCGGTAAGCATTTCGATGCAAAGGTGCTGACACATGACGGAACAGATTATTTAGTCGTTGATTTATTGAATATCGCTGATTATACAAGCAGTGTAATGGAGATGTGCTATATCTTGCATAATCTTTGTCATGTACATTTACTGCGATACTATTTGAATCATGCTTATAAAAAGCCGATGGCTTATATTCCGCAGTTAGAATATCGTTTCTTTTGCGAGGGACTGATTCAATATTTATCGTGGAATGAGAATGTTACGGAATATCGATTAAAGGAAGCACGATATGTCCATCGTAAAAAGGACGCTTTTTATACATTGAATAAAGCGTTTGAAATCAAGGAGAAACAATTCCGTGAACAAATTCTTTACATGTTGGATAAATTAGATTTATGGCAAAGATTTACTGATATTGCAGGAATGTTTTATTGCGATTGTTTGTATCAAGCGGGTGGGGAAAGACGTATAAAAGAATATGTCGATGCAGGTTTTGAGGGTTCTGTGACTGCATTGATTGAGAATGCTTCTCAACATCCCTTGTCAATATTAAAAAAATAAGACAGTGCAACGATAGGAGTAATTACACTGTCCTGATTGAATTGTAGCTTATGACAGCTACATTTGTGCTTCCTCACGAGACTGATCCACAGGTGAATCGAACTCTTTGCGCTCACCTGGGAACATCTCGCCGGGAGGCATATCACCTCTGCCGTTACCTTTTTCTCTGTTTCCGGGCATGTTCATTCCGCCTTGTCCGGACTGAGTGATTGTATCGGTAAGTGTTATTGTTGTAAACAGTGTGCCGCCGCTGAATCCGCTATCCATATAGCCGGCATCATTTTCAGTGCCGCTGCCGCCGATGTACAGCTGGTATTCCTTTTGAAGTGTCAGCTTCGGAGTGCTGATTACAATATTATCATAAGTACGGTTTGGTGCTGCGGCAATAATCGGATTACCGGATGCATCACACAGATAGAAAAGGGTATGCGCTTCTTGTTGGGAAATGTTAAACATTATAGCATTTTGCGACGAATCGGATGACGGTGCTTGTGCCATTTGCGAATTGCCTGCGGCGATCAGAATACCGCCGTTGATCTTAAATGATTCCTCGTAGTCTAAGGCGCCGTTTCCTCCGTCAGAGGGACCGAAGACGACAACACTGCCACCGTCCATTTCGATTGTGCCGTTAGAGTCCAAGCCATCACCCCTCGCATAAACTAAGACGATTCCGCCGTGGATCTGAACCGTATAATCTCCACCCTGCCTAAACTGATCAGGGAAGGGCTCTGCGGCAGAAGCTTGATCGCTACCGCCAGCCGCATTGATTCCGTCATCATCGGAAACGACTTGTATATCGCCGCCGTTGATAATAACATCAGCCCCCTCAAGCCCCTCATAGCTCTCTGTGATGTTAATACTGCCGTTATCAATCGTAAGCGTTTCATCCGCGTGAATACCGTCATCGCCGCTTGCGATTGTGAAACTGCCGTTTGTCAGGGTTATATCACCGTTGGCATGAAGGGAATCATCACATGTGTTTAAAGTGAATACACCGTCTTTGATGATCAGTGTGCCTGTCGCTTTGACGCCCTTGGTGCTGATCGTTTCTTCTTCACTGTCCGTTTGCTCACGCTGAGAAAATCCGCCGTGCTGAAAGTTGTCGTTCGTTTTTACCGCATTGGTGCTCCCGCCTCCCGCTGTGATTTGAAAGTTGCCGTTATAAATCGTCAAATTGCGTGCTGATTGAATCCCGTCCTGCGCTGCCTTTAATTCAAAGCTGCCGTTTTCAATGAAGATATCACCTTTTTCATTATCTTTATCATAGTTGCTTTTAATCGCATCTCCCGACGCATCAATCTGATAGCTGCCTTCATGTATATAGAGCGTATCTTTTCCGATGATGCCGTTACCTACAGTTTGTATCTGATAATTGCCGTCCATTAGCTTTAAGGTATCTTTTGCTTTGATCGCATTTTGAATATTTGCTTGAATGCTCAAGCTTCCACTGCCGTTCACAGTCAGATCGTTTTGTACCAAAATTGTCGCATCAGCTTCACTGTCCGCAGGATCCACCGCATCGATCAACTGATTCTTTGTATCCTGATATAATGATATAATCAGCTTTTTGCCGTTGTCACAGCGAATTGCCGATCCGCTGCTTGATGTGATTGAAGCCTCTTTCAAAACGAGCCTTACCGTGTCTTGTTCACCGACATCAATAGAAAGCGATCCTTGAAGACTGCCGTGCAGTATATAGGTTCCTGCATTTGTGATTGTGACTTCTCCTTGCTTTTGATCTAAATTAATTTCATTAACGCTTTCTTGATCAAAATCAAGATAGAAATCATCTTCCTCATAACTGATTTGTGTGCTTTCAGTTGACTGTCGATTATTTTCAGATGCTTGTTTTGGCGCACAGGCGCATAACCATAACATGCACAAGAGTGAAAGTAAAAGTCGGCTTCGCGCTTTATAATTCATCACTGTTCGCCTGCCTTCTCGCTAATACCACTGCCAGATTACCGTTACGGCAGCGAATTTCATCAATCATCGCTTTTTCCTGTGACGGCTCCTTTAATGTAATTTGATAAAAGACCTCAAACATAGAGCCAAGATTGATCGTTTTGACACGGATCATTTCGACCTGTTGCGTATATCGTTCAAAAATATCATCAAATATTTCCGTATAATCTAAATCTTCTGGGATGACAATGCGCAGATCTTTTTCAGTTTGCACTCTTTGTAAAAACGAAAGCCGAGACAATATCATAAAGGCTGATGCGATGACTACGGCGGTGAAAAGCGCAAAGCTTAAATACCCCATTCCGGCTGCCAATCCGACTGCCATCGCAAAAAAGATAAACAGAATTTCTTTGGAGCTTCCCGGTACCGAACGAAAGCGCACCAGTGAAAAGGTACCGAGTACAGCAACTCCGGTTCCTAAATTGCCGTTTACCATCATAATTACCAGCTGTACAAGTGCCGGCAACAGCGCAATCGTTATTTTGAAATTTTTGGTCGCACAGCCTTGATAGGCATAGATATAGGCAATCAAGCAACCGATCAACAGGGAACAGCCGGTACATAAACCGCCTTCCCATATCGTTAGATTAGTTCCTTCACTTAATATACTTGTAAACATGAAAAAGCTTCCTCCTTTTGTATCGCGGGATTAGAAATAAATTGATCCTGCTTTTGTATTATTGGTGTTTTACTTTTTACCATATCGTGCAGGAATACTGTTCCGTATTTAGAAAAAGAAGTCGGATACAGTTTCATATCGGATAAACTACGGGTAAGCCATAAAGGGTAGGCGCCGGGTACTTTAATCTCCATCAGAATTTTGTCATCATCAAGCACCGTCTTTCCGTCGGTTTCATATGTTAAATCCAAATGATCATATCTGCGGCGAATATTTTGATCGAAGGTAATTCGCAAATCAGGCGCACTCTTACCGATCAATGCCGATCGCTCATAAGCGATATAGACCATCGGCTTCGGTTGATAATATTGAATAAAATAATCGATTTCAGCTTGAATCTGTGTGTTGTGATGAGGCAGTTTGCCTGTTTGAAGCAGCAATACCGCTTCTGTTTCATTCAATGAAATGCGCCGTTTATTAACAATGCCTTTGCATTTCTTTTTGATTTCAAGATATACGGTGCTGTCTTTATGGGCCACTCCATAGCTTCTTAAACGAAGTTTCTCTTTATACGGCGGTTTTTGAAGCGATGTGGTAATTAAATCATACCGATCGGTATCAAAATATATATTACAGACGGTTGCGGCATCAAATACATCATCGGTTAGATAATTAGATGCCCTTTGTAATAGTTCGCTTTTTTGTGCTTCATTAATAAGATATTTCTTTTCCAAGCGCTGAAACACCATTTTAACAGATGCCATTGCTTCACCTCTTTTCTGCCTCTATTTTATCAGCGGCATATGGAAAACAGTTGTTTGTTGTATGAACATTATGTGAAAAATGAAATAAGATTGTTAAAGTGATTTTTAATGTTGCTCAACAGGATAATGAACCATAAAAAAACCGATATGCTTATCGGTTGTTGGTTATTTTTGTTCAATTTCAGTAATCTTATCAATGCGTCTCTGATGTCGTTCATCCTGCGAATACGGAGTGTTTATCCAAGTATGTACAATATCCTTCATGATTTCAATTCCGCAGGTGCGCTGTCCCATTGCCAGCACATTAGAATCGTTGTGTTCTCTTGTAAGACGTGCGCTTGTCGTTTCACTGCATAAGGCACAGCGGATACCCTTTACCTTATTGGCTGTGATACTGACACCGATCCCCGTGCCGCAGATCACAATGCCGCGTTCGTTTTCTTTTTCACTGACTGATTTTGCACAGGCATAGGCGAAATCAGGATAATCACAGGAAGCGGTTGAATAAGTACCGAAGTCCTTAACCTCATGTCCTTCCTCGATCAACATTTCTTTAATTGCTTCTTTTGCTTCATATGCGCCGTGATCACAGGCGATTCCGATTTTCATTTGTGTTCCTCCTTTATTTGTAATGCGTTGTGAATTTCAGCTTCTGAAATTTCACCTTTTCTCAAAATCTTGATATTCGCTTCACTGACATCAATTATTGTGCTTGCCGTATTACCTTGCGCTTCTCCCATAACAATCGCATGAATTCTTCCCTCAAGCTGTTCCAGTACCTCAGATGCATAATGAGTACTCGCTTCATCAGAGCGATTTGCACTGCTCACTAACAACGGACCTTGACACTTCGCAATCAAGTCCAGCACAAAGGGATCATCAGGCATTCTGACGGCGATCGTCGGCTTGCCGTTTGTAACAAAATCCGGCACACATGCCTTTTTCTTCAGAACTAACGTAAGGGCGCCCGGCATAAATGAATGAATCAGCTTTAGCGCCGTTTCATTGATTTCAGCAATTTGTTCCAACTGTGTATAAGAGGCAACCATAGTCGGTATCGGCTTTGTTTCCGCCCGTCCTTTTGCCTGTTTTAATGTGGCCAATGCATGTTCATCGTAAATGACACCCAGTCCGTAAACCGTATCAGTGGGAAATGCGACAGTCTTTCCGCTGAGCAGTGTTTGTATGATTGCATCTGTATCGTTTTTATTATAACGGATCGTTTTCATCTTTACCTCGCTTAATCTGCTTCATTTTACCATGAATATTCGGATAAAAACAGTAGATTACAAAAAGTTTAGAAAATAACCAGTAATTTTTTAAGACGCAGTTCTAGCGATTGGGAAAAGTAATTTCATATAAATCGTTGATTTCGGCTTCACTCATTTTTTTCAGTTCTTCAATCTCATACAGCGGATAACCTAAAGCACCATAATACGCTGCTAATTCTTCAATCATTTCTTCCATTTAATCGCCTTCTTTCCGACTATCATCTTATCATGTTTCAGATGAAATGAACAGTTTTTTATGGCGTCCTTTATTTCATCTTGTTTTGGTTACTAATGTGTTTTATACAATAAGTATCATAATTTTTATGAAAGAGTATTATTCATCAACACTGTTATATCAATAGACTAATTATTTCTGAACAGCACATTGTACAATATGTTAAGTAAGAGGTAAGCATATGGAGAAGCTGGAAATAAAAACAATTATAAAAAATGGATTGAAAAAGAATCATATGACACAGGCACAGCTCGCATCTTCCTTGAATATTGAAAGAGCGACCGTCAATCGCTGGTGTGTCGGTAAAGCGATTCCCGAAGCAGATACATTTTTAAATGTGTGTAAAATATTAAATATAAGAATAGACAATTATTTATTTGAAGGCGATGATGCACTGGAGAATCAGTTAGTCAGATTGTTTATTCATTTAAATGAGACACAAAAGGAAGCTTTGCATGAAATGCTTCATCACATGATGGAGATGCTGGAGAATGAAGTGGCAGGATAACTGAATCAGACGTAAAATGAAGCAAAGACACCCAATTAAATATTGGATCTGAAAGCCAAAATCTTATGATGATATTATAATTGGAGAGAATTATTTATTAATTTAATTATGATAGAAGATGATATGCATGGGAAGCGTCAGCCATAAAGCCAAAGAAAATTCATGCGAATGTCTTTGGCCTTTTTTTCTTATATGAAGCTGTCTGGTGAAAAAACTCTTTTGATTCATAATTATTATGATTGTCGAAAGAGTTTTTTTAAGTGTATTTGAGAATGGAAAGAGAACTTCATTAAATCACAAAAAACAGTTTACTTACACGGCGAAAACTGTTATAATCTTTAAACGGGTAGATAATCTCTACTCCTTGTTCTGTCATAAGACAGGGCCTATAGACCATAAGGAGGTGTACGTAATGAAGAAATACGAGATCATGTACATCGTGAACGCATCTTTAGAAGATGCAGCGCGCCAGCAGGTAATGGATGAAATGCACAAGGTCATTACCGACCGTGAAGGTTCCATTGATAAAGTGGACGAATGGGGCGTAAAAGAGTTCGCGTATGAAATTAATCACATGAACAAAGGCTACTATGTAGTCATCAATGTTACGGCAAACAATGAAGGTATTCAGGAATTTGATCGTTTGACTCGCATCAATCCGAATATTGTTCGTTATTTGATTGTAAAAACACAAGGCGAAGAATAAGCGAGGATGAAGCTATGATTAATCGAGTAGTTTTAGTAGGCAGAATTACGAAAGATCCGATGCTGAGAAAAACGCAGAGCGGTGTTTCCGTAGTTTCGTTTACGATCGCATGTAATCGCCGTGTGCCGAGTCAGGGACAGGATGCAGATTTTATTAACTGTGTCGCATGGAATAAAACCGCTGATTTTATGGCACAATATGTAAAAAAAGGTGCTTTGTTGGGGCTTGAAGGCAGAATCCAAACGCGCAGCTACGACGATAAAGACGGAAAACGTGTTTATGTTACTGAGGTTGTTGCGGACAGCGTTCAGTTCTTGGAAAGCAAAAAAGCAGCTGCGGAACACGGAAGCTATACACCGCAGGAGCCGATGCAGCCGGATATGGGTTATACACCAGATCAGCCTGCTGCAAACAGCTTTGACGCAGATTTTTCAAGTGCGGATACATTAGATATCGCAAGTGATGATTTGCCGTTTTAATTCAGAAAGGAGAATACCCGATGGCATTTAGAAAACAGCGTATGGGTCGCAAAAAAGTTTGCTACTTTACGAAAAATAAAATCGAATATATTGATTACAAGGACGTTGAATTATTGAAACGCTATATTTCCGCAAACGGAAAGATCGTTCCTCGTCGTGTAACAGGCACACGTGCAAAATATCAGCGTATGCTGGCGACTGCAATCAAACGCGCTCGTCAGATGGCATTATTGCCTTACGTCAGCGAATAAGTATAACCTCCTCCGTTCGGCGGAGGTTTTCTTCTTTTTATTGAAGATCGTATTTTATATTGAAGCAATGTCAACATTACCGAAAGCTTCAAAGCATGGTCAGACGGCATTGGATATGCCGTGTGAGGATGTTATTGAAAATATAGAGTAAGGATGTGAATACATGCGAAACGATACAAGAAAAATAACGGAAGGTGCGATGATGTGTGCCTTAGTCGGATTGATTCTGTTTATCAATCGGCAGTTGGGCGGTATGATCGAATATGCAATTTATTGGATCTTGTCCTTTCCGATTTTGATCTATACGGTGCGATATGGATGGAAAGCCGCTTTAATACCGGCTGTTTCTATGTTGTTGTTATCCTTGATGATTTCTGCTTGGACGACTGTTTTTTATCTCGCATCGGCGCTTTTGTGCGGAATTGGTTACGGCTACGGAGTCTATCATCGCTGGAAGCATGCGAATTTACTGCTGCTCACCGGTGTGCTGACACTGTTTTCTTATTTTATTACGATGGTTTTATTTGCCGCTGCCTTCGGCTATGATCTGCAAGAGGATCTAATGCTTGCTCAGCAGCTGGTGCAGCAGTTACAAATTGTGAACGGAGAGCTTACGGAGCTGGCAATGATTATTGCCGTCATTACCAGTGTTGTATGCGCTGTTCTACAGACTGTCTGCATCCATTTATTCGCTTGTTTGTTACTGAAACGCATGAACTACGATATTATGCCGATGAAATCAATCTTTGACATTGCGCTGCCGAAATGGTTCGCATCGGTAAGTATTTGTATTTGGCTGTTATTTTTGCTCAAAAATATGTTAAAATTAGAGGGTAATTTATTAGTGGGAATCACAAGCATTTATTTCATAGACTGCATAATTCTATGTGCAGAGTGTGTCATGGATGTCATGTGTATAACGATTTTGTATCAAAAACGCCTGATCGGTATCATCTGCTCGCTGTTATGTATAGCGGGACTGATGTTTTTGCCGAGCGGAACGCTTATTGTATGGTGCGGAATTATCAGTATTTATCAAAATTTTAGACAAAGGTGGAAACGAGGTGTCATTCATGGAACGATTGGAAGATCTTAAGGTCCAGATCGGTATTTTGATTCTTGCGGAAATTGTTGCGTTAGTCATGTTCCTGTTATCGGGAATGGAACTGAATAATTATTTGGTATGGCTGTTGACAGCCATTCATATCGTAATGATTCTGTGGATTATTTATCGCTTTGAAAGTGAAAAGGAATCACGCGATATCGATATATCGAGAATCCTCGGAAATGATGCGAAGGATGCTTTGGACTTCGGTCAGATCGGAATTATCACTTATAATGAAAACTATTGTGCGACTTGGGTAAACGATGTGATCAGTGAACGCGGTTTGAATCTTGTCGGCAAAAAGCTTTCGACTTGGATTCCTGAGGTCAGCGAGCTGTTTCAGGATGATGTGGATATGGTTGTCGGTACCGATGAAAATAATGTTTATGAAATCACCCGAAAAGAAAATGCACAAGTACTGTATGTCCGAGATGTTTCGGAAATCCTGCGCCTGAAAACACAATATATGCAGGAAGCGATCGTTGTCGGCTTATTGCAGCTGGACAACTATATGGAAATTCAACAATATGAGGATGAAGAAAAAATGGCGCTGATCAATACGAATCTGCGTCAGCCGGTATTGAACTGGGCAAAGAAATACGGCATGTTTGTGCGCAGACTGCGTTCCGATCGTTTTCTTGTCGTACTCGATGAGCGCATCTATACGGAAATCGTCAGGGATCGCTTTTCGATTTTGAACGATATTCGTGCCGCTGCCGATGAAATCGATGTGTCAATTACTTTATCGATGTCTTATGCACGCGGTACAACGGATTATCGCTTGCTGGATCAAATGGTAAATGATTTGCTGGAGCTGGCACAAAGCCGCGGCGGCGATCAAGTCGCTGTAAAAAAATACGGCGAAAATGTGAAATATTATGGCGGTAACAGTGAAGCAAAAGAAAAACGCAGCAAAGTGCGGGTTCGAGTCATGGCACAGGCGGTGAAGGAAGCTATTATGGAAGCGAATCGCGTCTTTATTGTCGGCCATAAGTTGATGGATTTTGACTGCATGGGTGCGGCATTGGGAGTTAGCTGCTTGTGCAGTGCCTATGATGCCCCGGCGTATATCGTTTCTAAAAGCGGCGGTGTTGAGCTACAGCTACAGGAAGCGCTGAGGGGATGTATGGATCAGCTGGAAGAGCGTCACGGCTTTTTAGACGATGAAGAGGCTGCTCGAATGGTAAATGAGCGAGATCTTGTCATCGTCGTTGATCATAATGCACCAAATCAATGCGGCGCGCCGTTGACTTTGGCAGCTGCGGAAAAGATTATGATTATCGATCATCATCGCCGTGGTGAAGATTTTATCGATAATCCGTTGTTAGTTTATATTGAAAGCAGTGCTTCTTCCGTATGTGAGCTAATTACCGAATTTTTCCCTTATCAATCTAACAGCATTCATATAAATGAAGAAGAAGCGACCCTGATGTACACGGGAATTCTTGTCGATACCAATCGTTTTAAAATGCGTACCGGCAGTCGTACTTTTGAGGCAGCGGCATATTTACGCAAGCTCGGTGTAAATGCGGCATCTGCGGAAAACATGCTGAAAGAGAATTTTCAAGATTTTGCCGAGCAGACCGATATTATGAAATATACGCATGTTTATCAAGGCAATCTATTGATTGCGGCGGTGAAGGAAGATCGTATTTTCCATCGTACGATGATGTCAAAGGCGGCAGATGCCTTATTAAATATCAAGGGCATTGAGGCAAGTTTTGTCATCGCCTATACTGCTGAGCATACCGTCGGAATATCCTCACGCTCTAAAGGAAATGTAAATGTTCAGATCATAATGGAACAAATGCAGGGCGGCGGACATTTCTCGGCAGCCGCATTGTCCAGAGATCATGCGAAGGTTGAGGATTTGGAAAAGGAATTACACGAAGTAATCGATCAATATAAAAAAGAACAGGAGGACATGAAGCATGAAAGTGATTCTGTTAAGTGATGTAAAGAATTTAGGTAAAAAAGGTGATATTGTAAAAGTCGCAGATGGATACGGACGAAACTTTTTGATTCGTCAGCGTTTAGCAGTAGAAGCGACTAAAAAATCAATGGAAATATTAGATGAACAAAAACTGCAAGAATCGTTAGAAGAAAAACAGCTGGAAGCGAATGCGGAAGCATTAAAGGCGCGTTTGGCAAAGCTGACATTAGAGTTTAAAGTGAAGAGTGGAAAAGACGGCAGAGTGTTCGGCAGTGTTTCTACGAAACAGATAGCGGAACAGCTAATGCAGAAATATGAGATCAAAATAGATAAGCGCAAGGTGATCGACAGCGCTCCGATCGCTTCCATGGGTTATACTGATGTAAAAATCGACTTATATAAGAATAAAGTAATCGGTGTTATACGAGTACATTTAAGTGAGTAGGTGAAGTGATGAGTCAGGAATTACCACACAGTAATGAAGCGGAACAGGCTATCTTAGGATCCATGCTCGTGTATCCGAAAGTAGTTCGTGTTGTATTTGATCAAGGGCTACAGGCAGAGGATTTTTATTTGAATATTCATCAGCGCATCTTTCATGCAATGAATTATTTGAGTGAAAACGGGAAGCCGATAGATGCTACTTCATTGATTACCCGCCTACAGGACAGTGATGAGCTGCATATGGTAGGTGGTGCGGACTATATTTTAAAGCTGTCCGATACGGCTGTTTCTCAAGCGAACAGTGCGCATTATATTGAAATCATCAAAAATCGTGCGCATTTACGTCGCTTAATCGAAACGGCGGAAATGATTGCGCAGGATGCTTATCAAGTGGATCAAGAATTAGATGATGTAATGGATCAGGCAGAGCGCAATATTTTACAGATCACCAGAAGCAGAAAAGCGACAGAATTCAAAAGCAGTAAGGAAGTCATTTCCAACGTGATTCAAGAGCTTACGAAGCTTCGCTCATTCAGTGATCATGTGACAGGCATTAAGACCGGTTATGACTTAGACCGAATGACTAACGGCTTTCAGCGTGGTGATTTGATTATACTGGCAGCGCGACCGGCCATGGGGAAAACAGCCTTTGCGCTGAACTTGGCAATGCGAGCGGCGCAGTTTAACAGTGGCGCAATTGCGATATTCTCATTAGAGATGCCTGCTGAAGCGCTGATGAGGCGTATTATAAGCGCCCACAGTGAAGTGGAATCTTTTAAGCTGAGAAGCGGTAATATGAGTGATGAGGATTTTAATAAAATCAACGAGGCTGCCGGCGATTTAAGTGGAGCGAAGCTGTTTATCGATGATTCTTCAAATATTAAAATTGCGGAAATCTATTCAAAATGTCGTAAGCTGAAAAGTGAACACGGCTTAGATATGGTCGTGATCGATTACCTTCAGCTGATCAGCGGTTCTTCAAGAAGCAGCGGAGATAACCGCCAACAGGAAATATCGGAAATTTCACGTTCCTTAAAAGGTTTGGCAAGAGAGATGGAGTGTCCGGTGATCGCCTTGTCTCAGCTTTCCCGTGCTGTCGAGCAGCGCCCGAATAAGCATCCGATGCTTTCCGACTTGAGAGAGTCCGGATCTATCGAGCAGGATGCCGACATCGTTATGTTCCTCTATCGTGAGGATTATTACAATAAAGATAAAACTGAGGAAGAGCAAAATCTTCCCGAGCGTACCGAAGTGAATATTGCCAAGCATCGTAACGGTGCGACCGGCAATGTTGATTTAGCTTTTTCCAAAGCGATTTCCGCTTTTTATAATTACAGTGAATCGATGTAAAAGAAAGGAGTATGCGCATGAAGCAAGGCTATGCACTGATTGCGGCAATTTTGTTTGCGTTCGGTTTAACCTTTATATCCGGTTATTTTGAACCAAAAGCCTTCAGCGGTAATTTTAACAGTGCCTTTGATATTGAAAATGCGATTATTCCGCAAAAGGTTCTAAAGACAACGGAAACGGAACAAAACAATGCGGTGATTTATTATAAAGACAGTATTATCGGCGTATTGAACGATGAGAAAAAATTAGATCAAATGCTGGACGATGTTTATAAAAATCGTTATCAAAAGGATTTTCCCGATACCAAGCTTGGATTAGGTGAAGATGTACATATCGTTGAAGAAATCAATTTCTTTACTTATGAAAATAAAGATGATGAAATATTGAAATATATTAATGAAAATAATTTGTTCAGTGTAGAAGCGAATAAGATTGAATTTTCAAACGGTGAAATTATCTATGTAAAAAATTTAGATGATTTTGTGGCAGCGAGAGATGATTTTGCGTTAAATTTTATCGATGAAAATTCATTTAATTTAATCAACGGCGGAAATGAAGTGCCGCCGCTGGGCGATCGTGAGTACGGAACACGTGTAGAAAAAGCTTATTTCAAAGAAGAAATGACAGTTTCTAAAGGTCTTGCGCCGGTAAATAAGATTGCGAAAAATAAAGAAGAAGCATTAAAAGTAATCAGCTATGGTTATGACAGTGAAACGAAATTTTATACTACAAAAGAATATGATACAATTCAAGGTATCGCATGGTTGAATCACATTCCGACTTCTCATTTATTGGCATTAAATCAGGATTCTTTAGTCAGTGAAAATCAGCTGGTAAAAGTCGGTATGAAGTTAAATGTTACGGCGATTAATTCACCGATTCACTATGAGGTTATTAAAGAGAATCAGGTAGAAGAAACGGTATATCCAGAATCTACTTTAATCGTATATGATGATACCTTGCGAGAGGGAATGGAAGTTATTGATACAAAACAGGAATTGGGAAAAGAAAATGCGCGTTATCAGGAAATCTTTGTGAACGGGCAAAGTACCGGCAGTGGTAAGAAAATATCCGGTGTAATTACCAAGCAGCCGGTTCGAGAAGTGAAGCGAGTCGGCACGAAGGTATATCCGCATATTGGTAGCGGACATTTCCGCTGGCCGGTAGAAGTCGCATCAATCACGTGCGGCTGGTATTGTTACAGCGGACATACGGCAACCGATGTACAGAACCGCTATAATTTCTACGGTCAGGTGTTGGCAAGCGATCGCGGCACAATCATTCAAAATGATTATCACGGAGTCGGTGGCTATCGTGTGGTGATCGATCATAACAACGGTTATCAAACTTATTACGGGCATATGAGCGGACCGGGTTTCTATCCGGTCGGTACAGTGGTACAACAGGGGGAGGCAATCGGTAATATCGGTATGACCGGTGTGGCGACAGGACCGCATGTTCATTTTGAAATACGTTATAACGGCGTTCAAATAGATCCGCAGACGGTGGTGGGCCAATAATGAAGTTCGCATTACTCGCCAGCGGCTCAAAAGGAAACTGTTGTCTGATGAAAGACGGAAATACCGAGCTGATCATTGACTGTGGGACGACCAAGCGCTATTTGAATCATTGTTTCGAGCGTCTTTCCTATCAATTTCAAAATGCCGATGCACTGTTAGTTACTCATACGCACAAGGATCATGTATCTCAGCTGAAAATGTTTGATGAAATTCCTGCATTTGCCTGTGCTAAGCTGGAACGAAATGAGGCCAATTATGTGAATGCATATGAACGCATTCGTATTAAAGATTTCGATATTACGATTTTACCGATGAGCCACGACTGTGAAGGAACTATCGGGTTTGTGATAGAAGGCGCATTCGGTAAAATGGTCTATGTCACCGATACCGGATATATTCGTAAGGATGTGATGCCGTATATTATGAATGCCGATTATTATGTGTTTGAAAGCAATCATAATATTGAAATGTTAATGCAGACCTCAAGACCGGTATTCGTAAAACAGCGAATTATAAACGATATGGGACATCTCTGTAATGAGGACAGTGCATATATATTATCCCAAGTAATCGGTGATAAGACCAAGGAGATCGTCTTGGCACATATCTCACAGGAAGGCAATCATCGCCAGCTCGCTTCGGATACTTTGATTGCTCAGTTGAAGCGTAAAGATTTACCGTGTGAAAAACTGCGCATTTATGCCGCAGAACAATTCGGTATTTATATCGGCGGCGATAAGAATCAATAAAATTTTGAAAAGGCAATGAATGATTTATGCAGGGAGAGAATTTATGATAAAGCTTTTGGCAATAGGAAAACAAAAAGAAAAAGCGATGCGTCAGCTGACAGATGAGTATGTAAAACGACTGCAAGCTTTTACTAAAATAGAAATTATTGAAGTAGCGGATGAAAATGCTCCGCAGTCGTTGTCTGTTCTGCAAATGGAACAGATTAAAGATAAAGAAGGGCAGCGCTTATTACACCATATTAAAGACAGTGATTATGTGATTCTGCTGGATTTAGCTGGTGTTATGTTGACAAGTGAAAAGTTATCACAAAAGATTGATCAGCTTCAAACATATTCTGCCGGCAATATTGTCTTTATCATCGGTGGTTCTCTCGGTGTCAGTAAAGCATTGATCGAACGGGCAAATTTTCGCTGGAAGCTTTCTGACTTAACCTTCCCTCATCAACTGGTAAGAGTACTTTTAGCCGAACAGCTTTATCGTGCCTTTACGATTTTACATCATCAACCATATCATAAATAGCACTGTTCAAATGAATTGGTGCTGTTTATTTTTTTAACGACTCAAAATAACTGTTGTTTTTTACGATAATCGGATCATTTGGCTTCAATAAAGCAGCTTGTTGATGATAATAGATCGCTTTAGCACTATCCTTTAGCTTATCATAACATACACAAAGCTGAACATACGGAATAAAGTCATAACAATCCGGTTGAATAAAGGCCCCGCTCATTTCATTTTTTTCAGCGCATAAAGCCAACTGATACCAGTAAATTGCCGATGCATAGTTCTCTTCTTGTAAATATAGGAAGCCAATATCGCATAATATTTCAGCACGCGGCAAGGTATAGATGAAGCTTTCAAAATACGCAGACAATGCCGCTGTTTTTTTCTGCAACACAGATAAGCAATGTCCTTTAATACGACAGGCATCTATTTTATTTTCGATCCAGGCATCTTTTTCATTCATAAATTGATCCAGTTGAATCAATGCTTTCTCATATTGTGCATGTTCATAAAGTTCTTTGGCATAGTAATAGCGTTCTCTGGCAGATAGCTGCTGTTGTTCATGAAGTGTTTCTAAAATACGCAGGTTTCGCATTGAATCATTTTGTTTGATTTTTTTATGATGGATCGCAATTTGCGAATAGATGATCTTTCCCTGTATATTAATCGCTTCATGAATTTTACCGCTCCAATAAAATCCATGATGATTGCGGATTAAACGTTCTCGATAATAAGAATAGGTGGGGCGGTTGTCCTGATCAAATGCCACATGATATTTCATCATAACAATATCGATGTCAGGTGATAATGATTGTTTTAAGTCAAGCAGCTTTGCCTGTTCATGTTCAATTATAATATCATCCGCATCTAACCAAAGGATATAATCCTGAGTCGCATGTGAAAATGCTTCGTTGCGGGCGCTCGCAAAATCATCATTCCAGACATAATGATAAATGTGCTTTGTGTATTTCTCGGCAATTTCAATCGTGCGATCACTGCTTCCTGTATCGACTATAATAATTTCATCCACACACGGTGCAGCACAGGCAAGACATCTGTCTAATACAGCTTCTTCATCTTTGACAATCATTGCCAATGATATGGTGATCATGTATATTCCCCCTAATGTCGGTTATTCTATTCTATGCGAATGTTGTTTGAATATGAAATGTGACAGTACTGATGTGCAAAAAAAAGGCATAGTCATAGAAAGAGGACACGACAGCGCCAAAGAGGTCATTTGCATTGTATTTTATATATCGGTGTGCTATATTGTAAACAGAAAGGCAGGTTTTAAATATGGAGCAGTATATGTCTTTAAAGAATAAGGTTGTTTTGGTAAGCGGCGGAACTCGCGGCATCGGTTATGCGATCGTCAAAGGCTTTTTGGACAGCGGGGCAAGGGTTGTACTGCTGGGATCACGTAAAGAGAGTGTAGATCGTGCATTAACAAAGCTGAAGAATGAAAACGAAGCTTATGAAGTGCTTGGCTATTACCCTGATTTAAGCAAAGAAAACGAAATCGTTGAAATGCTGGAAGATGTAAAAAAGAAGCTCGCTGCTTCCGTGGATATTTTAGTGAATAATGCCGGTATCTCTGATGCAAAGTCAATTTATGAGTATGATGATACGCATTTTGCGGATGTGATGCAAGTAAATGTAGATGCGATGTTTCGCTTAACACGATTATGTGTTCCGATGATGAAAGAAAAAGGCAAGGGGGTTGTCATCAATACGAGTTCCATGGTTTCACTTTATGCACAAACTTCGGGCAGTGCGTACCCTACAAGCAAATTCGCGGTAAACGGAATGACGAAGTCTTTGGCAAGAGAACTTGGTAAAGATGGAATCCGTGTGAACGCAGTAGCTCCGGGAATTACCGCAACCGATATGGTGAAGGCGTTGGATCAGACGATTATTGAGCGCATGGCAGCCAACATTCCGCTGAGGCGTTTGGGAGAGAGTGAGGATATTGCAAATGCGGTGCTGTTTTTAGCTTGTGATGCCGCTTCTTATATTACCGGGGCTGTCCTTTCGGTAGACGGCGGTTTTGTCGGGTAAGATGACTTTTCGACGCAACAAAGTATTTGTAAGAGAGTTCTGTAAAAGGAGATTTTCTTATCAAATGTGCGTTGTACAAGAAAAAGAATTTTATTATAAAGCATAATAAAAGCTCGTGAATGCATTCCGCTGTTTGAACAGAGAAAGTGCTCACAAGCTTTTTTTGTATTATTCCAGCACAGATGTACAGTGAGGACAGCGAGTAGCTTGTGCATCGATTTCCGTTTTACAATACGGACACTGCTTGGTCTTCACCGCTTCTTCTTTGACATCAACTTTCTTTCGCTTGGAGGCAATGCGATTCATCGTTTTAACAAACATAAAGATCACAAAAGCCATGATCAGAAAATTCAGAACTTCAGTCAGAAAGAGCCCATAGTTTAAGGTGTTGGCACCGTTTGCCTGTGCTTCTGCCAAAACAGCGTAGGAACTGTTATCTAATGCAAGAAACCAGTTGCTGAAATTGATACCGCCGGTAATTAATGAAATCAGCGGCATAATCACATCATTTACTAATGAATTAACGATTTTTTGAAATGCCCCGCCGATGATCACACCGATTGCTAAATCAAGTACATTTCCGCGCATGATGAATACTTTAAATTCTTCAATTATTTTTTTCATAAGTCCTCCTTATACTGTTTAAGCATAAAGCTTATTACTTAATTATTATAGCATAGTCAATAAGATAAGAATAAAACATTTCTTTATGAATGAGATGAATAAATACAGGCTGTCTGTGATTAAAATGAATTATATTTTTATAATAAGGTTGATAAAACAGATAAAGACCGAGGAACATTCCATCATTTTTAAGAGATGAAACAAAATCGTTGTTCAAAACAGATGTAAGTGAATCTATTTGTTAATTATAACATTATTAATAATATTTAAGTGAATATTACTTTTGATTGTGTAAAAAAGAACAATTTGATAAAAATTTACTTGTAAAACTATTTGCTTTATATTAGAATTAAAAGGATAATTCAATACAATGTGATACAGATGAATTGCATATAAGACAGGAGGCTATAGAATGAAAAAACTTATAAGAATTGTGGTTTCGCTGGCTGTCATTTTTTCTACACTGCCGTTATCGGCAATTGTAAAGGCTGACACAACAAATTGGGGATTTGATTATGATTCAGCGACAGAATTTACGATTTCCGATAAAGAAGAACTGATTGCTTTTCGTGATATGGTGAACAGCGGAAAAAGTTTTTCAAAGAAAACTGTTTCATTAACGGCAGACATCGATTTAAACAATGAAGAATGGATCCCGATCGGAAGTAAGGAACATCCGTTCGCCGGTTCTTTTCAGGGAAATCAAAATACAGTGAAGAACCTTAAAATAACGAATGAGGATCTGAATGAAGCAGGATTTTTCGGTAATGCGCAAGGTGCGCCAGAAGCCGTAATTGCGGATTTAACACTGGAAAATGTGGATATACGGGCAAATCATACAGTAGGGGCATTAGGGGGGTATATGGTTACCAAGACGATGAATTGTAATGTGATCGGAGATATTACGATTACCGGTACGTTTATGGTCGGAGGCTTAGCAGGCGATCATTATTCAATGATCACAAACTCTCATGTGCAGGGTAATGAGGGAAGCAGCGTGAACGGTTTGTACGTTAAAGCCGATAGTGAAGGTGATAATATCGGCGGCTTGGTCGGCTTAAGAGGAGAGGGAAATAATCTGATTTCTGATTGTAGCGTTGCGAATCTGAAAATAACCGGTACTAGAAAAATCGGTGGATTGATCGGTGCCACATTTTTAAGCAATAATATCGAAAACTGCAATGTAAATAATGTTATCATTGAGACGAATGCGAGCACTGGTTACGCACTGCTTACAAAATCTTCGATGGGACTGGGCGGCTTAGTCGGAGTATTTAATTCATATTCCGAAACGGGTCATATCAGTTCATCAACAGTCAGTGATATTGAATTCATTATACCTGAAAATATTATAAAGAGTGTGACAGCGGGATATATGTACGGTTTATCACGAGCAACAGGCGGCACAACACCGGACTTAAGCGATAATTTAGTGACAGGAAACTTTAAGGGCAGTAACAACGCAAAGGACAGTGCAGCGGGTATTGCCGTTCATTATACAAGGATTGAGCCGACATGTCTTGAGGCAGGCCGCATAGAGCATTGGCTCAGCAATTTGAAATATTATGCAGATTTGTTGTTGAGCAAGGAAATAACAGAAGCCGATACGATTATTCCGGCATCCGGACATCATGCGGTGCATATTGAGGCAAAGGATGCGAGCTGTATTGAAACCGGCAATATCGATCATTGGCACTGTGAAACTTGTGATGAATATTTTGCGGATGAAGCTCTTACGATAAAGCTCAACAAAGACGATGTGCTGTTGGAAAAAACGGCACATACTGTAAGTGAAGTTAAGGCAAAGGAGCCTACTTGCAGCGAAGCGGGACATATTGCATATTGGCACTGTGAAACTTGTGATGAATATTTTGCGGATGAAGCTCTTACGATAAAGCTCAACAAAGACGATGTGCTGTTGGAAAAAACGGCACATACTGTAAGTGAAGTTAAGGCAAAGGAGCCTACTTGCAGCGAAGCGGGACATATTGCATATTGGCATTGTGAAGCTTGTGATGAATATTTTGCGGATGAGGCTCTTACGATAAAGATTAATAAAGGCGATGTGCTGTTAGAGAAAACGGGACATACAATAAGTGAAATCAGGGCAAAGGAGCCTACTTGCAGCGAAGCGGGACATATTGCATATTGGCATTGTGAAGCTTGTGATGAATATTTTGCGGATGAGGCTCTTACGATAAAGATTAATAAAGACGATGTGCTGTTAGAGAAAACGGGACATACAATAAGTGAAATCAAGGCAAAGGAGCCTACTTGTACAGGGCAGGGACATATTGCATATTGGTATTGTGAAAGCTGCGGCAAATATTATGCGGATGAGGCTTTGACGATTGAAATTACATTAAAGGAAACGCTTTTAGAAGCAAGCGGACATACGGAACTTAAGCTGATCAATGCGAAGGAAGCGTCCTGTACGGAAGCAGGCTATACAGGTGATTATCTCTGTGTACACTGTAATGAAATCGTTCGTAAAGGAACAGTTATAGCGAAAACAGGTCATGAATATGTCAACGGAGAATGCATCAAATGTCATGAAAAAGATCCTAATTATATAAATCCGGAAGATACTATTCCGCCGTTGAATAATGATGTCGATAAAAATAACGGCAATACACAAATCAAAACAGATCAACATGAGGGAAATAATTCACCGATGACAGGAGTTGAAGTACCTTACACATTGTATCTTTTGATTAGCGTATGCAGCGGTTTCAGCTTACTTGCATGGTGGAAGCTGAAGCGTGAATAGGTTTAATGTGAACATTGCTATATTCTTAAAATGCCCTTTTAAAATAAAGCCGATTATGATAAAATAAACCTGTCATACAAATATTAGGAGGAATAGACACATGGCTAATTGTTTAGTTGCACAGTCCGGCGGACCTACTACAGTAATCAATGCTTCTTTGGCAGGTGTTGTACGGGCAAATCAGTTAAATCCTGTTTATGATCATGTATATGGTGGATTAAACGGAATCGAAGGAATCTTGCAGGATCGCCTATATGATCTTACAAACATGAGCGAAACAGAAAACAAGCTGCTTCGTCAGACACCGTCATCAGCACTGGGAAGCTGCCGTTACAAATTAAAAAGAAATGATGAAACCGATTATCGCAAATTAGTGGAAATCATGGACAAGCATGATATTGAAATCTTGTTCTATATTGGCGGTAATGATTCAATGGATACAGTAGATGCATTAAGTCAATGGGCAAAGGCAAACAATATCGATAAGCGTTTTGTCGGCATTCCGAAAACAGTTGATAATGACTTGATGGTTACCGATCACTGTCCGGGGTTTGCATCAGGTGCTAAGTTTGCGAACGAAGTAGTAAACGCTACTTGGTTGGATTACAATGTATATACACGTGAAGAAGTATTCATTCTGGAAACAATGGGTAGAGATGCCGGATGGCTGGCAGGATCTACGGTTGTGACAGGTCGTGTTGATTTAGTTGTATTACCGGAAATTGATTTTGATAAAGAAAAATTCTTAGCACAGGTTAAGAAATGCATGGAAGAAAAAGGCAAATGCTACATCGTTACAAGTGAAGGTGCTCATTATGCCGACGGTACTTATATTTCTGCCGGTGAAGCAAAAAATGACGGCTTCGGTCATGCGATCTTAGGCGGTGCCGGAGAAACATTGAAAAATATGATTTTGGAAGCAGGTATTGCACCTCGTGCGAAAGTACAGGATTTAAGTACAGCCGCTCGTTCTTCCAACTTTGCACAGTCTTTGGTTGATGTAAGTGAAGCATTTGAATTAGGTATGTCTGCACATATGAGAAGCGCTGACGGTAAATTCACCGGAGAAGTTGTCGCAGTACAGCGTGAATACATCGACGGTAAATACAATGCGAAATTCATCAGCGGACCGGCTGAAAACTTCGCTAATCATGTAAAACATGTACCGACTGAGTGGATCTTAGATGATTACCAAGGTTTAACTCAGGAGTTCTATGATTATATTACACCGTTAATTGAAGGTGAACCTACATTGATCATGGAAAACGGTATTCCGAAAACGATCAAACCGTTCAATATGCGTTAATCATTAGTTATAATAAAATGCGATGTCGTGATAAGCGGCATCGTTTTTTTATGCAATTTATCTTCTTTGCATTTTATTGTAATTATCTTATAAAACGATAAATTGTGAAATTATGTGAATTTCTGTATAATGCCGTTTTTATGTGAATAATAAAAGATAGAGAACAGTAAAGCTATTTTTATAGGAGGTATTATGGAAAAATTGGAATCACTCTCAACACAGGAAAAAGAACAGCTGATTCACTATCTGGGGAAGCTGTATCGCAAAGGCAGCGTTCATGAAGCGTTCATGAAACAGGGGATGGTTGAGGATCATCCTGTACAGGAAAATGATATGGAAATCACAGCTCTTTTACGCTTAATATTAAGACAGATGAATCGTGAATATGCGATGATTATCCTGAATGATTTTTTTGAAGTGAAAGAGCGGGGATGGTGGCATTCTATCTATTCACGCAGTTCTTATAACCGCTGTAAGAAAGAAGCTGTTGACCTTTTATTGAATCGTCTGTATACAGCTCAATAATAAATTGACTCAAAGTGATGATTTTCCGATCACAATAGATGAAAAAGACTGGAAATTTATGTTTGAAAATGTTATTATTTATACCAGAGAGAAAGAATTGAAAGCGCTATGAAAAAATGACATCTTTCTCAAGATTGAATAATAGGAGGAAAATTTGTTATGTTAAAAGGTATAGCTGCGTCATCCGGTGTTGCGATTGCGAAGGTTTATAAGCTGGAACAGCCGACAGTGGAAATTGTGAAAAAAGATGCTGATCCGGCTGCTGAAATTGCGAAATTCAATGAGGCACTGGAAAAAACAAAAAACGATATTGAGCGAATCAAAGAGATTGCTTCCAAGCGTTTAAGTGAAGAAGAACTGGCAGTGTTTGATGCGCATTTGATGATGGCATCCGATCCTGATCTTTCGGCACAAATTATCAGTATGATTGAAAATGATAAAGTAAATGCGGATTATGCGACAGAGACAGTTGCGAATCAGATGATTATGATTTTTGAATCTATGGATAATGATTATATGCGTGAACGTGCGGCAGATATAAAGGATGTTACCTTCCGTTTAAAATGTAATCTGTTGGGATTGATGATACCCGATTTAAGCTTAATCAATGAGGATTCCGTTGTCGTAGCATATGATTTAACACCGAGTGATACGGCACAGCTGAATACGTATGCAAAAGGCTTTGCGACTGCGATTGGCGGACGCACTTCTCATTCTGCGATTATGGCACGTTCCTTGGAAATTCCGGCGGTTGTCGGATGCAGCGGCATTATGGAAGAAGCGAAACACGGTGATGTCATCGTAATGGATGCGTTAGAGGGTGAAGTGATTTTAAATCCTGATGAAGCAACTATTCAAAAATATGAAGAAAAAGCGAAAGCTTATGCAGAAGAAAAAGAAGCATTAAAGGTATTAAAGACCGCGAAGTCAATTTCTACCGACGGACATCAGGTTGAATTGGCAGGGAATATCGGCGGTGTTAAAGATGTAGAGGGCGTATTAAATAACGGCGGAGAAGGTGTCGGTTTATTCCGTACCGAATTCCTGTATATGAATTCCGATCATTTCCCGACCGAAGATGAGCAGTTTGAAGCATATAAAGAAGTTTTAACCGGTATGGGCGGACGCAAAGTTGTTGTGCGTACACTAGATATTGGCGGTGACAAAAAACTGTCTTACTTTGAATTCCCGGAAGAAATGAATCCGTTCTTGGGTTATCGTGCAATTCGTCTGTGCTTAGATCGTACAGATATATTCCGCACTCAGCTTCGTGCATTGATCCGTGCTTCTGTTTACGGTAAACTATGCATTATGTTCCCGATGATCGCAACCGTAAAGGAATTCAGAGATGCAAAAGCAATCTTCAATGAAGAAAAAGCGAAATTAATCAGTGAAGGTGTAAAAGTTGCGGATAATATTGAAGTCGGTATGATGGTAGAAATTCCGGCAGCTGCGGTAAATGCCGATAACTTTGCCAAAGAAGCAGATTTCTTCTCTATCGGCACCAACGATTTGATTCAGTATACTATGGCAGCCGATCGTATGAGTGAGCATGTATCTTATCTGTATCAGCCATATAATCCTTCGATTCTAAGACTTGTCAAGGCGACAATCGACGGCGCGCATAAAGAAGGAAAATGGGCAGGTATGTGCGGTGAAATGGCGGGAGAACCATATGCAGTACCGTTGTTACTGGGACTTGGCTTAGATGAATTCTCTATGAGTGCAACTTCAATCTTGAAAGCACGTAAAATGGTTACTTCTTTAAGTAAGGCAGAATGTGAAAAACTGGCAGCGGAAGCAATTCAGCTGTCTACGGCAGAAGAAGTATTAGATCTAGTCAAAAGCAAAGTAGACTAATTGTTTATTTGATTAACAATATATATGAAAACAGTCGGAAACGGCTGTTTTTAATTATCGGTTTAAGCTTGTTTTTATCTGTCATAAAAAAACTGCAGCTTTGAACTGCAGTCAAATCATTCATCATTCTTCACGTATTTCTAAAATCTTGACCTCACCCGCTTCAAAATACAGCGGAATGTTTTGGAATGCGTTTAATTCAATATCATGTGTATACGGGTCATGACTGGAATATATTTGGTAGATATGTTTCCAGATAAAAGGCAGTTCCCACAACATATTTTCCGTATGGATTGTCAAAGTCTGTGCATTTTTGACATCAATGTTACAGACGACAAGCAAGGCGCGATCCGCTAATGTATAAGTAAATCCGATACCGGGATCATTGGGCTTATCAAACCAAACGGGTATTGAGGTCTCATCATTCATCATCGCCGGAAGATACTGTCTGCGCAGTTTATTGAAATGCTCCATCTGATTGATTAAAATATGATAATCACCTCTTGTATAAGTATAATAGCTTTTATCAATAAAAGCTTGTTTATGACAACGTATATCATTTGTCGGCAAAGCATTTTGATAAGCGGGATCTGCATAAGGGGATAAAAACTGCGGTTGAATCGCTAACGAAAGCTGACCAGAAGTATAATAAGGAATGGAGTGCGGCAAAAATAAATTCATAAACATCAATGTTTTTGCCATAGCTTCACCACCCTGATATTGTGGGACTCTCGGAGTATCAATGAATTCACCGGCAGCCAGTAAGGTTGATTCCGCATTTAATCGGCTGTAGGCAAAGCTTCGATACGATTCAAGATCATCATGGATCATATATGCACTGTTTCCGCTGATAACATTTACACCGAGCTTGCGCCACTTTGTAAATGCTTGTTCCTCATTGCAGTTTACTAATATGGCACACTGCGGCTTTTGTTTGCGCATATTTTGAATCACTGCTTTTAAAAGCTTCTGCGGCAATAGCCAAACCTCATCGATAAATAAACCGTCAAATTGATAATCCTCTATTAGTGTAGTAGTATAAGAACAGATAAAGTCCCACAGCGGTTCATTGGCATGTTTGCCCGCAAATAGATCGGGACGAAGCGTATCCTGTAAAAGATAAGGTGCCTGATCAATAGGTTGATCACGGTAAAAACGCAGATATGTCGTTTCTTTTTGAATCGGGAGTGAAGTGTTTAATTGATCGGAAAACATCGGAGCGCTTGTGATGCGGAAATGCTTTTCCATAGCCGCCAAATCACAACAGTCAGATTGACTGCGCCACTCTTGATAAGCCTTCGGATCACTTGTTTCAGGATCATACGCAAACATATCCAAATGCGCTTGTGTGGTATCCTGTTGATACAAAAGCTTGCAGGCATTTTTACCGGGAAGGCAGTTATTCGGCAATCCCTTTACGATCGGAGCACAGTATTGTGCTTCACAGTCTTTTTTAATCCAGTAAAACCAGTCCGGATGCGACTCCAAAAGCTCATTGTCTCTGCCTAAGCGAGCCGGTGAACTGTTACATATCACACGGAAGCCGTAATGATGTGCCGCCTGCATAAACAACTGAAATTGAGCCATGACATCAATTCCGCTTAACAAAGGATCTTGTAAAGCGGATGCGATCCTCAACGGATGTTTTAATGCATAAGGGTGTGCATAGTCATGCGGAAAACGGGGCTGATCCAACTCAAATAATTGATGAAGAATCACAGTAGTTATTCCACTGCGCTTCAACAGTGGTAATAATATGATCGCTTTTAAAAACGTGCCGCTGTCATTTAATCCGTATAAATTGCTGTCATCAATCGCATCATTACGATCATGATCCCAGCTTGTTAAAGTACGCATATCCAGTGCATAAATCACTTCTTTTTCAATCCAGCTTCCGTGCTTTCCCTTTTCCTTTTTAAGTTCTCGACAGCTTGTCTCACTTTCTGCCATTTTAGTTAATGCGAAGCTGTAAAAGTCATGCGGATCTACAATCATCTCATGATTTCGCAGCCGTTTTCCCCGTTCAAAGCCAAATGTATTCCATGCTTGAGGAATTGTATAATTATAAATCATTGTGTGTTGTTTTTTAGAAAGCTGAATAGCTTTAATCATTTGCGTGAAGTCGATCATAAACGATCCTCCTTGTGTACACCTTAATTGTCCGTTAAGCGCTATCAAAAGTCAATAAAAATATGTGATTATTTTACTTTTTTTCAATTTTCTTAATCGAAATAAGAATCATCAAAGAAAATAATAACTATTGAGTGAAATGGCTTTTTTTCATTAAACAAAACAATTCTCTGATTTTATTATTATTTAATTATGAACCGCTATACATGAACCGCAAGATTCATTGTATTGCTTTCTGATAAAATGTGATACAATAAAAACGAGGTGATCATATGAAATGGGAAACATGGCTGAAGCAGGAACAGGAACAGGCGTATTATCAGGAACTGATGCAGTTTCTTGATCAAGAATACCAAGAAAAACAGATTTTTCCGCCACGATCTGAGTTGTTTTCGGCATTTCAATATTGCGACATGGATCAAATAAAGGTTGTAATACTGGGGCAAGATCCGTATCATGAAAAAAATCAAGCACATGGTTTAGCTTTTTCGGTACGCAAAGGGATAAAAATACCGCCGAGTTTACGAAATATCTATAAGGAATTACATGATGATCTTAACATTGCAATGCCGTCTCACGGGTGTTTAATCGATTGGGCGAAACAAGGAGTGTTTATGTTAAATGCTGTATTGAGCGTGCAGGAAGGAAAAGCAGGCAGTCATCATAACAAAGGGTGGGAAACCTTTACCGATCATGTGATTCAGACGGTTAATGAGCAATGTGAATCCGTGGTGTTTGTATTATGGGGTGCGCCGGCACAGCGCAAGCAGAGTCTTATTGACAGTAATAAACATGCAGTTTTATGTGCACCGCATCCTTCGCCATTATCTGCTTATCGCGGTTTTTTCGGATCGAAGCCGTTTTCGCAAATAAATGATTATCTAAAGGCGCATCAGCGCGAGGAAATCAACTGGGAGATTCATGAATGATGAAGCGAAGTAAAATTGTATTACAGGAAATAGAAGCACGTCGTAATCAAAAAAAGGGTATTGCCAATTTTGAAGCATATTTACATACGATAAACGATATTCATAAACAGCTGACCTGTATTCATGTCGCAGGAACCAACGGCAAAGGCTCCTGTGTCAATGATCTGCGCAGTGTGCTTCAGGAAGCGGGCTATCGTGTCGGAACCTTTACATCACCGTACTTAGAGACACATTATGATCGCATTCGCATTAATGATGAATTTATCGGTGAAGAAGCCTTTTTATCTTATTATGATCGTTATCATCAAGGGTGGTATGATTATGGACTGAGTGCTTTTGAGATAGATACGGTGATCGCATTTTTATATTTTTATGAACAGAAAGTTGATATATGTATTATCGAAGCAGGAATCGGTGGACGCTATGATTGTACGAATGTTATCCATCCGCTGATAAGTGTGATTACCGGTATCGGTTTGGATCATATGGATTATCTGGGGGATACGATTGAGTCAATCGCATGGCAAAAGGGCGGCATTATAAAGCCTGATACCCCGGCAGTCATCAATGAACAAAGAGCAGAAGCTTTATCGGTGTTGAAAAGTATTGCGGACTCACTGAATGCTTCAATGATTTTGACAAAGCCGATTGAACATGCACAAATTCATCAGGATCAACTTACTTTTACTTATGATCAGGAGCAATTTACTTTATCACAACCTGCTTATTATCAAGCAGAAAACGGTGCCTGTGCAATCGAGGCACTGCGAATTTTAAGCAAGCAATATCATTATCAAATATCTGAAGCCGCCTTGCTCAATGGATTGAAAAAAGCAAACTGGAAAGGACGCTTTGAAAAGGTGTGGGAGAAACCTTTAGTAATTATCGATGGTGCGCATAATGAGGCAGGCATACAGGCGTTATGTGAAACACTTCAAACGATGGGGAAAGTACGCATTTTATTCAGTGCGTTAAAGGATAAGGAAACAGATTCCATGTTAAAAGCACTTTGTGAATGCAGCAGTGACGTTACGGTCAGTGAGTTTGATTTTTATCGGTGTAAAAAAGCAGCTGCTTTGGCAGGGGATTTTCCGGTACAGATCGAGCCTGATTATCAAAAGGCGATACGGACAGCACTGCGTGATGGAGAAACACCGCTGATCATTACTGGATCTTTGTACTTTATTTCTGAAGTAAGAGCGTATTTTAAGCAGTTAAAAAATGAGGTGAAAGATGAGCGATAAATATTATCAGTTTCAGGCAGTGATTCATACGGTGCATGATAAAGGCGGTGCGTATATTGAATTTCCTTATGATATCCGCAAGGAGTTTAAAAAAGGCAGAGTCAAGGTACATGTGACCTTTGACGGTATTCCTTATGATGGCAGTATCGTAAATATGGGGAAGAAGCATGAAGACGGCAGTATTTGTTATATCATCGGTGTGCTAAAGGCGATCCGTGTTCAGCTTGGTAAGGGTGAAGGAGATGAAGTAGCGGTGTGTGTTTGGGAAAGATAAACAAGGACTGATGCATCATCGCGGTAAACTCGAAAAAGAACGTGAATAAAAAAACATTGCTTTTTTCTTTACGCTGTTCTATAATAAAAAAGTCAAGACAGGGGTGCTGAATAAGCTGAGATAATACCCTTAGACCTGACCTAGGTAATACTAGCGTAGGGAGTCATTCTATTTGTTTTTTTAGATTGGTTCACTTACGCCTCATCGGAGGTGTTTTTATTTTGTTTAAGAAGCAGTCGAAAGCGGCGAAGCAATCAGCCGCAAAAAAAGTGGTTTCAAAAAGCAAACTGCGTGAAGTGACAGACCCGTTAATGTCAATTCTGATTGTTTTGCTCATATGGGAATGGGTTGTTCACACATTTGATATCAGTCTGTATATCCTGCCGGCACCGAGCGATATACTGATCGCTGTGAGAGAGAATGTGGGAGTTTTGTGGAGTCATTCCGTCGTAACTTTAAGTGAAGCACTTATTGGATTAATGCTTGCGGCAATATCGGCATTTGCGATTGCGATTTTGATGGATATGTTCAAAATCTGTAAGCGCAGTCTGTATCCGCACTTAATTGTGACACAAACTGTCCCGGTGATGATTTTAGGACCGCTGTTTGCGATATGGTTCGGCTTTGGGATGACACCGAAAATTATAATGGTGATTTTCATGTGCTTTTTTCCAATTGCGATATCCTTTTATGATGCGATGGCGCAAACGGATCCGCAGCAGTTGAATTTGTTAAAAAGCTTTCAGGCAAAGCGATGGCAGCTTTACCGTTATGTAAAGATTCCGTCTGCCGCACATGCGTTTTTCTCAGGACTGAAAGTAGCGGCTACCTATTGTATCGGTGGAGCGATTGTCGGCGAATGGCTGAGCGCATCGGCAGGTTTGGGTTATTATATGATTAGAGTGAAAAACGGTTATATGCTGGATAAAGTATTTGCCTGTGTCATTGTGATCATTTTATGGAGTTTATTGTTACATCTATGTGTTGCATGGATTGAAAAAATCGTGCTTCCATATCAGAGAAAGGGAAAATAAAATGAAAAATAAATTGAAAATCGGTTGGGTGTTGACAACACTTTTGGTGGGAACAAGTGCCTGTGCTTCACCACAAACAGAAACAGATAACGGATTAAAAGAGGTTACTTTGATTTTGGATTATTTACCGAATACGAATCATACAGGAATATATGTTGCGGAAAAAAACGGCTATTTTGAAGAAGCCGGTTTGAGTGTAAACATTATTGAACCGGGAGATAACGAAACAAGTGCGACTCTGGTGGCGGCGAATCGAGGTGAATTCGGCGTGAGTTATCAAGAGGATGTGACTTATGCCCGCTGTGCAAAGGAGCCGCTTCCGATACGTGCGATTGCGACAATTATGCAGCATAATACAAGTGGATTTGTGTCCTTAAAGAGTGCGAATATTCAAACGGTGAAGGACTTTGAAGGAAAGGTTTATGCCGGATGGCAGGCACCGAGTGAAGAAGCGGTAATACAATCCGTTATGAAAAAAGGCAACGCCGACTTCAGTCAGCTGACGATGGTGGGGGCAGACGGAAGCGGCTTTGCGGCACTGGGAAACGGCGTAGATCTGCAATGGGACTTTGAAGGCTGGGCAGTTTTAAAGGGAAGGCTTGACGGTTATGACTTGAATTATATGCCGTTAAAGGATTTGGATGAGCGGCTGGATTATTACACGCCGTTGTTTATCACAAATGAGAACATGATCAAGAACGATCCGCAAACGGTAAAAGCTTTTGTACAAGCTGTAAAAAAAGGGTATGAATATGCGGCTGTGAATCCCGAAGAAGCAGCGAAGATCCTTCATGAGGTTCTGCCGGACAGTGACTTTGAATTTCTGAAACAAAGCCAAGCGTTTGTCAGCCATGAATATCAGGCAGATGCGGATACATGGGGATTGATGCGGGATGAGGTATGGGATCGCTATACACAATTTATGCAGGAAGCGGGGCTGATTGAACAGATGATTCCGGCAGAGCAGCAATATACGAATGAATTCATTCGCTGAGGTACCGAGAATGAAACTGCAAATTGAACATTTATCGATCGCATTTTCAGATCAGCAGGTGTTAAAGGAATTCAGCATGTCGATAGATGAGGGGGAATTCGTCGCAATCATCGGAACAAGCGGATGCGGGAAGTCCACTCTGTTAAATGTATTGGCAGGATCGCTGAGCGCACAATCGGGAAGCATCCGTGTCGATCAACAGGAAATCAACGGGGTATCTTCACACTTTGCTTATATGCCGCAGAATGATTTACTGTTGCCTTGGGCAACAATCTTAGACAATGTTTGTCTGTACGGTGCGCTGAAGCATCAAAAAAAAGCCGCAAAGGAACAAGCACTCAAAGCGTGGAAGCGCTTTGGTTTAGACGGCTATGAGAGTGCATATCCTCATGAATTATCAGGAGGAATGAGACAGCGGGCAGCATTTTTGCGCACTGCGTTATGTGATGCAGATATTCTGTTGTTAGATGAACCGTTCGGTGCATTAGATGTGATTACGCGAAATGAGATGCAGGATTGGCTGTTACAGCTGCGAAATGATCTGCATAAAACGATTTTATTGGTAACGCATGATATTGAAGAAGCCTTATATTTGGCCGATCGAATTTTAATCTTGGGAAATCGTCCCGCAAGCATCATTCGCCAAATCGATTTGCGAGAAGTGACAAAATCACGTGACTGGCTGTTTGAACAAGCGAAATTAAAACGGGATATACATCGGCTGTTACAGGAGACTCACAATGATGCATGATGCTCATTTCCACACGGATGAATATGCCTTCTTGGATTTTTTGGCTCAACAACTGATACAAGGGATCGTGAATGCGTCATCTCCGCAGGAATATCTGCGCTTAAGTGCATGGCTGAAACAGCTTAAAGGTATCCGAATCAGCGCCGGTATTCACCCGTGGGACAGTGACCGAGTTTCATGGGAAGAAATGCGAGTGATACTGGAACAAGTACAGATAATCGGTGAAATAGGGTTAGATAATGTTTGGTGTGAGGTTGATCCGTTAAAGCAATATGAAATATTTGAACGTCAACTTGCATATGCTTCCAAACATCATAAGCCGGTGATTCTGCACTTAAAGGGTATGGAAAAAGAAGCCTTGCCGCTGTTGCGCAAATATCAGAATAAATATTTCGTCCACTGGTATTCCTGCGACGCTTATCTTGATGAATATATCGCACTGGATTGTTACTTTTCCATCGGTCCTTCAGTTTATAAGGATCGTGCGGTACAGCAGGTGGCAAAAAGCGTTCCGTTGGATCGGCTGTTATTGGAAAGTGACGGTATCTCAGCGTTGTCATGGTGTGAAAATCGACATGTTCAGATGTCAGAGTATCTTGCTCTCATGAAGCGCAGTGTTGCTTACATTGAAGCACTTAAAGGACATATGAACATGGAAACTCAGCTAAATCAAAATCTAATGCACTTCATTAGTTATGCTGAAAATACTTAATCAATGCTCATGTACGGTAAAGAATCAAGCAACCGAAAACAAGAGATAGACCGCCAGTTATACACATTCCTACAAATGCCGACTATTACGGAATCCCCCTCATTCTTATAACAAGTTTAAAATCGAATCGCTTATTTTTCAATGCTATTTCGGAGATTTTTTCCCTGAATTGCAAGTAGAAAGTGGAAATAAAATAAGAGATTAAACATAGAAGCAAGAATCATCATAGAAACCAATGATAGTTAATTCATGTAAGAAAGATTGTTCAGCAGAGATGTAGCCAAGAATCTTTCTTTTCTTATTGTTAATCTGCCGATTTATGGAACGAGAAACAGCTATATCAAC
>QZED01000185.1 GCA_009917405.1 bacterium c-19 | reverse complement strand
TGTCATAGGCTTTCACCTTGACTTCATAGTTCTTATCTCCTGATAAGCGATAGCTGCTTCCTTTGCCTTTTATCACAGTTCCGACATTGTTTCCTTCATTATCTTTTTCTCTGATCTCATATTCGTAATAATTGATTCCGCTCAATGTATCATTCGCTGTAAACTTCGCATCTTGTTCTTTATTAAACATTTGATTAAACGTAATCGCTCTTAAGAAAGACCTCAAGGCACTTTGCTTTACTTCCTGATAAGTGATCTTTAATGCTTCGGGCTTGTCTACATCAAGCTTGATCTTAATACTCGCTGTGATTTCATCTCCATCCACATTGGTAGCTTTCACATAATACGTTTCATCATCAATCGAGGTTGTTTTCGGTATTGTATAATTACCGTTTGCCATCGCTTGCCATGTGACTTGATCAAAGCTGATCTGTTGATTTGTTAAAGCTGAATCATCACTTGCTTTCAGTCTTAAGGTAATGCTTTGATTCGTCCAGTTCTTTTCGTT
>QZED01000184.1 GCA_009917405.1 bacterium c-19 | reverse complement strand
ATAATATCTTGTAGCTTATTGTTTGTATCCTTTGCCTTAATGCCTTTTACCTTTGGAGCTGTTTTATCAATCTTGATAATCTCTTTCTTTTCCTTTGTGATCGCGCCACTGTCCTTCTTCATCCAAAAGCTTTGATTCGTTTCTCCCTCTTTTGTAACTGTGACTTGATTCGGTTTCCATGTGCTTTGATCTAATGACATGTTTTTATATTCATTATGATCACTGATGATGTTTACATCTTGATTCGTCCATTTTCCTGTATAAGCTGTGTTGTTTTCATCATCAAGTTCTAAATGATACCAGTCATCTTCAATGTTATCTTCTTTTATGGTTAAGGTTCCATCTTTAAATGTAAAACTGTAGTTTGGATAAGTCTTGTTTAATGTATTACTGTCTCCCTTGATCGGATAACTTCCTGCATTACTGTTTGTCTTTGCCGTTGTGCTTAGCTTGATGTCATTCTCTTGTATCACATCTTGTACACCATTCCATGTGACTAATTGACTTCT
>QZED01000183.1 GCA_009917405.1 bacterium c-19 | reverse complement strand
ACATTTGATGAGCCATCCTTAATACGATAAGTGACAGGATTATTATTGGTGCTTCCTTTAACTGTCGCGTAGACCGTCACTCCTGTATCTGTTGCCTTCACGCTCTTTGTCGTGATGATCGTATTTGAGGTACTGTTTTCATAAAACTTCAGATTCTCTGCCGCAGCTACTCCGACATTGATTGTCACTGGGATTTCCTTGGTGCTCCAGTTATCACTTACCGTTACTGTGATATGATAGCTGTTTATTCCTAAGTTTCCTGTTGTCTTAATGACTCCTGTATTTGGATCAACACTAAAGAAGCTCGCATTTCCTACTCCCGGCTTTAAACCATAGTGATATGTCGTAGTAGTTCCGCCGATTGTATCAGGTGTACCGAGTGTTCCGTGTATCGTACC
The DNA here is from genome assembly GCA_009917405.1 of bacterium c-19. Lineage (GTDB taxonomy): Bacteria > Bacillota_I > Bacilli_A > Erysipelotrichales > Erysipelotrichaceae > C-19. Next base: position 111 of record QZED01000183.1, on the reverse strand, counting down.
AATAATACCACCCGTCTTTATATTCGAATCAGAAGCAGTAAAGGTAGGTATCGTTGTATCTGATGAATTGGCATGCGGTGTTACACTTCCGTCTACCTCTCGATAGATTAC
>QZED01000181.1 GCA_009917405.1 bacterium c-19 | reverse complement strand
TATTTCCTTTCCCGCTCGGCAAAGAGTACGTATAAGGAGTTACACCGCCGCTTACATCTACATGACCAATTTGATTACCTGCCACATAGCTTGTAGGTGGTTTCGCTTCTGTACTTCCTGCCTTGATATTTGTTTTTGTCGCAATATAGTTTCCTGTGAGTCCTAATTGAAAGGTCAATGTCTTTGTCGTAATTGCTTCTTTATAATTATCAGTTTCCGGTATTTTGGCTTGAATCACAATACTTCCTGTCGCATTCGCCGCAAATACAATATTCGCATTGTCTCCTGCATTCGATGATGTAAACGGCAATCCGCTTGATACAATACTACTGTTTCCTGACTTAAACGTATATTCGATTCCTATATCCACGACATCTTTATCTTCGTTCGTATGCGTCGCATGTTCACTGTGTGTTGTTGTATTTTCTATACTGCCTGATACATAAGTTGTCCCTTTATCATCTTGATCAAAGGTAATGGTTGGTTCTGTCTTAACCACCTCAAAGGAAGTACAAACT
>QZED01000180.1 GCA_009917405.1 bacterium c-19 | reverse complement strand
TCATATCTTTGCTTTAGAAGAAGTTGCGACTCATGAAGCTAAATCAAAAACATTTGATCACATAGTTACAGGTGACAAGCAAAAAAAGATTTATATTCCACCTATGTCACATCCGTGGAAACATGCCTCTTTTCAATCTTATCTTGCGAAACAAAAGCACCGTCAATCTGGTGCTAATGTTTAACTTTTTTTGAGACATTTTCATTTTTGCTTGACATGAATTTTTAGTTCCAGATACTACCATAATTGAAGAAATTCCTTATAATAAGTACTTACGATCCATCATTGTAAACCAATCTGTGCCGATGTTTTACCAATTATTAAAATGCGATTAAACAGAGCCTTATTAAAGCATTCTGTTATAAAGAATGCTCAAAAAACATAATCGATAAAATGGAAAGTGGTGAACTGAATAAATAAGAAAAAATATATTAAGGTAAAAAAAGTATCCACCAACTTCTGTGTTTGTGGATACGCTACTTCAAATAGTGTGGAGTAAAAAGTCCACACCAGTTGATGGAATC
>QZED01000179.1 GCA_009917405.1 bacterium c-19 | reverse complement strand
AAGCTACAAGATATTATCAATAAGCTCAGCGGTGGCATCTTCTTCAAACCGGGAACTGCATTTGAGATCACAACAAGTGATGCGAAAGATGACTTAAAGGTTAGCGGAACCAAGGAAATCAGTTATAAAGTATTCAAAATAACAGATGGAACTGAAGAAGAAATTAAAAACGGAACACTGACAGTGACAAAAGAGAAGGCAAGTATTACGATCAGCGAAACAGTCGGAAAATATAAAGTGTGTGTGATACCGACAGACAACGCAGAAAATACAAACAAAGAAAGCTGTCATGAATTAGAGTTAAAGAAAATCGATGTCGATGTCGACAAAGATGGCAAGCCTGATTTCAACGATCCTGATGGAGACGGATGTCCTGATCTAAACATCAAGTGGAAAGATCCAAATAATGAGAGCAAGTGGATCATAATTAACGGTGACAGAGATTATGACGGGATTCCTGACATCAACATTGACAGTGACGGTGATGGAAAACCTGATTTAAATATCGATACAGACAATGATGGTAAACCCGATCTTAACTTAGTGATTCTCAA
>QZED01000178.1 GCA_009917405.1 bacterium c-19 | reverse complement strand
ACCTTTACCGTAACGTCAGGATCACAAAACTTCATATATACAGATAATGCAGGAAATGAATTACCTAAAACGGCAAACAATTATAATGCTTATGAAGAAGTATATGGAAGAAATAAGACATTCCAATTATATACAGCGGGGAATCCACCGGGAAGTACAGTAACCTATCGATTAAAAGCAGGAAGTCCTACCGATGTCATCAGTGTAGACAGTAACGGTTTAGTGCATATTTTAAATGCAAGTCTTAACACCCAAATGGGAAGAGTAATTGTCGAAGCGATAAGTCACGATCCTACAGGAAACTATGCAGATAAAACAATCGAACTGCCAATCAACATCAAGAAAGCGAATCAAACGATCTCATTTGCAGGAGTGACATATGCGACAAGCGGAAGCGGACAGGTAACACCGGTAATCACAGAACAGGATATATCAAGTAATGACGGAGGAATCACAGTAAATGATACCGATTACTATATCACAATCGATAATAGTATCAGCACCTCAACGGCATGGACGAATGACGGAGTGAATATTGAATATAACTACAACGGCGATAATGGATTAGATAT
>QZED01000017.1 GCA_009917405.1 bacterium c-19 | reverse complement strand
AGAGCTCACCTTCATCTTGACCCTATGATAATTTATAGCCTACTTTTATCCCTACAATAATTTAGATATCCTAAAAAAACAAGTGTTATGCGTCACTTGTTTTCTTTTGCGTTCTGTTTTGTCGTTCATAAACCTTTAATATGTCCTCAGCCTCGGGAAAGCCTTGGTTGATGACAATTTGATCATGAATAAATAAAGTGATGATGCGATAAACCTCTTGACTGACTGTTTGATCCATCAATAAGCGATGGTGTCCGTTATGCAGAATAATCAGCTTCTTATTTTCATGCGGAATACGATCGTATGCGTAAATACTGCTTTTTACACCGATGACCTCATCCTCATCTCCGTGCAGTAGCAATACCGGACAATTTACGCTTTTGATATAAGCTTTCAGATTTTTAATGACACTTGTAAAGGCATTATAAAATGGTTTCGGTATTTCAATCTCATAATCATGCGATCTTGAATCACTTCCGCCGAAAATGGAAGTAGCTCCTTTGGTGATGACCGAAGTGATCGCATCGACATTGATGTATTGAAAAGCCGGCGCTAACAAAATCAACTTTTTTACACTGCTTGAGGTAGCGGCTAAATAGGAAGCAATCACACCGCCCATGGAAAAGCCGATCAAATAAATGTCCTTTTCCGCTAATTCCTGTTCATTGATTACGAGTTTGGCACGACTGACCCATTTCTGCCAATCACAATCCGTTTCATCAAATAGATCATAGAGATCAAACTGAATGACTTCAAACTGTTTCATGATCGGATCATTTTTTGCCCATAGAGCGAAATGATCCATTTCATGTTTTCTTCTGCGTCCGTATCCGTGTACGGTGATAATCACCGGGGTTTTTCTTGTGCTTGTTTCATTATGCTTGGGCTTCAACAATGCTTTCAATTTCTCCAGCATTCAATCAGCTCCTTTCTTTGCACATTATATCATAAAAGCTGCTGTGCTTGTAAGTCTGTGCATGATTATTTTATGAAGGCTGTTTTATTTGTGATCTATTTCTTAAAAATTGATTTATATCTTATTTCTATTCGCTTTTTTTAATAATTCAGGTTATAATATAGCCTGATTTGAGGATGATTATGAAAAAGAAAGCAACCGTGTTGATTCAGCATTTAGAGGCTGTATATACTATGTATCCAAAGCGAAATACGATAAAGCATCACGCATTTATCGCTGTTTATCATGACCGAATTTTAAAAATCGGATGCGGTACGGGAAGTGAGTTTATCGATAAGGATACAAGAATTATCGAAGGCAGAAATCATATAGCGCTGCCCGGTTTTATCGATATTGATGTCAGAAGCGAAGTGCTGAAGCAGCAAACAAGTGATACGCCGTATCGGCTGCATAATTTAAGCGCAACTCTGTTGAGGCACGGCACGATGTTGATTCATAATGAAATGGTATTGAGCGAAGTCAAAGAACAGCTGTGCCATCCGAGTATGATTGATGTACATACAAAGCCTTATCAGAAAAAGGTTGAAATATGCCGCCCGCTAAAAATGAAGCATGATTTTTACGACAGCAGAAAACCTTTTTGTATCAGCTGCGGCTATCATAGCGAGCCTTGTCTTGATCAATGGCTTTGTGCAAAACTGTATACAAAACAGCACGGTATATCTGATCTCACTCATATATTGGCTGCCTGCACTTTATATCCCGCCCGTGCGCTCGGACTGGATGATTACGGTATTTTAAAGCAGGGCGGAAAAGCAAATGTTCTGTTATTTTCGGGAAATGAATTATCACAGATCATGCGGCGTTTTTACGGCGATGAGTTGATTCATGTGATTAAGGACGGCATTCGCTTTTATCCTAATCCGATAATTTAGCTGTTTCGACACAAAGTATCTTTTGACTTTCATATACTACCTATATGGAGGTGAAGCAGATGGAAATCATCGCTCATGAAAAAGATGGGGATAAGATCTTATTAACAAGTGATTATTGTCCCAATCCGGCAATGAAAAACGCCTTTCAAACACAATTTTTTACGTGTACCCTGCGCAGTATAGAATTATGTAACCAAAAGCTTCGTCAATATGTTGTGTCAGAGGAGGCCATGTTTATTTGTCTGCATGTAACAATTCAAAATCATACGAATGAAATCCTGACGATGTTCAAGGAAGATTTTTATATCCGTTTCGATGATGAGGGGCCCTTTGAGCCGGAGGAGGAATTCGATGTAGCACACCAGCTTCCCGATACGTATGCATTGAAACCCAATGAGACTAAGCGCGGCTGCTTGGTTTTTATAGTAGCGGCAAACACAAAAACGCTGACATTCAGCTATACGGAGTATTTTGATGATGACAGTGAGGGGAAAACCTATCGATTGAAATATCAATTACGAAAATAATCAATCGATTTTTTCATATGAATCATGTATTGATAAAGGTTTTTTCGGATATATACGTTGAAGTGATGTATCTTAAATTAAGAATGCAATAATAAAAAACAAAAAAAATATTGACGATATGAAAAAAATGCGCTATCATTATGAACAGATAAAAATTGACAATGAAAAGATAAGTAAGCAGCGAACGCTTTTGTAGAGAGTCCTTGCTTGGTGAAAAAGGATAAAGGAAGTACCTGTTGAATATGGTCTTGGAGTCATCATGGTCGAGGCAGTGCTGAGGCTATGACGTGTGCGCCCGTTACAGCGCCGAGGTATCTCTGTGATTACAGACGTACCTGATGAGGTGAATTTCGTGAGGAATTCATAAATTAAGGTGGTACACGAGCAGGTCTTCGTCCTTATGGGAGAAGGCCTTTTATTTTACGGAGGCTATGATGAAGAGTTTAAAGGAATGGAAAACAAATCGAATGTGTATCGGAAAGGAGAATGCAAATGATTGAGCTAAGACATGTGTCTAAGACATTTGAAACAAAAAAATTAAATGTACATGCGGTAAAGGATGTCAGCCTGCATATCGCTTCCGGTGAAATTTACGGTGTGATCGGCTTCAGCGGTGCCGGTAAATCAACCTTGATTCGCTGTATTAATTTATTGGAGCGTCCGACTTCAGGTGAAATTATCGTTGACGGCAGTAATATGTGTAAGCTGAATGACAAGGAATTGCGCAAAATCAGAAAAAAAATCGGTATGATTTTTCAGCATTTCAATCTGATGCGCTCACGAACCGTATTTCAAAATGTTGCTTTTCCGCTGAAGGACAGCGGCTTAAGCAAGCAGGAAATTGCGGCGAAAGTAACCGATTTACTGAAGCTGGTCGATCTGGTCGAAAAAAAGGATGCGTACCCTTCCGAGCTGTCAGGCGGGCAAAAGCAGCGTGTTGCGATTGCCAGAGCACTTGCGAATGATCCGAAGGTATTGCTTTGCGATGAAGCGACCAGTGCCTTGGACCCGCAGACGACGCGCTCGATTTTGCGGCTGTTGAAGGAAGTAAATCAGCGTTTGGGAATAACGATTGTTCTTATAACGCATGAGATGGCGGTAATTAAGGAAATCTGTAATCGTGTCGCGGTGATGGAAGACGGTGAAGTCGTCGAAGAAGGTAATATTATTGATATCTTTGCGCATCCCAAAGCACAGGTGACAAAGAACTTCATCAGTACGACATCAAGCTTGTCTAAAATCTATGAGATGGTGGAAAATAATTCGCCCATCACACAGATCTCAAAAGGGCAGTGGCTGGTTCATTTGAAATACGGTGCTGGTAATACCAAGGAAGCACTGTTATCGCATATGACAAGAGAAATGCAGGTGGATACAAGCATTATTTACGGTAATGTTGAAGTCATTCATGATACGCCGCTGGGTGATCTTGTCGTCATTTTGGGCGGTAAGGAAAGCGATATAAAAAATGCGGTTGCCTATGCGAAGGCAAATGGTGTGGAAGTTGAGGTGATTGCGTCATGAGTTGGTTATCAGAGTGGATTCCCAATGTAGTGGAATTGGCTGATGAGTTTCCGGCAGGTATTATGCAGACATTACAGATGCTGCTGATTCCGGGAGCGATTTCATTCGTGTTGGGGGTTATATTCGGTGTAACATTGATTGTTACGCGCAAGGGCGGCATAATGGAGAATCGTATCATATTCTTCCTTTTGGATAAGCTTGTGAATCTGTTTCGATCAATTCCCTTTATTATCCTGATGACGTTGTTGGTCGGCGTTACCCGCTTCTTGACGGGAACTTCCATCGGTGTTGCCGGAGCGCTTCCGTCCTTAGTAGTAGGAACGACACCGTTTTTCTCAAGACAGATTGAAAGCGCCTTGGCAGAGGTAGATCAGGGCGTGATCGAGGCAAGTCAGGCAATGGGGCTTTCACCGATGCAGATCATCGTGCGTGTTTATCTGCGGGAGAGCATTCCCGGTATTGCCAGAGCGACAACGATTACTTTGATTTCATTGGTCGGCTTGACCGCGATTGCCGGAGCGATCGGTGCCGGCGGACTCGGTGATATGGCGATTCGTTACGGCTATCATCGCAATATGTATGATGTAACGTATGTAGTGGTAATCATTATCTTAGTAATGATTACGCTGATTCAAACAATCGGCGATGTGATTGTGAAAAAGACATCGCATTAAAATGACAATGAGTAAAGAAAACATACTTTAGGAGGAAAAGAAAATGAAAAAATTATTGACAGGTGCATTGGCACTGCTTGTATGTGTAAGCTTGGCAGGCTGCGGCAGCAGCGATAAGGAGAGCGATTCCAAAAAACTGAAAATCGGCGCAACCAGCGCTCCGCATGCGGTAATTCTAAATGAGGCAAAGAAGTATATGAGTGAAAAGGGTTATGAATTAGAGGTTGTGGAATTTACCGATTGGAAGCAGTTGGATCCTTCGACAAGCGACGGTTCCTTAGATGCGAATTATTTCCAGCATCAGCCGTATTTGGATCAGTACAATGCGGATGCAGGCTATGAGAGCGGCAAGGACGGTTATTTAATCAGTGTCGGTTCAATTCACTTTGAGCCGCTCGGTATTTACGCAGAAAATCCAAACGGCAAAAAGGAAATTTCAGCTGATGATGTAGCAGACGGTGATAAGATTGCCGTACCGAATGATGCGACCAATGAAGCACGTGCATTACTGTTGCTTGAAAAATACGGCATTATTAAGTTAAAAGAAGGTGTCGGTGTCAACGCTACCGTAAAGGATATTGAATCAAAGGCAAAGGATATTGAGCTGTTTGAAATGGAAGCGGCACAAATTCCTAACAAATTGGCTGATGTGAAATTCGCTGTTGTAAACGGTAATTATGCATTAGATGCGAAAATCACCGATAAGCTGATCTGTGCTGAGGAAAAGGATGATGAAGCTGCGAAAACCTACGCAAATGTAGTTGCGGTTACAGAAGCCAATAAGGATAATGAAGCAGTAAAGGCACTTGTTGAGGTTTTAAAGAGTGAGGATATTCAAAATTATATCAATGAAACTTTCTCCGGTGTTGTAGTACCGGCACAATAAGCAAACGGCATCGTCACAGACGATGCTTTTTTATGCTTATTTTTCCTATTTAACTGCGAATAGAAAGGCTTCGATTGACAGAAACAGCGGTTAAGAAAGGATAAAGGTGAGACTGTAATATACAGTTGAAATTTATCTGAACAAATATGAATTGTGAAAATATCCATAAAGCGCTGTGAAACTATGGCAAAACTGCATAAACCATTGTATAATACTTATAAGTAAGGAGGAATGTCTGCCTTGATTACTTATATTCGTAAAAATGCAATGTTTGTCGGACTGCTTACAGTTTTATTGATCGTCAGTCTCAGCTTCGGCGGATATATGCTGATACAAAAAAGCGAGAATAAGGATCCGATTCAGCCGCCTGAGCCTGATCTACCGATTGAAACAGCAGCGGTTATCACTGATTTTACGGGAACATATGGAAATGATGCAAGTGTGTATTTAAACTGGTCGATCAATCGTAATCATCACGAATTAAAAAGCGTGAAGTTATATCAGGACGGAAAACAAATCGGCGGGGAAATGAAGGATTTATCTTCTTTTGTGATGGCACAGAGCGTCTATCAATTTCCTGCCGGGAACTGTAAGTTTACGTTACAGGCAGAATTCGATGAAAATACGACAATCAGTAAAGATGTCAATGTCTTTATCAGCTATGTGATGGATATTTCGATGGACAGTGAACCTGTATCAGACGGATTATTGTTAAAATTAAAATATTCTTATGATAAACAAAATCCTGTCAATGTTCCGCGTATTAAATTTACGAACGGCAGCAACATCCCTTTTTCTGTTTCTTATCAGGATACAAAGCAGTCTGTCAACGGAACGATTGTTAATGCGGTAACTACCTTTAAGCTGAATACGGATAAAATTGCTTCGGGGAGTTATCCGATAACGATTCGCTGGATTTTTGAAGGCTTGAATATCTCAAAGGATTTTACAACTACCGTAATAAAATAAATGAATGAATTGTAGTCATATTGGAAAGGGATAGGTGAGATTAAATGAAAAGCATTGATCAAAAATTAATTGAAAATCAATATCGTATAATCAGAGGAAAGTATTTGCGTAAACAGCTACAGCAGCTGAATGAACAGCTAGAGCGTGAACAGCAGACCCTACAGCGCCTTAAGAGTGCCGTAGTGAAGGAAAATGAAGATGTAAGCCGTTTGGCTAATATTTCGATGAAGCGCTTATTTTCTGTGTTGAACGGGCGCGGTGAACTGCGTTTGGAAAAAGAAAAGGCTGAGGCATTTCGTGCCGCTTTAGATTATAAACTGAAACAAAATGATATAGAGTATTTAAGTCATCAGAAAAACTTGTTGATCAGTGAACTGAAAGCATATGATCATTTAGACCAAAATTATCAGGAGCTTTTAGAGATTAAGCGCAAAATGCTGTCACCGGATGTTTTGAATATGATTCGTGAACAGGAAAAAAAGCTTGCAGATGCCAAGTATAAACAAAAAGAGTTGAAGGAAGCGCTTGAAAGCGGAAATAAGCTCTGTTCTTGCTTTACTTATATTTTAGACCATTTGAATGATTTGGTTGAGGATTCTACAGAGGCAAGAAGTCTGTGGTATCCGACGATTTCACAGGACCAGATTGATGATGTGATGAAAGAAATCGGTGAACTGAATGTGTTGTGGAATCATTTTATGAAGGAATTACGGGATACCGATATCGAACTGCCTCAACCGTTCGAACAGGAATTTTTATTGAATGTCAGCGATTATATGGCAGATGGTAACGGAAAAGAGAATAAGCGAATTAATACTTCCTATGATCGCTTAAACGCGACCTATTCCGATGTCAGAGAGTTGCTTTGTCTGATTTCGGTTCGTTTACAGGAATCTGAATATCAACTGTTTGATCAACAGTTGAAAATTGAAGAAAGCATTGCTTGTGGGGAATAAGCTCAATAAAAAGGAATGAACGCCTTTGTTCATTCCTTTTTATTTATTCATTTTGATTTATGTTTTGGCAGTTGAAACTGACTCTGATATAAAGCTGCATAAGCACCATTTTCATTCAATAGTGACTCATGTGTCCCTTTCTCAATAATATTGCCTTGTTCCATCACAAGTATTTCATCACTGTTGATTATAGTAGAGAGGCGATGAGCAATGACAAAGCTTGTTTTATTCTGCATCAGTTTTTCCATCGCAGCATTAACATGTGCTTCACTGCGTGTATCCATATTAGAGGTTGCTTCATCTAAAATCAAAATCTGTGGATTCATTAACATGACTCTCGTGATCGACAGCAGCTGCCGCTGTCCTTGTGAAAGATGGGAATGGCTGCCCAGATATGTTTGGTATCCTTGCGGCAATCGGATGATAAATTCGTGCGCACCGCTTTCTTTCGCTGCCTGAATGATCTGTTCATCACTTGCGTCGCTTTTACCGTAAGCAATGATATTACGAACGGTATCCTCACCTAAATACGTATCTTGAAGCACCATACCGAAATGACTGCGCAGCTCATCTCTGGAAAGTGTCTTTATATCGACTCCGTCTAATAGAATTGTTCCACTGTTGATTTCATAGAAGCGTAATAACAGATTGATTAAGGTCGTTTTTCCGGCTCCGGTCCGTCCGACGATCGCAATACGGCTTCCTGCCGGTATATCGATGGAGAGATTTTGCATTAACAAATGGTTTTCTTCATAACCGAATGAAACATGACGAAATTGAATATGTCCTTGACAGTGCTCGATCGTCTGCATAGCTGTACTTTCTTCCTGCGGTAAATCAAATAATGCGAAAACACGCTGTGCACCGGCAAGCGCAGCCTGTAGCTGTGTCATAACACCGCTGATTTCGTTAAACGGTTTAGAGAAGGTATTGGAATAAAGCAAAAAACTGGAGATGTTTCCTAGGGTAATTTTGCCTAAAAAAGCTAAAATTGCTCCGCTGATACCGACGATTGTATAAGCACCGTTTGTGACTAATCGTGTGGAAGGATTGACAAGTGAGCCGTAAAATTGTGAATGTTTACCTGATGCATACAGCTGATCATTCAATGCTCGAAATTGCCGAATCTTATCTTCCTCTTGATCGTACAATTTTAATGTGTGAATCCCTTGTAGCATTTCTTGAGTAAATGCGTTGATTTTTCCGCTGTCATTGGCTTGCGTGATGAAATATTTATGAGAATGCGCCGCAATCGTTTTTCCGACTAAAAAGGTAAAGGGCGCACACAGTATGACAATGGTAGTCATCGGTATATTGATCTGAACCATAAACAGAATCGCGGCGATAATCGTTACCGCACCGCTTAATATAGTGGAAAGTGCCTGCATCAGACCGTCGGAAATTAATTCGATATCATTGGAAAAGCGTGACATAATATCGCCGTGATCATGCGTATCGTAAAAGCTGATCGGCAGTGTTTCCAGCTTTTTGATGAGTTCTTTTCTAAGCTTATAGCTGAAGGTAAAGGCAATATGATTATTGAAAAGCATCATGATCCATGAGGTGAGGGAGTAAAAGCCATAAAGTCCGATCAACAAAAATAACTTTTTCAGCATTTCATGATAATCACTGCGGTTAGTGACAGCGTCAATCAAATCACCGATTAATAATGGGGCATACAGACTTGCCAGAACCGATGTCAGCGCAAAGAAGGCGGCCCACAAAAGATAACTGCGATCTTGCTTTAAATAGTGAAGTAGCCGCTGAATAACAACTTTTTGACTCATACTGCGCCCTCCCTGCCGAAGTGCTGAGATACGCAGATTTCGCGATATACATTGCAGCTGTCATACAGTGCTTGATGGGTATCAAAGCCAACGACCTTTCCGTTATCTAAAACGAGGATTTGATCGCATTGATATAAGGTTGCGACACGCTGTGAAATAATAATTGCGGTCATATTGCGATATTGCTTTAAGGCACTTCTCACTTTAGCATCAGTTTCAAAATCTAAGGCGCTGAAGCTATCATCAAAAATAGTGATTTTTGCATTGCGCAGCAGTCCTCGGGCAATCGCAATACGCTGCCTTTGTCCGCCGGAAAGATTTTTACCGCCGGCTTCGATCGGTATTTCTAATCCTTTGCCTTTTTGATAGATAAACTCGGCAGCCTGTGCGTCTTCCAATGCTTTCCAAAGCGTTTCGTCGTCAACGCTTAGATCATTTAATAATAAATTTTCACGCAGTGTTCCCGAGAACAATTCACTGTTTTGAGGAACAAGAGCGATCAGGCTTTGACGAAACTGTTTTTCATATTCCATCGGATGTCGTCCGAATAAATAGAAATCAGAACAGTTGTAAAGGCTCATCCATACCGCAGCCAGGGTAGATTTGCCGCTACCGGTACCGCCTATAATACCGATGTTTTGTCCTGCTTGAATGCTTAATGTGACATCGTAAAGCGATGGATGAGCGGCATTTGCATAAGTAAAGGTCATATGCTCACACTGTATCGCTGTATCAGGATCTTTGATGGTTGTTAAATGACCGTTTTCTTCTTTGATGCTTATTGCCAATAGCTCATTGACGCGTTCGGCACTGGCTTGTGCCTTTGTAAAGATCACGATTAAATTAGATACGGCAACGAGTGCCAGTAAAATTTGTGTCGCATAGTTAATAAAAGCAATTAACGTACCAGCAGGAATGGCGTCGGGCAGGGAAAGTATTCCGTTCCATAATAGAATAATGATAGCGCCATTAATAATCAGTGCGGTAATCGGATTCAGTAATGCGGATAGGCGACTTACGCGAATCATTTGCGCTTGTAACTCCATAGCTGCTTCATCTAAGCGTGCGTTTTCTTTACGCTGTGACAAAAAGGAGCGAATCACTCGGACGCCAGAAAGATTTTGTTCTAGTATATTTAAAAAGCGATCCAGTTTTCTTTGATATGTTTGATATAATGGTGTAGTATATTTAATATACAGTATTAATACTATTGTGATCAACGGAACACTTGCGATCAGAATTAATGATAATTTAAAATCCAGCAACATTGCCATGATGATCGCTCCTATTACGATAAAAGGGGAGCGGATCACCAGTCGTATAAGCATCGCAACAGCTAATTGCAGCTGATTGACATCATTTGAAATTCTTATGAATAATGTGGAGTGATTGAATTGATCCAAATCTTCATAGGCGAAGTGCATCATCCGTTCAAACAACAGATTTCGCATATTCGTGCCGAAACCTTGTGACGCAATTGCCGCATTGTATTGACAGATAAGGGAAAAACCGAAACCGATAAATACCATTACCAGCATGATAATTCCGTAAGTAAAAACAACTCCTTGATCATGTTTCATCACACCTTGATTGATCATGAATGCCATGATGGTAGGCAAGATCAATTCAAGGATTGCCTCAATCCATTTACATAACGGACCGATGATTAGTTGCTTACGAAACGGTTTTAAATAAGGAAAAAGTGCTTTCATAACTAATCCTTTCTTGATACTTTTCTTAATTATTCTGCATTATTTTATCACAAGTATCCGTATAATGAAAATAGGGCATACAAAATAGAATGCGCATTAATAAAAAAGGTGAGAAAGCACGCTGATTATGTCTGTGCATACTTTTCACCTTTTCGTCATAATGAATTTTGATACTGTGGTTAAAAAATTAAATGATACCCATATGCAGTATGTAAAGTCGCCGCTCTCTGCTTGATTGACATCCCTCTTGAATGGAAGGATATAGGAGATCATAGATCTCCAACGCTGTATCATGGATGCTGTGATACATTTTTAATAACTTGTCAATCTTACTTGGTTCAAATTGATGACCCGTCTCTTGAAGCTGATTTAAAATCGGAGTTAAACGATGAATGTCCAAAGTCCTTGTATATGCTGCCAAGATTTCTTCCAACTGCCTGACAACGATGAAGTTTCTTCTCTGAATTATCATAGTACCTCCCCCTTTCTTTCAAGCAAGATCTTGAAAAGCGGATTACCGACAGTATCAGCCCCCCCACAAATTTTAACATCATGACATTGTCATTGTATCTTAAAAAAAAAGTCACATCAACGAAATAGTGAACTAAAATTGTTATTTTCGTAAAAGTGTTAATTATATATGAACAGATGAAATAATTTGTTTTCAAAATAAGAACTTAAACGATTTTGATTTTATTAAAATGGAAATTCAAGAAGCTGGAGAAGTGTATTTGTATATCTTATTTGTTTTGGCTTATATTTTAACGGCAGATCATACAAGTAACTTACAAACTCATATTCGTAAGTTACTTTTCAATGGAGCGAGTTACATATAAGTTGCGAACTTTGTTATTTTTTTATAAATATTGTATATTATTATCCTAATTTCTTTTATATTTTTTTAATTATGCGGTTTTTTAATATATTAACATTAGTAAAATTTAGTATCAGAAGATTATTCTTATATATTAAAATTAAAAAGGTTAATTCCAAAATATAGAAATAACCTTAATACATATTAAGTAGTATTTAGTAGTCTTTTAGTAATGTATCAATTTGTAAGTAGAGTCTTTATAATGTCCAAAATTTCATTATTCGGCTTTCATGTTTCCATAGTTTTAAATTCCATATCAAAAAGTCCTCCTTCCGGGAAGGAGGACTTTAAGCCTTTTATAAAATAAAAACTTACGAGCTTGTTACAGTCCGTAAGTTATTTTCAAATGGAGCGAGTGTCGTAGTTATCTACAACTCTTTTCCAATAACGAAAGAGTACATATAATCTTCCGTTGCTAGTAATAATATACCACGTTTTAAGTATTTATGGAATAGATTTTTATCAATTTTATCAGCTTTCGCATAAATTGTAATTTACCATAATAAGTTTATTGCACAGGCAACAACTATACCTATTAAAATTATTGTCTATCCTATTGTTTTCTTATGTTCTTTACACCATCTTGCCATATTTACCACCTTCTTTCAAATTGTAATTTGTTATTTTTTAAAATAACCAGTAATAGTTCCTTTTTGTAAAATATGTCCTTCTATTGCTTTTAATAATTTCTTTTTCATAGTATTAGATGATAGATCTAAAGTATTATCTAACGAGTATATAGTGTATCTATAATTATGTTTTTGAAATATTGGTGGCTTTGCTCCTGCATATTTATGAAAGCCATAAGCAATACCCTGCACAACATTATCAATATTACCAATATTTTTTGGAATTATAGATTCTGCTTTAATATTCCAAGCAATCCAATGCGTAAAATTCTTTATAGGGTGGCTTAAATCTTCCAATATTATTACTAGACTTTTGGCTTTAGTTGATAAATTTCTAATTTTAAATTCTGGAGATACATTTTTTCCATATCCTGTATATTCTATTGGAATCATATTTCCATCTTTAAAGGCTGTTTCAATTTCTAATTTTTCATAATCCATAATTGCACCTCTAATCGTTAAGTTGTAATTTAGCAATTACTTTGTATTTTCTTTGATGGCTTTCTTACTATTTCTATATAAAGAAAATGTTACAAAAAATACTAATACTGGTGGTACTACTAATTTTATTGGACTTTCATTTATTATAAATTTAACTGGACTGTCTTCACCCATTATGGTATACATTACTCCTGCAATAAATATAAATGCAGATATAATAGATAAAGTTAAAAATATATTATTCTTTACTTTTTCTCTTTTTAAATTAAACATGTATATCACACTCCTAAATTGTAATTTAGCAAATAATATGTGCTGTAATAATTGTATAACTATATGAGTTAATAGTTATCTTTATATTATCAATTTCACAATACCAATTCTTACCTTGCTTATAAATGTTACAATTTTTATCTAAAATTTTATTTTTGCAATAAAGAACTACATCATTAGTATCTAATTTAAGATTTTTCTTAATTCTATCTATACCCATTTCGGTAGTATGAATTCTATCTATATTGGATAGTAATACTTCTTTATTCATATACTTTCAACTCCCTAAATTGTAATTTTTTAGTTATATCTTATTGAACATTACTGTCTTTTCTTTCATTGATATTTTACCTACTTCATATCCATATTCTTTAGATTCCTTTTTGTAAGTCAAAAAGGAATGGTCTATATCAAATCCTAAAATATTTTTAATTTCTTCATAAGATAATTTACAACTATCTTTCTTGTTTTCTTTTAAATATCTCCATAATGGCTCATATTTGCTCATTCCTAACACCTCTTGAAATTGTAATTTAATCCTCAATTTTCATAATAATATCGTAAGCAGTAGAGCATTCTTCTTTTGATAGTTTTGTTTCATTAACAAGATATTCTATTGCGTTATCTTTAGTAGAAAAATCTTTTAATATATTTTTTACTTCTTTAAATTTTTCAATAACTTTTTTAACTTCATTATTCATATTTTCATCTCACTTTCAAATTGTAATTTGTGTTATACTAAAATTCTAAATGCAAAAGCTAATAATAATGCTATTAACAAACTATAAACACTATTTTTAGGATTTACATATAACACTAATATTGTTCCTATAAACAAAATAGTATCAATTGTACTTTTAAAATAAAAATACCCAACTCCTATACTAAAAGATGATATTAACATTATAGTAAGGATTATGCTACTAATAATAATTGATATTTTTTCTTTTCCCTTTGCATACCAACAAATAAAGGCAAGTATTGGTGTTATCATAGTTATTCCATACCAAGACTTAAAGAAGATATTAAAAGTAAGAAAATCAACACTATAGTCGCTTTAAAACTAGATAGGATAACAAGATTTGGTATGTTAATTCCCCTTGTTTTCGTTTTATATGATAAGGTTTTAAAGAGAAAAAGTCAATATCATTTGCTTATTTTAAGCCATATTCTTTATGTAATCTTCTAGTTCCACTAATTTAATCTTTTTGTTTAAATTACCTACATAAATATCAGTAGAGTAATTAAATGCTAGAAAAGTAGTATTATTTATAATGATTTTATGTGGTTCTAGGTAGTTTAAATTAGTATTATTGATACGTTTGATACTACCATTGATAATCTTTGGCGTAGTGTGGCAAAACTCACAAATAAATTCGATACGTTGTTTTAGATTACTTTCCATTTCTAACTCTTGTGTAGTAAACTTTATCATAAAATGCACCATCCTTTCTTGGCTTAATTTCTTTGTGAACACAAAAAAATCAACCCGAACGGATTGATATGTATCTCAAGTTCAAACTATAAAAGTTCGAACAGAAACGTCATTGGAGCGAGTGATGAGAATCGAACTCACGTAGTCAGCTTGGAAGGCTGAAGTTCTACCATTGAACTACACTCGCATATGGTGACCCGTTGGCGATTCGAACGCCAGACCCTTTGATTAAAAGTCAAATGCTCTACCAACTGAGCTAACGGGTCAGTTGGTTTTAAAAATTGGCTGGGGTAACTGGATTCGAACCAGTGAGATGCCAGAGTCAAAGTCTGGTGCCTTACCACTTGGCTATACCCCAATTTCACAAATGATAAGATGGTGGAGAGGGGCAGATTCGAACTGCCGAACCCTAAGGAGATGAGTTACAGTCACCCGCGTTTAGCCACTTCGCTACCTCTCCACATATTCTATCAATAAAATAATGGTGCCGACTATAGGAATTGAACCCACAACCTACTGATTACAAGTCAGTTGCTCTACCAATTGAGCTAAGTCGGCATAAAAAATGGTGGAGGTTGAGGGACTCGAACCCCCGACCCTCTGCTTGTAAGGCAGACGCTCTCCCAACTGAGCTAAACCTCCAACTGATTGGAAACGCTGTATTTCAAGGCTTTTTATCGCCTTCTATCTTAGCGCTTTAATATAATACCATCTAAGTTTTTATCTGTCAATAACTTTTTTTCTTTTTTTCAAATTATCGTTTTGAATCATCAAATATCCCCTAAGCGTCTTGTTAAAAACCGAAACAGTGATCATGATTTTCGTGCTTTTTCACACTTATGCCGACATTTGATTTATTTCTTAGGAATTCCTTGCGAATTCTTTGTTTTGACTAACGGTTTATGGTAAAATAATATGCGGTGATAAGATGAGAAGCTTGTACGATTTTAATTATGAACAAATACAGGAATTTGCTTTATCAAAAGGTTGGAAAAAATTTCGTGGACATCAGATCTTTCAATGGCTGTATCGCAAACGGGTAACCGGTATTGATGAGATGAGTGATCTGTCCAAAGAAACAAGAGAAGAGTTGGCGCGGGAATTTATCATCTCTCCGCTCTCTTTACGTGATATGCAAATTGCTCATGACGGTACGACAAAGTTTCTTTTCGCCCTGAGTGACGGTGCTTTGATTGAAAGCGTACTGATGCGCTTCGATTACGGCAACAGCGTTTGTGTGACGACACAGGTTGGCTGTAATATGGGATGTGCATTTTGTGCCAGCGGCTTAACGAAGAAACAGCGTGATCTGATGAGTGGAGAAATCGTTGCGCAGATAATGTATGTACAGAAATATTTGGATGAAAAGGGTGAGCGGCTTTCTCATATTGTTGTTATGGGAACCGGAGAGCCTTTTGATAACTATGAACATATGATGAATGCACTTTCGACTGTCAATCATGATCGCGGTTTGGGTATCGGCGCAAGGCATATAACGATTTCTACATGCGGAGTTGTGCCGAAGATCTATGCGTTTGCAAAGGAGCATGTACAATATAATTTAGCAATATCGCTTCATGCACCGAATGATGAACTGCGCAATCAACTGATGCCGATCAATCAAGCTTATCCGCTGAGTGAGTTATTTCAGGCAATACATGCGTATTGCGACGAAAACAATCGGCGCTTAACATTTGAATATATATTATTAAAAGGAGTGAACGATACCAAAGCATGTGCAAAGCAGCTAGCTTCGCTTATAAAAGGATTAAATGCCTATGTGAATTTAATTCCTTATAATGCGGTAGATGAAAAAGGCTTTCAGGGCGTTGATCATGAACATGCGATGGTTTTTTATGATATGTTGATGAAACAAAATGTTCGCTGTACGATTCGTAAGGAACACGGCGGTGATATTGATGCGGCATGCGGTCAATTACGCATTAAGCATTTGAAAAAGGAGGTACAACGATGATAAAAGCATTCGGCGCAAGTGATATAGGGTTACATCGAAAACAAAATCAAGACAGCTATGTGATTGTGGAGAATGATGCAAAGGATTTGTTGGCAGTGGTATGTGACGGCATCGGCGGCGGTTTGGCAGGAGATGTAGCTTCTCATATGGCAGTTGCTCATATGAAAGAGCGCTTTATTCGCAAACAGAGCTTTCATGATGATCTTGATGTCAAGCATTGGCTGAAGACGATTATTCAGGAAGCCAATGATCTTATCTTTATGCAGTCGGCGAAATCATCTGAACAAAAAGGCATGGGTACTACCTGTGTCGGTGTGATTTATGCCAATCAACAGACTTATATATTTAATGTTGGTGATTCCCGCATTTATGGCGTTTATTCTCACGAATTGATTTGTTTAACAGAGGATCATTCCTTTGTACGTGATTTATTAAAGGCGGGAGAAATTACCGAGGAAGAAGCCAAGCATCATCCAAACCGCAATATGCTGACGAATGCTTTGGGAATTTGGGATCATGTGAAAATTGATATTAATAAGATCAAAGAAGGCTATCGCTGTTTATTGATTTGTAGTGATGGCTTGCACGGCTATGTAAGAGAAGAAGAAATACTGAATATTATAGAAAAGGAAAATGATGTGCGTCATATCGTACATGAGCTGATCAATGCTTCCAAAAGTGCCGGCGGTTATGATAATGTCAGCGTGATTGTCTTAGTACATGAGGGCGGTGATTTCTATGAATAAAATGATCTCAGACCGCTATATGATTGTTACTTCTCTTGGTGAGGGCGGCATGGCTGATGTTTACTTAGCGGTTGATACGATATTAAATCGTGAGGTTGCGATTAAGATTCTGCGCGGTGAACTGTCAAGCGATCCGGTTACTTTACTTCGCTTTCAACGTGAAGCAAATGCCGCCAGTAAGCTGGATCACCCCAATGTTGTTGATGTATATGATGTGGGGGAGAGTGAAGGCAGACATTATATAGTAATGGAATATGTACGAGGAAGAACCTTAAAGCAGTTGATTTCGCAACGCGGAGCTTTGGATAAACGAGAAGCAGTTGATATTATGATGCAGCTGACCTCGGCAGTCCAGCATGCACATGAGAATCAAATTATTCATCGTGATATTAAGCCGCAGAATGTTTTGGTTAAAGATGACGGAACAGTAAAAATTACTGATTTCGGTATCGCATTGGCGCATGATGCCGTACAGTTGACGCAAAATGATGCGGTTTTAGGCAGTGCGCATTACCTTGCGCCGGAAACGACCAGAGGAGAACCGGCAAGTAATCAAATAGATATTTATGCGTTAGGCATTGTATTTTATGAATTGTTAAGCGGAAGTGTACCGTTTAAGGGTGAAAATCCGGTACAAATTGCGATGAAGCATTTGCGGGAAGATGTTCCCGGGATTCGTGATTTCAATCCTACACTGCCGCAAACGATTGAAAATATTATCATAAAGGCAACAGTGAAAAATCGCAAGCTGCGTTATCAGACGGCACAAGAGATGCTGAATGACTTAAAGCTGTGCCTTATGCCGGAATATGCGAATACCGCAAAGCTCGTATTCAGCGAAACGGAAGCACAGCCGACAGTAAATGTACGTGAACCCGGTAATTATCCTACTGAAAGCGGCAAGAAAAAAGCCGAAGTAGTCGAAGAAATTGTTGATACGAAGAAAAAAGGTTCTAAAAAGGGTTTATGGATTACCCTCGGGATTTTGATTGCCACAATCATTACGGCGATTATTCTGTATTTCAGCGGAGTATTTAATTTCTTTTCCTATGACCCGTTGATTCCGGTGCCTTCCATTACCGATTTAACAAAAGAAGAGGCATTGTTAAAACTGACGGAAGCCGGTTTTCAAGAGAGTGATATTATATTCAGTGAAGAATTAAGCGAAGCCACGGAAACAGGTCATGTGTTTGACAGTGATCCGAAAGAAGGCAGTGAAGTCAGAAGACGTGACGGCATTCAAGTGATGATCTCAAAAGGAAACTTTTATGTTTTGCCTGATTTTAAAGGAAAATCATTGGCGGAAGCTGAAGCAGAGTTGAAAAAAGCTTTGCCGCTCGCGGTTATATCAAAGGAGACCGTTGCGACCGCCGAAAATCAACCGGATGAGATACTAGAACAGAGCGGTCCAAAAATTGGAGATAAGCTGTCTCCCGAAAAAGAAGTAACAATTTTCTTTAAGGTTGCTAAGGCACCGAGTTTGACGATTCCCAATCTGATTGGTGAAGAAATTGAAGCGGCAAAAGCAAAATTGGAATCGTACGGAGTTTATGTGGTATTGTATCAGCGCCCGACAGTAGGAATGAGCGAGGAAGAAATTAAAGCACTTGAAACCGGCGTTGTTGTGGAAGTGGATCCTCCGAAGGGAACCGAATATAAGCAAGACGGATCCAGTAATTGGATCACGTTATATTACTATTAATATGGAAAAAGGACGAATTATAAAAATCATCTCGAATCAGTATTTGGTGCTGAGCGGCGATACCAAATATTCTTGTATCGCAATGGGAAAACTGCGCAAAGGGAAATCACCGATTGTCGGTGATCTGGTTGAGATTGAGCATTTCGGAAAACAAAGCGGCATTCAAAAAATATTGCCGCGAAATAATGAACTGGTGCGGCCCCCGGTGGCAAATGTAGATCAGGCTGTGATTGTTATGTCATGCAAGGATCCGAATTTTTCAACAACTTTGATTGATCGTTTGCTGTTTCAGATCGTTTATCATAACATCCTTCCGATTTTGTGTGTAACCAAAACCGATTTGATTGGTGATGATGATCTGATCTATGAGGCAATCGAGCAATATCGTAACAGCGGATATCAAGTATATACCGGCAATCGAGAAAGTGCGAGTGAGGAATTAATCGCTTGCTTTAAGAATAAGATTACAGTTTTAACAGGGCAGAGCGGAGCCGGCAAGAGTTCTTTGTTAAATCGTATTGATCCAAGCTTTCGTCTTCAAACGCAGGAGATATCTAAGGCACTTGGCAGAGGTAAGCATACTACAAGGCATTGTGAGCTTTATGAAATTGCGGGCGGATGGGTCGCCGATACACCTGGTTTTTCCGCTATGGATTTTTCCTATATGGAACCGATGAAGCTGGCAGAAGCAATCCCGGATTTTAAACCGTATGTGAACGGTTGTCGGTTTCGTGACTGCATTCATATCAATGAACCTGATTGTGCAGTCCGTAATGCAGTAGAACAAGGAAAAATAGCAGCTGAGCGTTATCAACATTATCAGGAAGTGGTCGCCATGATGCAACAGACAAAGCGACGAAGATAGAAGTATAATAATTTAAGGAGGAAATTATGCAGGAATTGATCATATCTCCATCTGTGTTATCATTAGATTATTCCGATATGAACGGGCAGATTGAAGAACTGCGAAAAAGTAAAGCGAAGTGGCTTCATTTTGATGTGATGGACGGTCATTTTGTGCCGAATCTGACATTCGGTCCTGATTTATTAAAAGGTTTTAAAAAAGCAAGTGAGTTGTTTATGGATGTTCATTTAATGGTATCCGATCCAGCGACAGTATCCAAATGGTTTATTGATGCAGGTGCCGATTTAATCACATTTCATTTAGAAACCTGTGAGAATATAGAAGCGTGTTTAGCTTTATGTAAAGAGATCCGAAGCCGACAGGTTAAGGTCGGAGTCAGTGTGAAACCAAATACTTCTATTAATGAGCTGTTACCGCATTTGGATCATATGGATTTGGTTTTGATTATGAGCGTAGAACCGGGATTTGGGGGTCAGGCGTTCATGGCGGATATGCTTGATAAAGTTAAGGTGCTTCGTCATGAAATAGAGCAACGACAACTGACAACACGTATTCAAATAGACGGCGGTATCAACGAAGAAACCGGTAAACAAGCAATCGCAGCCGGTTGTGATACTTTAGTGGCAGGGAGTTATGTGTTTCGCCGTGATATAGTAAAGGCAATCGATTCTTTATTATGAGCAAGCGTATTATGCTCATAGCGGCAATGAGTAAAAAAATCGAAAAGATTCCCGATTGTGATTATGTGGGGATTGATCGCGGAGCGCTGATTGCCGTTCGACAACAGCTGCCGCTTCAATGTGCAATCGGTGATTTTGATTCGGTAAGTGATGAGGAAAAAGCGGAGATTGCGGCGCATTGTCCGCTTACGGAACTTCCAACACATAAAGATGAAACAGACAGTGAAAAGGGGATTTACTATGCGTTGGAGCATGGGTATGATGAAATTATTTTATATGGTGCGTTAGGCGGGCGAATCGATCATACAACAGCCAATCTTTATTTGTTAATGCATCGTGATTTGCCGTTAATTCTTATGGATGAACATCATATTATCATGAAATTACAAAAAGGCAGTTATCAACTGCCGCATCGTTTTTCTTATTTGTCATTTCTCGCTTTAGAAAAAACTGTGATCAGCGAATCGGGAGTGGCATACCCGTTAGATCATCGCACGATAACACCTCATGATATTTATCCAATATCTAATGAAATCATTGATGAATATGCAGAAATAACCATTCATGAAGGAAGTGTGATCGTATTTCAATGTGAGGATGCCGAGTCAGCTTTTTAACAATTGTATAAACTGGAAGGATTCAGAAGGAATCCTTTTTTATCGGCAGCAGGCTTGAAGTAGTAGAATAATCTGTTATTTTGCCTTACATTTGTTAATATAATAATAAAAAATTAAATAAGCAAAGAAAAAAACAGGGGATCCCTGTTTCACTTCGCATTAAATTGCATTTTTTGCTTTCAGTGTTTTTAAAGCGCGAGCACTGATGCGCAGCGTTTGAGGCTTGCCGTCAACGACAACTTTCACCTTTTGTAAATTGACATTCCATTTACGGCGATTTGCACGCATAGAGTGAGAACGTCTGTTACCTGATAAAGGTCCCTTACCTGTAATTGCACAGACTTTAGACATATCATATACCTCCTTTATAATCTTAAAAAGCACATTTGCTTATATATGATAGCATTTCTTTTAAGAAATTACAAGAAAAAAGTTTTAAAACCTTTGAAAAGATGTATCTGGCTGTGAATTAGTACGCTTGTATATGATTTTTAATACTTTTTATCGATCAATCATGTGTGATTATCTAAATGATGTTTGATTTATTGCATATGATTTGAATGTATAAATGCTTGAATTAATATGTGAAAAGAAGAGAAACAGTGATTTTTTTTATTGAAATTCACGACTAAATAAAAATCCGTATCATCATCTGTCACAAAAGCAGAATGTAAATACTGGGAATACATTTTAAAAATTGCTTTTTTTGAAAATGTGGGTTATAATGATACCGTATCTGAAAAGAAATAAAGATAAGAGGGATTGTCATGAAAATGCAAAAAATATTAATGTTATTCCTTATCTCTTGTTTAGGTATGAATGTTTCGGTTGCAGTGAATGCAAGTGAACAGGATGAATTTCAATCAAATACAGAGAACGATTTACTGAACAGTGACGGGGAATATTATGAATATCCAGCAATGGATGCGGACGGAAATATAACAATGATTAAAGTACCTGAGGTGGATCCACAGGAACTAGAACAGGAAAAGATGGAGAGTGCCGATTCTTTTGATGTTGTCCTGACTTTTGGTAATGAGGAAACAACGATTGCATCTTTTGATAATTATGAAGATGCAGCCGCAAGCGTAAACCGTCGCAGAATGCTGCGAACAGCGGGTGGTACCAAAGTGGTTGCGAAAACAGACTATTCTAAAATTAAATACGGCGTAGTTGATTTCCATACCAAGCCATCAAATCAAAATACGACTTATACAGAAACTTTAACCGGCTATACTGGTTATATCAACGGTTCAACAGGTGCTGATGCAGCTTTTTTAGGCTACTGTTCCACAGATAAAAGTAAGATAAAATTTCGTATGGCAGGTGTTGAAGGTTGTGTGAATGCCGGAGAGGTCATCGTCCGTGATTATGGCGATGATGTATATGTAGGTTTTTATCGTGTAGAAAACGGAATCATTCGTCATTATATCCATGTGGATTTGACTTCACCGTATTATTCCAGTGCAATCAATGTCGGTTTAAAACCGGATTATATGAAATCCAATGTCGTATATTTTAGTTATGATGGACATTATTTTTATACTTCTTATGAAAAGATGATCGACGATTATAAAAAGAATACGTATGAGCATTCTATTAATCCTGATGACCCGTATTATAATTATTTTCAATTTTTATCACACCGCAGTAAAACAGATTTTACGGCACAGCAGTTAGATAACTATACCAAAGGAATGGTTGATTTTGACAGCAAGATGCTCAATCTCGGCTCGGCTTTTATCAGCAATCAGAATAAATACGGGGCGAATGCACTGTTGATGTATGGAGTTGCGGCAAATGAATCTGCGTGGGGAACCAGCAAAATTGCCAATGAAAAAAATAATATCTTCGGTCATAATGCAACTGATTATAATCCGGGCGGTAATGCTAATAAATACAATACACCGGCGGACAGTGTAGCGCATCATGCCAGAGATTTTATCTCAGACGGATATTTGGACCCTAAGGATTATTCAGGGCGTTATTACGGCGGACATTTAGGCGATAAGGGAAGCGGTATGAATGTCAAATATGCATCAGATCCTTATTGGGGTGAAAAAGCAGCGGCGATTGCCAATATCGTATCGCAAAAGAATAACAAAAAGGATTACGGCAAATATCAAATTGGAATTGTTGAAAAAATGACAAATCTACAGATCAGAAAAGATGCCAATAGCTCTTCTGTAGCTTTGTATAATACGAAAAATATCGGAAACTACCCGGTATTGATCAAAGAAAAGGTAACGGGACAGAGTATTAACAATAATAATGTTTGGTACAAAATTCAAAGCGATCCGACTTTAAATAACGATCGCACAAGCAGTACACAGGGAACTTATGTTTATGATTTTAACAAAATGTACGGATATGTTTCCGGTGAATATGTGAAGTTGCTTCCCTATAATAATGGTAACAGCAACAATAGTGGCACAAGCGGTGGTACTGCGCCAAAACCTGAACAGCCCGAGGAAACTTATAAGCCGGGGGATGTGAACGGGGATAATAAAATCAGTTCTATGGATTATGTATTGATAAAAAACCATATTTTGAAAATCAGTACATTAAAGGGATCTAGTGCTAAGGCGGCTGATGTGAATAAGGATGGAAAAATATCTTCTATGGATTATGTAATGATAAAAAATCATATTTTAGGGATTCAATTACTAAACTAGAAAGGAATTTAACAGAATGGAAAAGCGATTGAACCAATTATGTATTGTTTCAATGGGATTGTTCTTGTTTACAGCTTTAACGATTAAAGCAGTCAGTGTCGCTCCTGGTGATACATTTACTGCGACGGCGACGTGTGGTAATATTGAAGGAAGCGTTAATGTTTCTGCGTCTAATGCATCGCTAATCAGTAATGATAATTGGTGTGATCGTGGAAAAACATTGACTGCCACAGCTAAAGCAGGCAGTGCTGGAACTGCTACAATAACTTTTGTGACTGGAGATGCGACAGATGTTGCTGAAATGAAAGATGCAAGCGGAGTTACATTGGGAAGTACCACCGTGAATATCACAGCACCGGTAAGTCCCCCTGATAACAGCGGTGGTAACACGGGAAACGGTGATTATTCAGGCAATGGAGATAATTCTCCATCCTATAATACTCCGACCTATGAGACACCAGATATCAATCAAGAGACACCTGAAGAACCAAAATCAAGTAATGCCGATTTAAAATCATTAAGTATATCAAAAGGAACACTGTCTCCTGAATTTTCATCTGATAAAACAAATTATACAGTAGTTTTGGAAAAAAATGTTACTTCACTGACCGTACAGGCAGTTGCGCAAGATGAATCGGCGACTGTCAGCGGTACCGGAGAAATATCTTTGAAACCGGGAAACAACGAAATAACGATCAGTGTAACAGCTGAAGACGGAACCGTAAAAAAATATATGATAAAGGCAATGGTTGATGAATCACCGGATGTATTTGTTCAGTATAACGGCAAAAAGCTGGGTGTTGTGAAAAATACCGGTGATGCACAAATACCTGATACATTTGAGAAGACAATGGTTTCGTTGGAAGGCAAGAATGTAGAAGCATGGCACAGTAATCTGTCTAATCTTACTATTATTTATATGATTGACGATAAGAACGAAAAGAATTTTTATCTATATGATGAAGGTAGTAAAATGATCACATCGCTGTACAAGCCGATCGCGTTATTAGGGCGTCAGGTTGCGATCATTGATATCCCTAAGGAATTACATACGCGTACAGGTATGCTTTTCGGTGAAGTTGAAGTAGATTCACTTAAGTTCAACGGATGGATATTTCAGGATAAAGAGTTTGAAAATTACGTGCTGTTGTATTTGATGGATGATCGAGGGAAAATGCATTATTACCTTTATGAGAAAAGCGAAAATACATTACAGCTTTACAGTGATCAGGCTGCGGTGAAGCAAACTGATTATGATCAGTTAAATGAAGATATGAAGCTAAGAATGATTGTTTTGATCGTTCTGGCAGGAACAAATGTGCTTACACTGGTGTTATTATTGCTGGTTCTGATACTGAAAAAGAAAAAGCGTAAGGCTGTAATCGAGCCGACTTCAAAGAAGACAAAAGAAGCACGAGCAACGAAGCATGAGGAGAAACTTGAAGAAGAAGTTGAACCTTTCGATTCGTGGAAATATGAACCGATGAATGCAGAGCATACTCTTCATATGAAGCCTTATGATGATGAACAGCATTTGTTTGATGAAAACGATGATGAGCATAACGGGTAATCATGAAAAATGATTACCCTTTTTTTGATGAAACAGGGTATACAAAGCCTGTTGACTAAAGAAAAAGTGAAAAAAAGCTTTCTTTTTTTATTTAGGTGTTTTTAAAGTCTTTAAATTATGGTATTATTATATAGATAAAAGTGATGTAAGGGGGTTTAAACCTTATGAAGCGCAAACAAATATTCGCGGCACTGGAAATTGCGGATCATGAAGTACGACTTGTCGTCGGTGAATTTCATGAGACAAGATTCAATATATTGCGTGTCGAGCGAGTAAAAACAACTGGTATTATCAACAAGGTTGTTGTTGACGAACAAAATATTGTAAATGCGGTGATGAAGGCGGTACAAAATGCCTCTACTGTGTTGGGATATCGAATTGAGAGAGTATTGTTGGCAATACCATCGATCGATGTTACTCGTTTTAATAAAAAAGTAAATGTTTTTGTTGAAGACGGCAGTAAGCGTGTTCGTTTATCACATATCCAAGGCGGTATCAATGAAGCGATTTCATATAAGCCTGATCAAGATTTAGAGCTTGTAAATATCGGCTGTATTAAATACATAACAAATGGTATTACTTCACGAAAGATGCCTTTAAATGAGGTATGTGACGTATTAACGATGAATATTGACTTGTTGTTCGCCAATAAAGAAATAGTCTATTCTTATGCACGCTGTGCGGAAAAGTCGGGATTGGAAATCATTGACATTTGTTTAGATTCCTATGCGATTGCCGAAGAAGCTGCAATCTTTGAACAGACTGTGGATAAATATGTGGTCTTAATTGATTTGGAACGACAAAATACAACACTTTCTTTATTTACGCATGGTAAACTTGTAAACTGTGAAGTATTGGACAGCGGATACGGAAATTGGTTGTCACCATTGAAGGATAAGTATAATCTTCCGATTGATGTAGGGTTTCGCTTAATTCAAAATACTTGTGCATTGGAAGAAAAAGAAGTCGGTGATTCCACGGTATATATTTGGTCGGAAGCGGGGACATCTCGGCAGATCAGTGAACGCGATGTCTATAAATGTGTGATAGATCCGATCAATGAATGGATCAAATTGATTAATGAAACATGTCAGCCGATTATAGACAGTGGTAATGTACGCTATATCTTAACCGGAGAAGGCTTAGAAATTCAAGAAATTGAAAAAATGGCCAGGGAATTGAATGCGCAATCTCAAGTATATGTTCCTCAAACCATCGGGGCAAGAGATTGTGGTTTGGTTACTTGCTTAGGTCTATTCTATAACTGGAAATCACAGCTTGCGGTGCGGAAGGATGAGCGCACAAGCTGCGACCAGCGAGATGTAGAAAAATCAGTAGAGTGCGCGAATAAAACAACTGTAGATGATGAAAGCGGCTTTACCAAAAAACTTAAGAGTATGCTGTTAAGCGACAAATAGATAAGAGAGCGAGGAAAGAGTAAATATGAGTGATTTACAATTTGAACAGGTGGCTAAAATTAAAGTATTCGGGATCGGCGGCGGTGGCTGCAATGCGGTAAATCGCATGGTTTCCGAAGGTGTCAAGGGTGTTGAATTTTATGTAGCGAACACCGATCTTCAAGTACTGAATCAATCTCCCGTTGAAAATAAAATCATTTTAGGCAGAGAAATTACCAAAGGTTTGGGAGCAGGTGCCGATCCTGAAGTGGGACGTCGTGCCGCACAAGAAAACGAAAGCGAAATCAGAGAAGCAATCAAAGGCAGTGACATGGTATTTATCACAGCCGGATTAGGCGGCGGTACCGGAACTGGTGCAGCTCCGTTATTTGCGAAGATTGCGAAAGAAGAAGGGGCATTAACGGTTGCGATTGTTACAAAGCCGTTTACCTTTGAAGGAAAAAAACGTCTGTTGTCTGCGGACAGCGGTCTTGCAGAACTTCGTGAATACGTAGATTCTATGATTATCGTTTCCAATAATAATTTGATTGAAGTGATCGGCAGAAAGCCGTTGGTAGAAGCGTTCCAAGCAGCTGATAATGTATTGCGCCAAGGTGTTCAAACAATTACTGACTTGATTGCTGTACCGGCTCTAATTAACTTAGACTTTGCCGATGTGAAAACAATTATGGAAAATCAGGGAAGTGCCTTAATCGGTATCGGTATGGCAGAAGGTGAAGACAAGGCGCGTGCTGCAGCAGAAAAAGCAATACAGTCACCGCTTTTGGAAGCACAGATTACCGGCGCACGAAATGCGATTGTGAATATTACCGGCGGAGAAAGTATCACGCTGTTTGATGCCGAAGATGCAATGGCGTTGGTAAGAGAGGCAGCCGGAAATGATATTGATGCGATCTTCGGTGTTGCGATTAACGAAAAGCTCGGCGATTCTATTATCGTAACCGTAATTGCGACCGGCTTTGATCAGCCTAAGGAAAATATTATCAAAGCGGTTCCGAAAGCAACCGCAACTGCAAGCTTTGCTCAACCGCAGTCGATTCCTGCGGCAGTAAAACAAAGCGAAACTCCGCGTTATCAGGAACCGGTCATCGATAATGAAGAAGAAGAAGGGAATATCCCACGTTTCTTTAAGCGTTAAATTATGAAATTTATCTACATCGATGATTCCTATTTAAGAGCTTCACCGTTTTTGGAAACAATGAGAAATCGTATGTTTTCTTTCTGTGAGCGCGAACATATCTCTCATATCTTAGTATCGATGCCGAGCGAAGCGAATAAAGAGGCAATAGCTTTTAAGGAACAATGCCGCAAGCGTGATATTTCGTTCATTCAAAGTCCTGCGGTAATTGATTGGGGAACTGTGCAGGGAATCCTGACTCCGACAGCTTTTTATATGAAAGACGGTGAAATATTATATCCGTACAGCGGCAGTGTTATTTACGGAAATACAAGTCAGAAGCAGTATCAGCGTATTTATTTTGAAATGTTTCTTTCCTATGATAATGGATTGAATCAAGATTCGTTTGAGAATGAATTAAGTGAATTGCTTCATGATATTTTACATCTTCATAAGAAGACAAATCAATACAATTAGCACATGAGTCCATGTGCTTTTTTATGTGCTTTTGTCGAATGCGTCATAGGATCAATCAAGATTACATACGGTGTTATGTAAGGAGGACATGGATATGAGTTATCGTAAAAATACTTATGAAGTGTTAAAAGAATTAGGCAGTGATCCCAATAAAGGTTTAAGTAATGAAGAAGTACGTAAAAGAAGGAATATGTATGGTACAAATGAATTAAAAAAACAAAAAAAGAAATCACTGCTTGTTTTATTTTTGGAACAGTTCAAAGACCCGATGGTAATTATTCTAATCGCCGGATCGGCAGTTTCAATACTTCTGCATGAACTTATTGATGCTTTTATTATTTTATTTGTTATTGTGATGAATGCGATTATCGGTTTAATTCAAGAATATAAAGCCGAAAAAGCAATCGATGCATTAGAGAAATTGGCATCACCGAAGGCTTTTGTGGTGAGAAACGGTTATATTCGTGAGGTAGAGGCATCTCAGCTTGTTGTCGGCGATATTGTCGACTTAGAGGTCGGACGCTATATTCCTGCCGATATGCGGTTATTGGCAAGTCGCAATTTAAAGGTAGAGGAAAGTACCTTGACAGGAGAAAGTGAAGCGGTAGAAAAAGATGCCGAGTGCATTTATCATGAAGAAATGCCGATTGCCGATCAGCGCAATATGGTTTTTATGTCTACCTATGTTACATATGGGAAAGCCAGAGGAATTGTAGTGCGAACGGGAATGGATTCTCAAGTCGGTAAGATTGCGGCTATGTTAAATGAATCAAAGGAAGAAATGACACCGCTTCAGGTGCGTTTGGCTCATTTATCTAAAGTGTTGGGAATTATTTGCCTGAGTGTTTGTATTGTGATGTTTGCGGTATCATTAATTCAGGGAAGAAATCTGCTGGATATGTTACTGCTGTCTATTTCATTAGCGGTTGCGGCAATTCCTGAAGGTTTACCGGCAGTTGTTACGATTGTATTGGCGATGGGTGTACAGGTTATGTCTAAAAACAATGCCATCGTGCGTAAGCTTCATGCGGTGGAAACTTTAGGGTCTGTCAGTGTGATATGCAGTGATAAAACAGGGACCTTGACACAGAATAAAATGAATGTGGTATCCTGCTGGACTGCGGAAGGCTTTGATCATCCGGATAAGGAAATGCTTCATGCCGTAGTGCTTTGTAATAATACGACAGTTCAAAAAGATGAAATGCTCGGAGAACCGACGGAAACAGCGCTGGTATCCTTTGCGCAAAATAACGGCATGAATAAAAATGATTTGGAACTCAGCTACATTCGCATCAATGAGCTTGCTTTTGACAGCAATCGAAAAAAGATGACTACCGTGCATCAATTTCAAAATGCGTATTATGCCTATACTAAGGGAGCCTTGGAACGTGTGCTGGACAGCTGTACTCATATTAAATCAGGAACGCAGATTGTAAAACTAAATGCTTATGAAAAGGGGCGTATTCAAGAGGCTGCGAAAAAGATGTCTTCCTCTGCATTGCGTGTGTTGGCGCTCGCTTATCGTCGTTTGAACGATCCTCATCCGAACAATCTTGAAAGTGAAATGACTTTTATCGGCTTAGTCGGATTGATCGATCCGCCCAGAGAAGAAGCGAAGGCGGCAATAGCAACTTGTCATAAAGCAGGCATTGAGGTTGCGATGATTACTGGCGATCATCCGTTGACGGCTTTAGCAATCGCAAGGCAGCTTAATATTGCGAAAAGCGAAGAGCAGGTGATGACAGGTCGGGAATTAGATGAAATCAGTGATGATAAATTATGCGAAAAAGTAAATACAACACGTGTATTTGCCCGGGTAACTCCCGAACATAAGGTGCGTATCGTATCTGCCTTTAAGCGCAACGACAAGGTAGTCGCTATGAGCGGTGACGGAGTCAATGATGCGCCTTCTTTGAAAAACGCCGATATCGGAATCGCAATGGGACAAAACGGTACTGATGTGTGCAAACAAGCCAGTGATATGATTTTGGCAGATGATAATTTCGCAACGATTGTGACAGCAGTGGAAGAAGGAAGAAATATTTATGCGAATATTCAAAAGGCGGTACTGTATTTATTAAGCTGCAATCTCGGTGAAATCATGGCGTTATTCTTGGCAATCGTATTAATGCCGAATGTTGCCGCAACCTTAAGTGCCATTCAGATTTTATGGGTGAATCTTGTAACCGATGCATTTCCGGCATTGGCACTAGGCGTGGACCCCAAAGATCGCTTTATTATGGAAGAAAAACCGCGTGATTCTAAGGAAAGCTTATTCGGACATGGCGGCTTTATCTTTACAATCCTGAACGGTATGTTGATCGGTACAATTACCTTGGTTGCTTTCCGTTACGGCTTGAATACCTCTGTCGCATGTGCGCAGACTATGGCTTTTATGGTATTATCGATTTCACAACTGCTCCATGCCTTAAATTTACGTTCGCGCACGCATTCTTTATTTCAAGTCGGAATCTTAAAAAATAAATGGCTGGTTTTAACACTGGTATTCAGCATATTCCTACAAATTATGGTATCACAGCTTCCGCTTTTTCAAGTATTGTTGAAGACTGTTGCATTGCCGCTTTCTTCATGGTTCATTGTGTTTGCGCTTTCATTCAGTGTGATTCTTGTAAATGAAATCAGTAAATGGGTGGCAAAGGAACGTTGATCATATTTTATTTATCGTCCATACTATTCATATGTATTTATTTATGATAAAATAATACAGGTTCAGGCTTAAGAAAACAGGTCGAGTGACCTGTTTTTGCCTGTTCTTAGAAGGAGCTAATTATGGAACAGAATAACGAAGAAATAATTTTGCAGGCTGAAGCTGAAAAGGCAAACGGTATGATTCTTGATGTGAATGAACGTCCGGAACCGTTAAAATGGTGCCTATTATCGTTTCAACATGTATTTGCGATGTTCGGCGCAACGATTCTTGTGCCGATGATCACTGGTTTTCCCGTATCGGTTGCTTTGTTTGCGAGCGGTATCGGAACTTTAATTTATACCGGTATTACCAAAGGAAAGGTGCCAGTTTATCTTGGTTCTTCCTTTGCCTATATCACCGCTGTGCAGCTTGCGGTATCTGCGATGTCGGGAGATGTATCCGCAGCGCAGACCGGTTTAATGCTGATCGGTATTATCTATGTAATTGTCGCATTGATCATTAAAGGGATCGGTAAGGATTGGATTGATAAGCTGTTGCCGCCGATTGTCATCGGTCCGATGATTGCCGTAATCGGTTTAGGGTTGGCAGCGAATGCCGTTACCAATGCCGGTTTTGTGGTTGACGGAGATGTTCGTCAAATGTTAGTAGCTTTACTTACTTTTATGGTCGCTGCATTTATAAGTACGAAGGCAAAAGGCTTTTTGAAGATTATCCCATTCTTATGTGCGATTATTATTGGTTATATTGCGGCACTGTGCTTTGGTTTAGTGGATTTCGCTGCAGTTGCGGATGCAAAATGGTTCGCTTTGCCGGAATTTATCCTGCCGTTTGCGTTGGGTGAATTTTCAACCTATCATTTTTATTTCGGACCGGAGACATGGGCAATTCTGCCGGTGGCACTGGTTACGATTTCCGAGCATATCGGTGATCATACGGTTTTGGGAAAAATTTGCGGTCGCAACTTTTTAAAGAATCCGGGACTAGATAAAACCTTGATGGGTGACGGTGTCGCAACAACGGTTTCTGCCTTGATCGGTGGTCCGGCAAATACGACCTACGGTGAAAATACCGGTGTGATCGGAATGACTAAAATTTCAAGTGTATATGTAACAGCAGGGGCAGCTGTAATAGCGATTATGCTTTCCTGCATCGGTAAGGTATCCGCATTAATTTCCACAATTCCTTCTTGTGTATTGGGCGGTATGAGTATTCTGTTGTACGGTGTAATCGCATCAAACGGTCTGCGTGTACTTGTGGATAATAAGGTAGATTTCGGTAAGCAGCGTAATTTGATTATCGCCAGTGCAATGCTGGTCATCGGTTTAGGCGGTGCCGTTTTGCCGCTCGGTCAATCTGCTACATTATCAGGTACGGCATTATCGGCATTTGTCGGTATTATATTAAATCTTTTATTGCCGAAAAAGGAAGCATAGCTTTGAATGCGCTTTAAGAAGGTCTATATTGAAATCACAAATGCGTGTAATCTGCATTGTCCGTTTTGCAGCAGCGCTAAGCGAGTGCAGCAGTTTATGAATACGGAAGACTTTGCTCATATTTTAGATGAAATTGCACCATTCTGTAAGTTTATCTATTTGCATGTGTTG
The DNA here is from genome assembly GCA_009917405.1 of bacterium c-19. Taxonomy (GTDB): domain Bacteria; phylum Bacillota_I; class Bacilli_A; order Erysipelotrichales; family Erysipelotrichaceae; genus C-19. The sequence goes on along the minus strand of QZED01000017.1, from coordinate 5,966 downwards.
GGTGAACCGCTGTTACATCCAAGCTTTCCGGAGCTTTTGCGGATTGCGCATGAAAAAGGCTTTTATGTGAATCTAACAACCAATGCGACTTTACTCCCTAAACAATATACGCATATTGCCGAATATGTAAGGCAAGTAAACCTCTCTCTGCATGCAGACTTAAACGGGCAATTTCCCGATTATCTTACAGATTGTCTGTATTATGGGGATATTTTAGCACAGCGGGGCGTATATATCAGTTATCGATTTTGGAATCGTAAGCACAAAGAGTTTGATCAAGCGACAAAGCAAATGCTGAAGGTCATTGCAGATCATTATAATGTGCGCATCGATATGCAAAGTCGGCAAAAACTGGCAGAGCGACGCTTTTTACATATGGAAGAACAATTCACTTGGCCTTCGCTGTCCCATTCACCGTTAGCGGTAAACGGATCTTGCTACGGCATGCGGAGGCAATGCGCGATATTATGTGATGGAAGTGTTGTGCCTTGCTGTTTGGACGCAGCAGGAGCTTGCTGCTTAGGCAATATTTTTGCGGAATCGTTCGCTTCAATACTTGAAAAAGAAAAGACTAAGCAGATCACAGACGGTTTTCAACAAGGGAAGATCGTTGATCCGTTATGTCAGCGTTGTTCGTATCGAATGCGCTTTAATTAGGAGAATTTATGTTCATAAAATTAGATATATCATCATTTGACAGCGTTTATGCGATTATGGAACAGGCATTTCCTTACAGTGAGCGAAGAGACAAACAAGCACAGAGGGATTTGTTTCAGCTTTCGCAATATGCGGTTTACGGTTGGTGTGAAAATAATGAGCTGTGTGCATTTCTCGCTGTATGGGATTTAGGTGAAATCCGCTTCGGTGAGCATTTGGCAGTAAAAGAGGAGTATCGCAACAAGGGAATCGGCAAAAAGCTGTTTCAGGCTTATGAGGCATTAGATAAAAGACCGCTGATTTTTGAGGTTGAACCGGTTTCTACTCAAATCACTAAACGCAGAATCGGCTTTTATGAGCGCATGGGATATTCTTATTATGGAGATGTGCCTTATTATCAAGGAGCTTTTCATAACGAACATGAGCCGTTACCGCTTCGTTTAATGATGAATCATGATAAAATTACCGATAAAAAAATTAATCATTATATTGATTTGATTTATGAACAGGTTTATCATACAAAACGATGGTTTTAATAATGAAACGGAAGAATTACAATGAGAATAAATGATGAGAAAGAATTAATCAATGTTTATGATGAATACGGACGGCTATTATATGCCAAAGAGCGCAAGCAAGTGCATATGCAGGGGTTGCGGCATCGTGTTGTCCATCTTTGGTTCAGTGATGGTGAGTGTTTGTACTTTCAACAGCGCTGTGCCGATAAAGAGGCATTTCCGTTAGGTTTCGATATCACTTGTGCTGGACATATTGATCCTGATGAAACAGCGCTGTCTGCCTGTTTGCGTGAATGTGAAGAGGAACTTGGCATTTCAGCAGCTGAAGCTGATTTGCAGTATCTTGGCACTTATTATGAGGAAGTCATGATTTCCTGCGGTGTCGATCGAGAATTGGCCGATGTTTATTTATGTAATCAAATACCGCATCTTTGGAAGCCCAATGAAGAAGTGGTGACAATCGGTAAAATAAAAATTACTGAAATCAGCGATTGCCTTACTCACAAAAAAGCTCATTGTACGTTCTTTGATTTATTGAATCATCAAGAAATTAAACTCCGTAAGCAACAGCTGTTTCTGCATGAACCCGCATATTATCAATGGTTATTAAAGGCAATTTCTGGATAAAGTCAGAATTGCTTTTTTTCTTTGTTTGGGCTAACGAAACAGAGCGTTTTTTTATCTCCTCATATACTGTTAGAGAAAGGAGGATGGATATGTATACAAGCAGTGTTTTAAAACAAGGAGATATTGGTATTTCAGTCAATAAGATGCAGGCGTATTTAAATGTATTTCAAGAACGAGGGTTAATTCAAACAAGAAACCTTCAAGATGGTGTTTACGGCACTCGCACTATGCAGGCGGTCAGTGAATTTCAGCGCTTTGCCGGTTTACCGGTAGACGGAGTTATCGGTAATAACACATGGGATGCGATTGTGAATAAGCTTCGTGAACTCGGTGTAATTACGAATTTCCCGGTTGCCAGCAATCGTTTCTATCTGTCATCAGGAGATACCGGTATCGGTGTGTTCAAAATGCAGGAATATCTGAATGAGATTGCCGCAGCGAACCAGTGCCTTCGCCCGATTCCCGTAGACGGAATGTTCGGCCCGCGAACTACCACCGCTGTACAAATGTTCCAGTATTTGTATGATTTGACGATTGACGGTGTGATCGGCAGTAAGACTTGGGATGCGATTGTTAATGAGCGTAATTCTTTAGGCACAGCGGTACCAACTCCGCAGCCTCGCTAGTAGTAATGGCCTCTTTTATCAAACAGAATCTTCTGATTGAAAAAGAGGCTTTTTTTTTTGTTTAATGCCTGTTACATAAATAAAATTTGTTATTTGTTTTGTTATTTGCGGTAATAATTGGGATTTTTTTATATTTTTTTCAATTTAATTATTTAAAGTTAAAAATAAGGTTGAATTTTTGTTTACTTTTTAGTATTATGAATAATAGGAGTGATAGTATGGATTTTAATCAGGAACAGATAGAGCATTGGATCGTGAAGATTCAAAATAAAGATGAGGAATCTTTCCAGGCATTTTATGAGGAATGGTATCCTAAAGTTTTTTATATTGCGCTGGCGATCACTCATCATGAAGCAGACGCAAAAGATGCTGCACAGGAAACAATGATTGAAATACATAAATCTATCAATAAGTTAAGGGATGCTAAATATTTTAAGCTGTGGTTAAATCGCATTGTTATTAGTAAATGTAATCGCATTTTCCGAAAGCGAAAGGCAGTTACAATGGATGTGGAACAAAAAGAATATTTATTATCGAAAGAGGAAGAGCGCAGTGAGTTTTTACCATCGGATCATATGAGACGGATGAGTGATACTGTTGTATTGGAACAACTGTTGAAAAAGCTTCCGTTGATTTATCGTGAAGCTTTGGTACTGATGTATTATGAGCAATGTTCGATTAAGGAAATCGCTGATATTTTGCAGGTTCCCGAAGGAACAGTGAAAAGTCGATTGAGCAGTGCAAAGCAAAAATTGAAAGAAGAAATACAGGCATACGAACAGGAAAATCAAATCAAACTGGATTTTCGCGAAGAGGCTTTCGGAATTTTACTGCCGTTTATTTATCAATCGCTTGAAAACAGTCACACTGTACCGTTCATCGGCGCGGAATTTAAACCATCATTTTCGTTCTCGTCGTTTATGACTGCTAAGGCAATGATCGCTGTGTTATGTGTGGTAATTGTATGTGGTGGATTGGGTGTTGCATCTTTGATTAATCAAACCGGATATTCTTCCTCTCAGGACAGCGGGGATATTGTTTACAGTGATCCGGTACCGTTTAAAGATATTTTAATTCACAGTGATAAGGAAGCTTATTTTGTGTTAATGAAATATGCCCATTGTGAAGATGAGCGTAGTCAGTTGAACGACGGCGAAAAACAGACTGCCGATTTGTTAGTACAGGCATTGGCTGATCATAACGGCAAATATTATTCTTTGTGGTTGAATCGTTAATTACAGTACAGTTTAGAAATTTTTATTTACGATTTAAATTCTTTGCAATAAAAAATAGGAAAAGAATGTGCTTCTTCTTTTCTGACTTTTTTTATGGTGTTCAAGAGAAGGAATGAGTGATAAAAAAATAATTCTATTTTTTCGTATATTTTGTGAACTTATCAGATGATGGGTGGTTCACTATGTTGCAAAAGAATGTTTGGACAACTGTTTTTTTTGGATGTTAAGTACAAGTGAAACTATAGGAAGGGACGATTGGCATGTGGAAAAGAATTATTATTGCATGTATGACCTTGATGAGTGCCGTATTAATTGGTTATCACCATTATCATACAAATATAAGTGCCGCAACTATGGCATCGGGGGGAGCAGTGACAGGTAATTTAGGACCGTTAAAAGCGGGGGATCGATTTTATATTTTTACAAATAATTATCCTTTTGTTGTTGTGGGGAATGATCAGGGAACTTCTAATATGGGGACACTCGCATTGAGTGATGTAGCGATAGATAATATTTTATGGGATAACGGCAGCAACTTTTATTCTCTTTCACGATATCGAAGAGTGATTCAAGGTTTGAACAATACAATCGATTCCAGAGATGTTAATGATATTATCAAAGAGTTCGTGAAACCATATATACCTGATGTCGCAGGGAATCTTTATACTACTGATTTAAATAGCCTTCCTGCAAACGAGATGCCTTATTTTATCGGTACACCGTTTTTTATGGTTATTAGAAATACTATCCCAGGTGTGACTATATCAGAGGTTGGAAATTATTCCATAAGCGGGGTATGGTTGGGAATGGCGTGGACAAATGCAAGATTTTCGCCTTCTTATTGGAACGGCAGCGAAGCATTGGTAGATACAAGTTGTACTACTTACAGAGCTACACAGCCGGGAATTTTATTAAATAATCAAAATGTTGTGTTTGCGGCATCGAAACCTGATAATTCTAGTTCAATGAGCAGTGTTGATGAAAATGGCACCGATCGAATGCAATTAAGGATGAAGGATACAAGCTTATCCGTTAATCTCAAAGAAGTGAAAATAACGAAAAACGGTACGGAATTGCCGGGAAACAAAATAACTGAAGGAAATGAACTTAATATATATTATGATCAAGCTACAGTAGGACGCAGCAGTACCATTTCTTTAATCGTAACAAAGGATGGTAAATGGGAATATTATCAAAGATTAGAATCGAGTAACGGAAGTGGCAGAGTTACAATAAAGACAGATCATTGGGAAGTAGGAACATATAATTTAGCACTCGTTAATGAAGTGCTTACAAATGATATTGATCCAACGGTATCCTCTCTAGTAAGTGCTTCGTTGCCAATCACTGTTGTAGAACCGCATAAGCTTACTTACACAAAAACACCGCAAAGCGGAGCTACTTCAGGAAATGATTATGAGTTCAGTAAGAATGTGAATGCAGGTCAAACTGTAGGCAAGGTTACTGCGAATCCAATGGGTGTAACTCCGCTGACATATAGTGTAGAAACTAACGGTGATAATTCTTATTTAAACTTTGAGGTTGACGGCTTAGATGGGAATGGTGCTTCAAGCAGTACACCACTCAATGTGAAAATCAAAAGCGGAGCGCCTGATTTAGTGAATGGCGGGTTAAAGGCAGGGAATTATAAGTTTTGCATTACTGCGGTAGATGCGAACGGTGACCCTGTGGATACAAGCGGTAATCCTACGGAAAAGGTTTGTACCTCATTTGCAGTAGCGAAAACAAATCCGACAATCACTTTTGATGATCCGAATCAAACTAAGAAATCAGTGCCGGATGCGGCAACAGCGTGGAATGAAACTGCGACAGCGACTCCAAGCACAGGAACTAAAATTACTTACAGTGTGAGTGGCGGTGATGCATACTTAATTGAAATCGATGAAGACAGCGGTGAAATTACCTATAAGGGTAACGGCGGCTTTGGTAAAGTAAAGATCAAGGCTACAGTGGATGATGATCCGACAACGGGAAACGATAATTATAATTCAGCCTTTGCAGAAAAAGAGATCGTAATATATCGAGAGGTAGACGGAAGTGTAACACCTCATTCTAATTCATCAGATACAACTACACCGACCTTTACCGCATCAGATACAAATGTAAAGGTCAACGGTATCATCGGAACGATCAAAGGAACATTAGGAACACCCGATACAATCGGGGGAACTACAATAACATATAAATATGGATTGAAAACTGGTGGAGATTCGAGTTTATTCAGTGTAGACGCAAATACAGGAGTGATCAAGGCAACAGCGAATCTTGGAGTGAAGAGTTAT
>QZED01000177.1 GCA_009917405.1 bacterium c-19 | reverse complement strand
ATATCTAATCCATTATCGCCGTTGTAGTTATATTCAATATTCACTCCGTCATTCGTCCATGCCGTTGAGGTACTGATACTGTTATCGATCGTGATATAGTAATCGGTATCATTTACTGTGACTCCGCCATCATTACTTGATATATCCTGTTCTGTAATGACCGGTGTTACCTGTCCGCTTCCGCTTGTCGCATATGTTACTCCTGCGAATGAGATCGTTTGATTCGCTTTCTTGATATTGATCGGTAATTCAATCGTTTTATCTGCATAATTTCCTGTAGGATCATGACTGATTGCTTCTACAATTACTCTTCCCATTTGGGTGTTAAGACTTGCATTTAAGATATGCACTAAACCGTTACTGTCTACACTGATAACATCGGTAGGACTTCCTGCTTTTAATCGATAGGTTACTGTACTTCCCGGTGGATTCCCCGATGTATATAATTGGAATGTCTTATTTCTTCCGTATACTTCTTCATAAGCATTATATTTATTTGCCGTTTTAGGTAATTCATTTCCTGCATTATCTGTATATATGAAGTTTTGTGATCCTGACGTTACGGTAAAGGT
>QZED01000176.1 GCA_009917405.1 bacterium c-19 | reverse complement strand
CATGAAGTGAACTTGGAAACGATTGAAGTAGTGAAAGTCAATGTGACAAATACACAGGTCAAAGGAAAAGTCCAATTCACGAAAACAGGAGAAAGCTTCCATCGTGTAGAAATCGTAGAAGGAGATTTCGGAAAAGAACATCATCCGATATGGGAACAAGGGAATCTGTTAGGAGCGGAATTGACAGTGAAAGCAGCGGAAGATATTACCACATGGGATCAAACAACCCACTATGAAAAAGGCGATATTGTGACAGTGCTTGAATCCGATTGGCAAACGACAGACAGCTTATTACTTCCGGTAGGGAAATATGAAGCGTATGAATCAAAGACACCGCACGGGTATATCAAAGATGAAACGATCTATGAATTTGAAATTAAGCCAAACGGAAAAGTCGATATTCAGCTGAATCCGATCACGATCTATAACCAAAGAGCGAAGGTCAACTTGAATCTGGTGAAACAGCTAGAGAAACAGGAAGTTGTGATCAATCCAGAAGCCTATCAGGATGTTGTCTTTGGTTTATATGCACGAGAAGATATTTATGACTATATGGGAAAGGTCGTAATTGAAAATGGATCATTAATCG
>QZED01000175.1 GCA_009917405.1 bacterium c-19 | reverse complement strand
GAATTAAATATCGATGCGAACGGAGACGGAAAACCTGATATTAATGTAGATTTAGATGAGGATGGAAAACCCGATTTAAATATCGTAACGAATATCAAATGGAATCCAACACTTTGTGTGACCGATCAAATAGAGGAATATTGTACAGATTCTACATTAATTCCTGATGTAAACATTGATTTAGACGGAGATGGCAGACCCGATATTAATGTGGACTTGGATGATGACGGCATACCCGACATCGATATTGATACCGACGGAGATGGAAAACCTGATATTAATATTGATACAAATAAAGACGGCAAGCCTGATGAAAACATAAAAGATGTCACAGAATGGAATCCAAGTGACAGCTTTACTGTAAATGGTGTAACCTTTAACACAATGACAGGTTTAAAGCCAGATACAGACGAACCTGCAAATCCTGACAAACCGAAAGAGCCAGTGAACCAAGGAAATGATACCGATGTCAAAGGAAGTTATTACCCGGGAGATTCAGTAGGTGGTGCTATGACAGGTGATGAAACGAATGTAATGCTTTACTTAAGTACTACATTAATAGGAATGGGGTTCATTAGTTATTTATTATT
>QZED01000174.1 GCA_009917405.1 bacterium c-19 | reverse complement strand
TCCGTTAGGGATAGAGATACCAAGTCTTGTACCGCCACCGTAGTTAGCGATCAATGCACCAATGATGAATACACCTAATACAGATGCTGCATGAGTAAATTCTTTAGCGTAAGAAGTCATCATACCTACTGCTTTAGTACCCATGTTGTAAGACCAATACATCAAACCGTAACGAAGTGCCATTTCAGCACCGAATGCGATAATGAAGTAAAGAATCGGTCCTAAGATGCTGCCGTCGATTGCCATGTTAGCTGTCATACCGGCAGTGATCGGAATCAATGTCATCCAGAATAATGCATCACCGATACCGCCCAACGGAGCAGCTGTGGAGATACGTACGGAACGAATTGTCGGGATATCCAACTTCTGCTGTTCCATAGATAAGATCATACCCATAACGAATGTTACAGCGAATGGGTGAGTGTTTAAGAAGTCCATGTTATGAGTCATGGATGCTGCTAAGTCTTCTTTGTTTGTATGAATTTTCTGAAGACCAGGAAGCATTGACCACAACCAACCAGCGGATTGCATACGCTCATAGTTGAACGCTGCCTGTAACTGGCAAGAACGCCAAACCATTTTATTTAAGGTTTT
>QZED01000173.1 GCA_009917405.1 bacterium c-19 | reverse complement strand
AAGAAAGATGCGAACAGCGGTAAGGTGGTAAAGAAATCCGGTGTCGAGTTTGATATTTTCAAGAAAGACGGATCAGCTAACGGTACTTATATTGCGACGATAGCGACTAATAGTCAAGGCGTCGCACTTTATAAAAACCTGCGTTACGGTGATTATTATTTTGTAGAAAAAACACAGCCACCGAAATACTATATCAGTAATGAACGCATCAACTTTCAAATCAGAGAAGATAAAGTGAAGATTCAAAAAACATTATCCAATCCTCAAATCAGAGGCAAGATCATTCTGACCAAAGAAGATTGTGAGGTAGGGAAAAGACCTCAGGGCGATGGTACATTAGACGGTGCGATCTATACTCTGTATGCACAGGAAGATATATTAGATCCAGCGGATGATTCTGTTAAAATCAAAGCAGGTACCGAGGTTATGACAGCTACGATCAAAGATTATACAGCTACCTTTGATAATCTGTATTTAGGAAAATATCGAATCAAAGAAACGAAACCACCCAAAAAAGGTTATCTGCTTGACGGTAAAGATTATATTGTGAATCTTACTGACACAGAACATATCAAGACAGTGACCAGCTGTGATC
>QZED01000172.1 GCA_009917405.1 bacterium c-19 | reverse complement strand
GTAACTGCTATATCCTTACTGCTCCAGTTGTCTGATACTCTTACAGTGAAATGATAACTTCCTACTCCTAATTCAGATCCTGCTTTTACTTTAATCGTTCCTTTGTTAGACCCTGTAGTAATTTGAAACATTCCCGAATCTTGTCCGTTGATGATCTCATAACGATATGTCGTTTGTGTACCACCGATTGTATCGGGAGTACCCTCGGTTCCTTGTACTGTTCCGATCACTCCGTTTCCCTTTACATTTGCTTGACTTGCCGTAAAGGTCGGTGTTGTTGTATCACTTGAATTAGTATCAGGGGTCAACGTACCATTTACACCTCGATAGATCACAATTTCTTTTTCTACATACACAGGATCATAATTATCATTGCCTGTCGTCGGATCATCGTCAGCCGTTGCCCGAATTGTCACCTTATTAAATGCATTATTACCGTTATAAGTAACTTGACCGGTATTTTGATCTATTTCAATCAAACTTGAAAAACCACCTGTTTTAGAATAAGTAATTTTCACTCCGGTATTTGGAGTCGCTGTCGCAGTTTCACTCCAAGCTGTTGCCGCATCTGTCATTGACTTCTTGGTCGTATTCGGATCATCAAAAGC
>QZED01000171.1 GCA_009917405.1 bacterium c-19 | reverse complement strand
GGAAGTGATGAATCAAAAGATATTATTGATCAAGTCATCGATGAATTAGATGAAATCAAAAACAAGATAGATGAAACAGAAAAGAAAGATATAGAAGAGTGGATCAAAGATGCATTAGAGAAATGGGAAAGTGCAAGAAAGAAAGTCATAGAAACAGATGACAAGAGTGCCAAGGTAGAAGGACAGGGAGAAACAAGTTTTGATCCAAGTGTAGTATTGATCGTCGATGATATAACGGATCAAGCAGAAGCTATTCCGCCGTTACCAAGAAAAGCAATAAAAGTATATGATGTATATTTACAAAAAGGGAATATCAGAATACAACCTGACGGAAGTATCAAAGTATACTTGCCATACAGCGATACACCGAAATCACTTGGTGAAGCGATGGGCGGAGCGAAAAGTGATGCAAAACCGATCGTATATGAAATCGATGAACAAGATAAAGTGAAAGAGTTAAAAGTGCAACAAGAAGGAAACTATCTCACTTTTATCACAAACAAGTTACTGAGATATGCGATCAGTGATGACAAGCAAGAGTTGAATAAAGATGATACATGTGTAGTAGGACCTGATGGGAATAAGAACAGTGGAGATGAGGTTTGTGGGGCAGC
>QZED01000170.1 GCA_009917405.1 bacterium c-19 | reverse complement strand
ATGTAATCATCTGCGGACAGGTGCAGGTGTCGCCATCGTCCAGCGCAAAGCAGTTTCCACCACCACAGTTGTAGCACTCCCGGCGGATCAGGCTGCTGGCCCGCTTCCTCTGCGCCGGGGTCATGCGGTAGGGGGAGCCGTCCGGCCTGTGTTCCAGCGGCGGCAGGTGTTGATAGGTTTGTTCTTTCATGCTGTCCCTCCGTTTTCTTCTTGCTGCCGTTCTCCCCGAAAAGGTTTCCTGCCCCATTCCTGCGGCGTGTTCCGGCGTTGGCGCGCTCACTTGCTCTGGTCACGGTGTCCAGAAGCAGGGTCACGGCGCACTTCCCCAGCCGGGGTATTCCTTTTCAGACGGTCATTCGGTTTTCAAGGGGCCTGTCCATTGATGAACTATCTCAAGTGTATACTTTTTTGATTGCCTGTGCCGTATATCCATAAGATAGGAAATCAGCCCGAAAAACTCGCTATTTCCACGCTCTCGGAATTGTGGTATAATGGGAAAATACAGAACAGTAAATTGAAAGGTGACGCCGATGAAAATAAATGAAAAGAGAGAACATCTATGCTCAATGCAGGAAGCAGGATAGTAAATAATTGGATATATCCTATTGACAACGGCTA
>QZED01000169.1 GCA_009917405.1 bacterium c-19 | reverse complement strand
ATGTAATCATCTGCGGACAGGTGCAGGTGTCGCCATCGTCCAGCGCAAAGCAGTTTCCACCACCACAGTTGCAGCACTCCCGGCGGATCAGGCTGCTGGCCCGCTTCCTCTGCGCCGGGGTCATGCGGTAGGGGAAGCTGTCCGGCCTGTGTTCCAGCGGTGGCAAATGTTGATAGGGTCTTTCTTTCATGCACTCCCTCCGTTGTTCTTCTTGCTGCCGTTTTCCCCGAAAAGGCTTCCTGCCCCATTCCTGCGGCGTGTTCCGGCGTTGGTACGCTCACCCTCTCTGGTCACGATGTCCAGAAGCGGGGTCACAGCACACTTCCCCAGCCGGGGTATTCCTTTTCAGACGGTCATTTAGTTTTCAAGAGGCTTGTCCATCGATGGACTATCTCAAGTGTATACTTTTTTGATTGCCTGTGCCGTATATCCAAGAGGTAGGAAATCAGCCCGGAAAACTCGCTATTTCCACGCTCTCGGAATTGTGGTATAATGGGAAAATACAGAACAGTAAATTGAAAGTTGACGCCGATGAAAATAAATGAAAGGAGAGAACATCTATGCTCAATGCAGGAAGCAGGATAGTAAATAATTGGATATATCCTATTGACAACGGCTA
>QZED01000168.1 GCA_009917405.1 bacterium c-19 | reverse complement strand
ACCTCTAATTCTCGGACTATGGGAATATTGTGCAGTTCTATTTTACTTTTTACCTGATTATCAACTACACTTGCTAGGTAACTCTCACACCCGTCATTCAGTAACCGTTGAGCCTCTAGTGAAGATATGATTGGTATCTTACTTATTTTTGGGATAGCTTGGAAAGAATATTGGTCACCATTCGGGGGTTGGAAATTAACTAGTCCAGACCTACAACTTATTGTAGCATAATGTCTGTGTAACCAATCCATCCCTAGTATAACTTCGTATCCCTTCATGTCAATTACAATCAGTTCTACATATAGTTTTCTATCTCCTAAGGACACAATGTCACCTTTAACAATACGTTCTGAATGTAGGGACTTCCCTGATGGTAACATAATATTATACGACTTTTCAGCTGGTAAAGATTTCAGGTTATGATTGCATACAAACAAGGTTGATATAAACGAGTGTGTAGCTCCTGTATCTATTAATGTGTAAGCAACAAAACCACAGATTGTAATGGTACCTGTTATGACTGTATGCTGCACAGCTTCCTCATCTTCTATCATTGCATAGACTCTGGGAGCTACCCTTGCTCGGTTCGGATCTGGCGGCATGGGACAATCTCTGACTATATGTCCGACCTTATC
>QZED01000016.1 GCA_009917405.1 bacterium c-19 | reverse complement strand
GTTGATATAGCTGTTTCTCGTTCCATAAATCGGCAGATTAACAATAAGAAAAGAAAGATTCTTGGCTACATTTCCGCCGAACAATCTTTCTTACATGAATTAACTAACATTGGTTTCTATGATGATTCTTGCTTCTATGTTTAATCTCTTATCTTATTTCCACTTTCTACTTGCAATTCAGGATTTTACATGGCTGGCAATCAAATATCATTTCTCATTCTCTGCCTCATACGCTGCGATATGAACAATTTTATTAACGATGCAAGACTGTTCCTCTTTCTTCATCGCATCAATTAACAGATAATTCCCCTTCACCAGAATATCACGATACTGTTGATAGCTTTTGGGAAAAATCACCAAATCGATTTTACCGCTGTCATCTGCTCCGACACCGAACATCATCAGTTCACCGTTTTTGGTACGGTGCTCACGGGTGCGCTCTAAATAACATAAAAACTGTATATATCCGCGCTTTGCGCTTAAAGTAATCAGCGGCTGAAGTGAAGCATCGACATCCTTGCGAAGCTGTGCAATCGGATGTTCAGAAAGATAAAAGCCGATGACTTCCCGCTCTTTCATCGAGCGAATCGCCGCATGATCACGCATTGTTTTCATAGCCGGCTTACTGACTAAATCGAATTTAATCATAATCTGATTTTCATCTTCAACCTTTACCAAATCACCGTAACGAAATGCATCATCCATTGTCGCAAGCAGTGATGCACGATTGATCTTAAAACAATCCAAGGCACCGGCATGAATCAATGTCTCAACTGCTTTTTTATTCACCTTTTTAGTGATCATGCGCGCAATGAAATCAAAATAATCACTATAGCTTCCGCGCGCATTTCGCTCCTCAACAATGGAGTTGCACACTGCCGATCCGATATTTTTAATCGCTGTCAAAGGAAAGCGCAATTCCTTTCCTTCGATAACATAATGAGCTTGCGAGGAATTGACGGAAGGTACCAAAACATGGATTCCCCGCTTTTTCGCTTCAAAAATATATTCACTTGATTTCGTTTCTGATCCGATCACACTATTCAATAAAGAACAGAAAAAATACAACGGATAATTAGCCTTTAAATAGGCAAGCTGATAAGCAACAAGTGCATAAGCTACCGAATGAGAGCGATTAAAGCCGTAATTCGCAAACTTCATAATCAACTCATACACATGCTTTGCCAATTCTTTCTTATACCCCTGTTTCACAGATCCTTCAATAAATTCGGTTTCCAGCTGACGTATTTCATTACGATGTTTTTTACTAATTGCCTTACGCAGATTATCGGCCTTGGCAAGCGAAAAGCCTGCCATTTTTTGTGAAACCTGCATAATTTGTTCCTGATAGATCATAATGCCATAGGTATGTTCCAAAATCGGTTTCAGACTCGGATGGATATAATCGATATACTGCGGATTTTTCTTACGCTTTAAATATTCGGGAATGTTTTCCATCGGACCAGGACGAAACAGCGCAATTGTCGCAACGATATCCTCAAATTCTCGAGGCTGCATCTGTCTGATCAAGTTTTTAATTCCCTCTGATTCCAGCTGAAATATGCCGACGGTATCACATTGACATAACAGTTCATAGCTCTTTTTATCATTCAAAGGAATTTTCATGATATTTAATGGTTCTTTACGTTCCTTATTGATCATATGCACAATTTCATCTATGATCGTTAGGTTTCTAAGACCCAAAAAATCCATTTTAATTAAACCCAATTCTTCTAAATATTCCATCGTAAACTGAGTTGCACACATACCCTCATCCACCTCAATCAACGGACATATCGATGTGATCGGTTCATCTGAAAAGACAATACCGCCAGCATGTAGTGAAGCGTGTCTGGGGAGCCCTTCCAGCTTCAATGCTTTTTCATAAATACGACGCAGCTGTTTGGAAGAATTCACCATTTGTTTAAAGCGTGGATTTTGTTCATAGGCATATTGTAACGTCACTTTCGGCAAAAACGGAATCTGCTTACACAGCATATCGATATCACGCTGATTCACGCGCATGACCTTGCCAATATCACGCAGCACCTGCTTCGCTCCCAGTGTATTAAAGGTAATAATATGAGCGACATGGTCCTTGCCGTATAAATCACGCACATAATCGATTACCTCATTACGTCGGTTATCAGGGAAATCCGTATCAATATCAGGCATAGAAATACGCTCAGGGTTTAAAAAGCGCTCAAACAGCAGCTGATATTGAATCGGATCGACATGCGTAATTCCTAAGCAGTATGCGACAAGGGATCCGGCAGCGCTTCCCCTGCCAGGACCGACATAGATACCTTGAGTTCGCGCATAACGAATAAAATCATATACAATTAAAAAATAATCAGCATAATTCATTGATATGATCACTTGAAGTTCATAGTCAAGCCGTTGCTTATATTCTGTAGGAATACTCTTAAAATTCATACGCTTCGCTAAGCCTTTATAGCACAGCTTGCGTAAATATTCCTCACTGGATATATTGAGCTTGTTTTTAAAATGCGGTAAATGTACATGATTAAACTGAAAGCTGACCTGACATTGACTCGCAATTCTATCAGTCATTTGTAAATCGGTTGCTTCATAAAGATCCTGCATTTCCTCAGGACTTCTGAAGTAGCGTCTCGGTGCATAATTCAGTGTTTTATCCTGTAAAGCAACCCCCTGATCAATTGCACAAAGAATTTTATAGCTTTCCTCATCTTCTTTACTGCCGTAATAGATACGTGACAACGCACAAGTTGAAATATTCAGTTCCTGTGCACATTTTTTTAACAATAGATTTTTAATCCGCAGTAAGCCTGAATCATTACAAGCAATCGCACAATAAAATGATGCAAAGCTATCACGATACAATGTCAGAAGTGATTTAATCTGAGCTTCATCCTCTTTAACAATCGCTGCCTCTAAGGCTGAGTGATCACCGCCGTTTAATACGATGCAGTGTGCTGTATAATCCTTTAGTTCAGACAATGTGACCGGTTTTCGATCGGTATTATAGCGAGTGGATAACGCCAAAAGATCTTGATAGCCGAGATCATCACGAGCCAGCAATAAAAGATTACACATCATATCTTCGTGAGTACAGTCACATTCCATACCGAAAATCGCATGTATGCCTTGCTTTTTCGCTTCATGATAAAAAGCAGCTGCACCATGCATGACCTGTTTGTCGCATAACGCAACCGATGTATAGCCGTTTGTCTTTGCGAGCGATACAATATCAGGTATTCTTAATGTAGAATTCAACAGCGTATAACAGCTTCTGACATGAAGATGAACACTCATGACTACACCTGCTTTCTTTGTATCATTATATCATATCTTTCACTGTTTCGTTTCCTTATATACAAAATATACAAAATTAAATTGTGCTTATTATTTGTCTTATGTATTTCACCCTAATAACCATGAAATGCATTGATACAGTCGCAGTGTTATTACTTTATCACTTTACCTATTTGCTTATCAATGCGCCATTTTGGTGCAATACCATCATCTGCCCAGTATTCATCAACCGATTGTATTTTATCATCTTTTATTTTGAAAAACGATGTTACATGAAAAGAAACAGATTGATCCTTTGGATAAACTCGTACCACTGTTATAAGCAAATCATTCATTTTTTCTATGCGTTCAATTTCACCGCCCCAATCACCGGGATATTCGCAATTCGCAATTATGAATTCATCCACTGTAAATTGTTCATTTGTACAGTGCCATTTGACATAAGCATTCTTATGAAAATACTTTCTTATTTCTTGTTCATTCTGTGCTAAAACTGCATCCCAAAATGCTCGAATATTCATTATCAACACCTCATCTGATCATTGTATTTTTTTTAATTATAACACAAATACACATCCGCAGCATTATAGTTAATTAGTTCTTTATCGTTTTTTATGAAATAATTGAATGAACATTATTATGACAGGAAACAATACACCTGCCAAAACCCATATGATCCAGCTGTATTCCCATTGATTTGTAACTAAGCTATAACCTAAGTAGACAGCTGTAATAATTAACCAATAGGCACTTGCGATCGTTGATGATATTGTGCGATATTCTTTTTTTGTTTTTGCGTAATCTCCTTCTTGTAATAATTTTTCATAACTTGCCCATTGAATACCGCCGTTGATAAAGAAGATAATACCGATACCGGCAATTACAAAAGAAGTACAGAGCATCACCGCCATCAATATTTCATTTTCCTCATCAAGAATAACTCCCAGAAACAGTGGAACTAATGCCATGATACAAAGTGCTGATCCTATCATATTATTTTTTGTATACGTTCCGCTGAATTGTTCCTTGCGTTCTTCAACCATCTTTTTGACTCCATATTCAGTTTCAAATATTTCTTTTTCTAAGAACTCAAACGGCGCTGTCTTTCTGCCTGCGGAAATGAATATAATAACCGCAGCACTTACAAAGCTTAACAGTACAATCATTCCGATTCCGCCTGCGGCATTTTCACTCAAATCATAATCGGGTATTTCACTGACAGCACCCAGTATCAATAAGCAGATCGGCGCCAAAATACACATAAAAACAGCTAATGCGATTTCTCTGGCAGTCACTGCTTTTACATGGAGAAAAGCAACAGCTTCATCCATGGTAATGTATCTTAATCCAGATCGATCTTCCGATATGATTGTACCACTCTCATCGCAGTTACCATCCTTTAATAGATAATCGGTACTGACATTGAATAATTCCGAAAGTCGAACTATTTTTTCAATGTCGGGTACAGCCTGCATTCCTTCCCATTTGGAAACAGACTGTCTTGTGACATCCATTCGTTCGGCTAATTCTTCTTGGGACCAGCCGGCTTTTTTACGCAGCTGTATCAATTTATCGGCAAATTTCATGATAAATTCCTCCTTCTATACTTATCATGATTCATATAATACCACTTTATGAGTTTACATACCACCAACCAAGCTTATGCAATGTGTCAACCGGTAGTTGCTTTTTTGTTTTAAGCAATATTTGCATGCCTTCCACATCCTTTTGATGTAATAATTCATACTGTCTCATTACACACATTAATGCATAATTGAGATTAGACAGAAAGAACTATAAGATACTGTTAATGATAAAAAGAAAAAAGAGAAACTGCCAAAGGCAATTATCCCTTATTGTTGATACGTTGTGAAAGCTGATGTAACAACTCTGTTATTTGTGCTTCATTTAAGTTTTTAGCACCGCAGGCATAACGATGCCCACCGCCGTTAAATTTCATCGCAATATCATTAATAATCACATTGCGAGATCGAATCGATGCATTAAACAGCGGCATTTCATATGTACTATCTGTGCTTTCCACAAATAAGACCCATGCATGAAATTCATTTACATGGCTCAATGCATATGTTTTCTCTTTAGCTGCATTATAAGACAAACCAAACTGTTCATATTCTACTTTTGTGATCTTACAGAAGGCAATATGCTCATCAATCAGCTGTACATGCTCCCTGATATAAGTTTCGTAGCGATACTCCTTTAAACTTTTAGAGAAATTCTGTTCATTGATTTTCGCAACATCTACTCCCTGCTCAACCAAATAAGCAGCAATTCTCAACATTTCCGGTGTCGTCGCATTAATTGAAAATTGCAAAGTATCCGCAATTAAGCCACTATATAAATATTCCGCACACTGCTTAGAAAGCATTACACCCTTTTTTTGAAACATATTCGCCAAGATTTCACAGGTAGCGCCTTTTCTATCCTCAATATATTCAATATCGGCGTAACGATCCACCAAGATATGATGATCGATCTTGATTCTGAAGGCTGCATTTAAGCATCGTTGATCATCAATGCGAGAAGCATTGGCCGTATCCAAGATGATTGCCAATGAGTCTTGAATTGTTTCATCCGACACTTCATCAATGCTCGGATAATGAGCGGCGGCGGAGCCAACCGAAGTTCCGAGCGCATAAACCTTTTTGTGCGGATATGTTTCATTGATCCATTGCTTTAAGCCAAACTGAGCGCCAAGTGCATCTGCATCAGCACCGGTATGACGAAATAAGGTGATCGTATCATATTCCTCGATACATTCAAACAAGCGCTGCATATTAGAAGCCTAACAACTGATATGTATCACGAGCAATTACAAGCTCTTCATTGGTCGGTATCAACCATACGCTGACCTTGCTGTCTTCAGTGCTTAACTGCTTTTCAACACCGCGTGTCTGCGCATTTAATTCCTTGTCAATCTTAACGCCTAATGCGCTTTCCAGCTTTTCGCATACTAAACGACGAATTTTATGATCATTTTCACCGATACCGCCAGCAAATACGATTGCATCAACACCGCCGAGCTGCGCAAAGTATCCGCCTACAGTATTGATAATGCGATTTACATAAAGGTCGGTAGCGATAATTGCTCCTTCCTTGCCTTCCTCACATGCTTTTTCAATATCACGAGCATCACTGGAAATACCGCTGATTCCTAACATTCCACTTTCCTTGTTCAGTACGGTATCCATTTCCTCTGCGCTCATTCCCGTTTTCTTCATCATATAGCAGACAATCGCCGGATCAATATCACCGCAGCGTGTTCCCATCATAATTCCCGCCAACGGTGTAAAGCCCATTGAAGTATTAATACACTTACCGCCGTCAACCGCTGAAATACTGGCACCGTTGCCTAAATGACAAGTAATTATTTTTAAATCCTTGATATTTTTATTCATTAATTCAGCACAACGCTGTGACACATACTGATGGCTTGTACCGTGATAGCCGTAACGACGAATTTTATAATCACGATACCAGCTCATCGGAACCGGATATAAATAGCTTTCCTGGCCCATTGTCTGATGGAAAGCCGTATCAAATACAGCGACATGACCGGCATTCGGCAGTGCTTCCTTAAAAGCACGATAACCTACCAAACCGGCAGGATTATGCAGCGGTGCCAATTCAGACATATCTACAATTACCTGCTCTACCGTATCATCAATCACACGGCTGCTGCTGTAATCACCGCCCTGAACAACACGATGACCGACACCCTTGATCTCTTCCAATGAGGAAACGATCTTGTGCTCTACAAGTGCATTCATTAACAGTGCAACTGCTTTTGCATGATCCTCAATCGGTAATTTTTTCGTAACCTTTTCTCCGTTAACCTTGATGGTAAAGATTCCTTCTTCCAAACCGATTCGTTCCACATTACCGCTTGTTAAAACTTGTTCCTGCGGCATTTCAAATAATTGAAACTTCAAAGATGAGCTTCCTGCGTTTACGGAAATAATTTTTGTCATAATATCCTCCTGATTATCTATCGCTTCCAACGCGTTTATATACTGATTGATTTTTTGATTGTCTAATGCTCTCATTGCTTCATAAAGCATACGTCGCTGTTGATTGCCGAAAACAATTTTCAGCTTTGCCTCATATTCATCCAACACTTTTTCACTACGCTTTAAATGATCACTGACAGCTGCTCTTGAAATTTGCTGAAGCTCAGCAATTTCCGATAAAGAAAAATCTTCTTCATAATACAGTTTGAGAATATCCAGCTGTTTATCGGTAAGCAAACTGCCGTAAGCATCAAGCAATTCATTCATGCGTTCTGTTTTATCAAGCGCCTCCATCGGTTAAAATACCCTCACATAAGCCATAAAGATACGCATTGATATCGAACGGTCGTAAATCATCGATACCTTCACCTAATCCGATATAAGTAACAGGTAATCCCAACAGATCACGAATCGCAATCACAATACCGCCCTTTGCCGTACCGTCAGTCTTGGTTAAGATAATGCCGTTGACATCGGTTGTTTCCATAAAGACAGATGCTTGCGAAATTCCGTTTTGTCCTGTGGTCGCATCAATGACCAACCATACCTCATGCGGCGCACCTGGAATTTCTTTGGCAACAACGCGCTTCATTTTCTCCAATTCTTTCATTAAATTGGCTTTGTTTTGAAGACGTCCGGCAGTATCCCCAATCACAATATCACTGTGATGTTCTTTAGCATAACGGCAGGCATCTACTAACACAGCACTCGGATCCCCGTTTTCACGTCCTTTGATACAAGGCAAGTTCAGGCGCTCCGCCCATTTGGCAAGCTGATCGACTGCACCGGCACGAAATGTATCAGCAGCAGCTAACACAACGCTTTTTTTATCCTCTTGAAAACGTTTGGCAAGCTTTGCGGTCGTCGTTGTTTTCCCGCTTCCGTTGACACCGACCATCAGTATCACTGTCGGACCGTTCGGATTTTCTTGAAAAGGACGATCCTCATGCTCCGTATACAGTTTTGCCATTTGTTCTACCAAGCATTCACTGATTTCACTAAAAGTTTTCAAACGGCGGTCCATTGCTTCATTTTCCACCGCATCAACAATTTTTTGAGCGGTCTTTACACCAATATCAGCTTCTAACAGCGCAATCATTAATTCTTCCAAAAATTCCTCATTAACACCGCTGAATCCAAGCGCAAGCCTGCGGATTCTTTGTGAAAATGATTTTTTACTTTTGTCTAAACCGCTTAAATAGCGATCCTGATCCTCATTGGAGCCAAATGCCTGCTTCAGCTTTGAAAATATACCCATTATGCATCTACTCCTTTCTGATCTTTTTCTTCATGATCCACCATATTTATTGCATCCTGTAGACGTACCTTTAACAGCTGTGAAACTCCGTTTTGCTGCATGGTAACACCGTATAAAGCATCACATTGTGCCATGGTACCGGGACGATGAGTAACAACGATAAACTGGCTTTCCCCGCGGAAACGGGCAATATATTTCGCAAAGCGCTCAACATTCGCCTGATCCAAGGCAGCTTCTACCTCATCAAAGATACACAGCGGCATCGTTCTTGCTTTTAGAATCGAGAATAACACACAAATTGCAATCAATGCCTTTTCCCCACCGGAGAACAAGCGAATATTCTGTACTGTTTTACCGGGAGGCTGAACATCAATATCGATTCCCGTATTTAAGACATCCTGCGGATCCACCATATATAAGCGTGCCTTTCCGCCGCCAAACAAGGTTCGGAAAACATCGTTCAGCTCATTATTGATACGATCGAACATTTCCTGAAATTGTGTGACCATCACTTCATCCATTTCATCGATAGCTTCTAAAATTTTATCCTTCGCTGACAACAAATCATTACGCTGTTTTGTTAAGAATCCAAAGCGTTCGCTGACCTCTGCATATTCCTGCGGTGCATCTAAATTTACATTACCTAATTGCTGAATTTCCTTGCGAAGTGTAAGCACGCGCTGTTTTGCTTCGGCAATATCAATTTCCTGCTTCTGCGTCAACGCATATTCATAGGTCATTTCATAAGTTGAGCTTAAGCGATCCAAGGCATTTTCCAGCTGTGTTTCCGCTTTAATCTTTTGTTCACCGACTTCACGCTCTTCATTTTGCAGGATATTCAGATCTCTGCGCAGCTGTCGAATCGATGCTTCCTTACGTTCTACCTCACTGCCGCAACGCATTCTGCGTTCACGCTTATTTTGAATCGTTGACAGCGTATCATCACGTTTTGAATACAGCTTAGACAACTGAACCACAAGATCATCCTGCATCGTGCCTTCATTTTCCTGTATTTCATCCGGTGCCAGCTGTTCATAATCGGCTTTTAAACGATCCATTTTGGTTCGCTTTACCTCAACGATCGGTTCTAACTGCGCAATCGCGATTTGTAACTGTACCGCTTCGTCCTGCAACTTCTGCTGCTTCCCTTGTAATGCATATAGCTGATTGCTTAAAGCATCAACTTGCAGCTGCTGTCCTTCAATGCTTTGTAAAAGCTGATTCAATTCTTTTTGAATCGTCATCGGAGAACCGGCATTCTTCATGCGTCCGCCACTCATACTTCCGCCTTTATGTACGACATCACCATCCAAGGTCACGATTTTATAATTGTATTTTAAAACTTTTGCCAATTCATTCGCATTGATCAGATTATCGCAAACAAGTACATTACCCAATAATGACTGCTTTACGATATCAAAGATTTCCTCATTATCAACAAAATCACAGGCACAGCCTAAAAAACCTGCCGTATGGTTTGCCAACATCAAATGATCATTGTTCATATGACGTGGTTTTAATACATTTAGCGGTAAAAAGGTTGCCCTTCCGCTTTGATTTTTCTTCAAAAAAGTGATCGCATGGCGTGCTGCTGATTCATCCTCAGTCACGATATGATACATCGCTCCGCCCAACGCATTGGAAATTGCATCCTCATAATTCATCTGCGGTTTCAGAATTTGTGAAATAACACCTAACACACCTAATAACGCACTTTGATTATCTAAAACTGCCTTCACACCCTGTTGGTGATTAAACGGCTGCTTGGCAAGATTCTGTAACACTTCACGGCGATTTTCCAAACGATTCATTAGATTTTCCGCCTGATAATGCTCACTACGGCATTCACTGAGACTCGCCTCTACTTCATTAAGCTGTTTTTTCTTTAGATCGATATCACGCAGTAAATCCTGAAGACGATTCATACGATCTTTATATTCATAGCTTGCTTCTTCAAGCATCGCCTTTAATTCTTTCAGCTTTTCTTTGCGATCCGCAAACTCCAACGCATACTTGCGCTTTTCATCTAATTCAGCTTTGCGCGTTTCCAATACCGAAATTTCATTGATCGTCTTGGTATAAGCTTCCTGAAGCTGATTGATTTCATGGTCCAACTGAAACATTTCTTTACGAAGATCGCTGTTTTTTAAATCTTCGACTTGAATGGTTGTTTCATTCATCGCTTTTTGTGTATCTAGATCAAATGCCTTTTTCTTTAATATCTCAATACGTTCCGTTAATTGTTCAATTTCATCCGCAATTACACTGATTTCGATTGCTTCCAACTCACTGCGCTTTTCCAAATATAATTCAGCCTTTTTTGCCTGACGCTTTAGCGGATTTACTTGACGCTCCAATTCCGCAATAATGTCCTCTACTCGCATCAGATTTTCCTGTGTGCGATTCAGTTTGGCAAGCGATTCATTTTTTCGCTTCTTATATTTGGCAACGCCGGCAGCTTCCTCAAACAATGCACGGCGCTCCTCCGGCTTTGCTTCCGCAAAGCTTGAGATATTTCCTTGCGTGATGATCGATAAGGAATCGCGTCCCAAACCGCTGTCCATCACAATATTGACTACGTCCTTCAAACGACACGGAGTTTTATTGATAAAATATTCACCCTCACCGCTTTGGCGATGCAGCCTGCGAGTAATTTCCACCTCTTCATAATCGACGTTCAAATAGTGCTTTGAATTATCAAACACAAGTGTCACTTCGGCGGTATTGACTGCCTTACGCTGTGTAGAGCCGCTGAATATGACATCGCTCATGCTGCTCCCACGCAGACTTTTCACACTCTGTTCTCCGAGTACCCAACGAATCGCATCATTGATATTACTTTTGCCGCAGCCGTTCGGTCCGACAATGCCAATCACATCGGAATCAAAGTGAATGATTGATTTATCCGCAAAGGACTTAAAGCCCTGCAATTCTATTCTTTTTAAAAACATAACAGTCCTCCTGTCAAGATGATGGCATGTTACTATTACAGTTCAATCCATCATGTATTATAACACAAAATTGATGTTTTGCGTATACTGTGTTACAATAGTGCAAACTTAAGGAGGCTTTCCGTATGGCAAAAGAAGTAAAAACAATGCGTAATATGTTTCATCTGTCCTTCGGTGAAGAAGTCGGCAATGCAGTTACACATGGTGTAGCCGCAATAATATGTCTTTTGTTTTTACCGTTTGCGGCTGTATATTCCTATGTAACCGGCGATACATGGCGCTCTTTCGGCGTCGCAATATTTATCATTTGTTTGTTTTTAATGTTTTTGATCTCTACGATCTATCACAGTATGGCTTATGATAGTGAACAGAAATATATCTTTCGCAAGCTGGATCATATTTGTATATTGTTAGCGATTGCAGGCAGCTATACTCCGATTGCGATTACCCTGATCCAAGGCTGGCAGGCGGTCGTTATTCTGATCATTGAGTGGTGTATGGTGATTGCGGGCATATTGTTAAAGGCTATATCCAAGCGTAGCTTTCCGATGTTATCTATGACAATCTATATGGTCATGGGATGGACTGCGGTATTTTTTATGCCGAAACTGCTGTCAGTTGCTTCACCATTGTTTCTCGGATTGATTCTGTTAGGCGGAATCTTATACACGATCGGTGCTTTCTTTTATGCGAAACCTCAACATCGCTATTTTCATATGATTTGGCATCTGTTTATTATACTGGCATCAATATCACATATAATTGCCATCGTATTCTTAATGTAAAAAGTTTGATTTATGAATCGAACGGCATCCCGAGAAAGCGGGTGCTTTTTTATTTGATTATAAGCTGTTTCACATCGAAGTGAGTAACTATACATTCATGATGCATAAAAAAAGACGGATCGAAAGATCCGCCTTAAAATAACCGTAATATATCTTGCCAAGTAGCGAATACCATAAGCGCCACTAACAACACTACCCCAATCATCATAATTACCATTTCGGCACGCTCGCTTAATTTGCGACCACTGATTTTTTCAATCAAGGTCATAAAGATTCTGCCGCCGTCAAGCACCGGTAACGGCAATAAGTTAAAGATACCGATATTTAAGGATAACAGCGCAATTAATGAAATTGCCGGAATAATTCCGTTTTGAGTCGTTTCTGCCGTAATTTGAAAAATTCCGACCGGACCACTTAAGTTCTCTAAGCCGATACCGCGAATCAGTTTTGATAACGAACGGAAAATTGCGGTAGAACCGTCAATCATTCGTGTTGTTCCGTATTGAAAACTTTCGATCAGCGAGATTTCTTTTACATTAACATCTGCCTGAAAACCTGCCAAATAACGATCTTCACTTTCATTATACTTCGGAGTCAATTTAATTTCCGTTTCACTGCCGTCACGCTCCACGGTAAACACAGCTTCTGTTTTCGGAAAATAGCTGATATGCTCCGTAATATCATCAAACGTGTCAACGGTTGTTACTTCTGAACCACTGGTGATTTTGGTAATTCGATCCCCGATTTTAAAGCCGGCTGCTTCCGCCACCGAATCCTCAGTAAAGCCGGCAACGATCGGTTCACTCGGTAACACGACACGTCCTTGTACCATCGTAACCATAATAAACAAGATCCACGCAAGCAATACGTTCATAATCGCCCCTGCCGCCATAATGATAACTTGTTTCCACCAAGCAATTCCTTTTAAGGTGCGCTCAAAGGGTATTGATTCATCATCAACGCCTTCTTCACCTGCCATGGATACAAACCCGCCTAGAGGCAAAGCACGAATGGAAAAAGCTGTTTCTTTTCCCTGATGCTTATAGATAACCGGTCCCATACCAATCGAAAATTCTTGACAGTATACATGAAAATATTTCGCTGTCAGTAAATGACCGAGTTCATGAATAATAATAATCACACTCAGGATTAAGATAAAATAGATAATACTCATAAATGTTTCCTTTCCGCAAATGCATCTACATAAACACGCGCATTGTGATCTGCCGCAATCAGATCTGCCAATGTCGGATTTTTCACATAGGCAATTTCCCTCAGCGCTCCCTGCACTGCCGCTTCAATCTGTAAAAAACTGATATGTCCTGCAAGGAAATGAGCAACTGCCGCTTCATCGGCGCCGTTCATAATCGCCCCGCCGTTGCCTTTGCGCTTCCCCACCTCATATGCTGTTTGTAATAACGGATAGCGCTTGAAATCCGTAGGCTGAAAGTGCATTACATCCAGCTTCGTAAAATCCAACGGTTCTGATTCATATATCACTTCTCGCTTCGGATAGGTCAGTGCATATTGAATCGGGATTCGCATATCGGGAGTACCGATTTGAGCCAATATCGCATGATCCTGAAACTGTACCATTGAATGAATCATACTTTCCTTATGGATAATCGTTTTAATTTTATCAAACGGAATATCAAACAGATAATGTGCTTCAATCACTTCAAATCCTTTATTCATCATCGTAGCAGAATCAATCGTGATTCTTGCCCCCATGTTCCAATTCGGATGCTTTAAAGCCTGTTCAACCGTTACATCGACAAGCTCATCACGGGTGCGATCACGAAAGCTGCCACCGCTGGCTGTTATAATCAGCTTATCAATCGAACGATACTCATTTCCCTGTAAGCATTGAAAGATTGCGGAGTGTTCTGAATCAATCGGATATAAATGACTTTGATGCTTTGCCAGTGCTTCTTTTACCAATTCACCGCCAACCACAAGACTCTCTTTATTCGCCAACGCTACATCCTTATCATGCATAATAGCTGTAAGCGTAGGCACTAAGCCGCGAAAGCCGACAAGAGCATTTACAAGCATATCGTATTCCGTCCAAGCACAAAGCTCCTTTAAGCCATCTTCGCCCGCACCAAACTGAATGTGCGGATACCTTTCACGAAGCATCGGAAGCTGAGTTTGCTCGGCAACACAAACCCGTTTGACCTCAGGCAGCTGTTTCAGTAATTCATGCAGCTTATCGATTTGATATCCGACACTTAAGCCTATGATACAAAAGGCATTTCTATGATGCGATACAACATTTACCGTCTGCATTCCGATGGAGCCGCTCGCTCCCAGCAATAATAATCGTTTCATAGCGCAATCACCGCCAAAATCACCGCAAAACAAATAAAATTAAATATTAATGAATCTAAGCGGTCTAAAATACCGCCGTGTCCCGGCAACAGTTGAGAGAAGTCCTTTACATCGAAGGAACGCTTAATTGCACTGAAAGCCAGATCACCGATTTGTCCGCTGAACGGCAACAAGGCAGCTGCCGCAATTATTTCCCATAACTGCATATGATCAATGCAGAAATAAGCGAATAAGAACGTACAGATTGCCGCAAACAGCCAGCCGCCGATACTGCCTTCAATCGTTTTCTTTGGTGAAATACGAGGGTTCAGTTTATGCTTACCGATAAAATAGCCGGTAAAATACGCAGCCGTATCACAGCAGTAGGTCGCAATAATAATCAGCCATATATACATTGGATCAGCTTCATAAATTTGTAAGAAGCTGTTCGCAATCATATAAAAGAACGTCAAATAAGCGATACAAAGCAGTGCATCCTTGGCATCATAGGATTCCGTGAACACCGGAATAGATAAGAAGCACAGCATAAATATTCCCATCAACGGGATTGACAAGGATTTTTCAGAACAAAACACAACCACATACACAGTCAGAATCGCCAATGGTTTAACAAACATCGGCCAACGGTTATGATTTTTTGATAAATGAAGAAATTCCAAACCGCCCAATATAATAATACAAGAGATCAATGCGAATAAAAGCCAACCTCCGAATAACAATGCCGGAATAATAAAAGCGAGGATCCCGATTGCTGTAAATATTCTCGTTATCATTTTAAACCTCCGAAACGGCGATCTCTTGCCGTATATTCATCGATTGCCTTATTCAACTGAACAACATCGAAATCAGGCCATGCCACATCAGTAAACAAAAATTCTGAATAAGCATTTTGCCAAAGCATAAAATTGGATAAGCGCAGCTCTCCGCTTGTGCGGATCATTAAATCAACATCGGGCATATCCGCAGTCATCATATATTTTCCGAAGTCCTCTTCCTCAATCGTCAAATCAACTTTTTGATTCATTACATCTTTTGCATAGGCACGAGCCGCTAACGTAATTTCCCTTCTGCCGCCGTAATTTACCGCTAAACAAAGAATCAAACCAGTATTTCCGCTTGTTTGTTCCACAGCGCTTAAGATGACCTTTTGCGTATCAATCGGAAAACGTTCAATTTCACCCAAGAAACACACACGGATATTATTTTGCTTCAATTCTTCCATATAGCGATTAAAAAAGAATCGCGGAAGCTTGCATAAATAATCAACTTCATCCTCCGGTCGCTTCCAGTTTTCAGTAGAAAATGCATAAACACTCAGCGCCTTAACTCCCTTTTGGTTACAGGCAATCGCAATTTTCCGTATTGTTTCAGCACCCTTTTTATGTCCAGCAGTCCGTGGCAGACCTCTTTTTTTCGCCCAGCGGCCGTTACCGTCCATAATGATTGCAATATGAGCAGGAATCTTCTGTTCCATCCGCTATCCTCCTAAAAAGATAACCCACAACGGTGGGTTAATCGGTAAAAACTCTTTTTTTACACAGCGTTATACTGACATGATATCCTTACATTTTTCATCAACGATCTTATCTACCTTAGCAGTATATTGATCCGTTGCCTTTTGAATATCTTCCTGTGCCGATTTCTTTAAATCTTCTGTTAATTCAGCATCTTTTTTAGCAGCGTTTGCGGCATCACGACGAATATTACGAATCGCAATTTTGGCATCTTCACCCATCTTATGCGCATCCTTAGTCAATTCTTTACGACGATCCTCGGTCAAAGCCGGAATCATAATACGAATCACACTGCCGTCATTCTGCGGTACCAGTCCTAAATCAGCCATCGCAACCGCACGTTCAATCTCTTTCAGCATATTACGATCAAACGGCTTGATCATCAGCTGTCTCCCTTCTACCACCGATATACTTGATAATTGATTCAGCGGTGTCATAGATCCGTAATATTCCAATTCTACGCGATCTAAAATTGTGGGATTGGCACGTCCGGTACGAATGGTTTTTAAATTCGTTTCCAATGCCTCTACAGCTTTATTCATCTTGTCATTCATTAATTCCATATAACTCATATCAGTTACCTTCCTTTGATATTCTCGTACCTGTAATTTCTTCTTTTACAGCCTTTACAATATTGCCTCTTTCATTCATATTGAATACGACCAAGTCAATTTCATTATCCATACACATACTGGTAGCGGTTGTATCCATTACCTGTAAGCCTTCTTTAATCAAATCCATGTAAGACAGAGTATCGTATTTGGTAGCTTCCGGATGTGTTTTCGGATCCGCGTTATATACGCCGTCTACCCCGTTTTTCGCCATCAGAATCACATCAGCCTTAATTTCGCTGGCTCTTAAAGCCGCTGTCGTATCGGTTGAGAAATACGGATTACCGGTACCTGCACCGAATATTACAATGCGTCCTTTTTCCAAATGGCGTAATGCTCTGCGGACGATAAACGGTTCCGCAACCTTTTGCATTTCGATTGCCGTCTGCACTCTTGTCGGTACACCCTCTTGTTCTAAAGCACTCTGTACCGCCAGTGCATTGATTACAGTCGCAAGCATCCCCATATAATCAGCCTGTACGCGTTCGATTCCTACCTGCTCGGCAATTTTACCACGGATGAAGTTTCCACCACCGACAACAATCGCCAAATCCACACCTAAATCATGAATTTCCTTTAATTCCTTCGCTAAATTCGCTAAAATCTCAGGATCAAACGGATTTCCGTTCGCAGCCAATGCCTCTCCGCTTAATTTTAACAATACTCGCTTATACATAGTCGTTATCCACCTTACCTTTTCAGCTTCGTCACACTGTTTATTCATACAGTAATTTTATTCTGTACATCTCTATATACATTATAAAGAAATTTACTCCTAAAGGAAAGAAAAACTTTCACTTTATCTGCTTTTTTTCACTGTTACAATACTCTCAATTAAATAAATTCATAAACATCCGTAAAAAATGGACACTTAATGGTGTCCATTTCATTATTAGTTACCGAATGCTTGTGACATTACTTCTTCCGCAAAATTATCACTGCGTTTTTCAATGCCTTCACCGACTAAATAACGAGTAAAGGAAGCAACCGTAACATTATGTTCCTTTAAGTATTGAGCAACCTTTTGATCAGGATTCAAGAAGAATTCCTGTTCAACAAGGCAAAGATCTTTTAAATTCTTAGAGATTTTACCTTCAATAATACCCGCCAATACTTTATCCGGTTTATTAGCCAGTTTTTCATCATTCTTAACGATTTCAGTCTGTACTTTACGCTCGTGCTCAACAACCTCTGCCGGCATATCATCACGTGTTACATACTGAGGTGCCATACTTGCGATCTGCATTGCGATCTCTTTGGCGATTTTCTCATCAGCATTGCCTTTTAATACAGTCAGGGCTGAAATATTACCGCCCATATGCATATAGCTGCCGAACACTTCATCATCGCTTTTTTCAACAATTTCAAAACGACGAAGCGTGATTTTTTCACCGATTTTTGCAGTTGCATTAGTCAATTCATCATTGATTGTAGCACCGTTGCAAGCTGCTGCAAGCGCCTCTTCCAATGTTTTCGGTTTTGCCGCAAATAAAGCAGTTTTAATATCATCCAACAGCGTCAAGAACTGTTCGTTTTTCGCAACGAAATCAGTTTCCGAATTCACTTCGAAAATCACTGCTGTATTTCCCTCTACCGCTACACGACTTAAACCTTCAGCCGCAATACGATCGGATTTTTTAGCAGCTTTAGCGATTCCTTTTTCACGCAACCAGTCGATTGCTTTTTCCATATCTCCGTCACATTCAGTCAGGGCTTTTTTGCAGTCCATCATGCCTGCGCCGGTTCTTTCACGTAATTCTTTTACGTCCTTTGCAGTAATCATTTTATTTCCTCCTATCGCTTGTTATTCAGCTGCATCAGTTTTTGCTTCTGCTTTAACTTCAGGTGCTGTTTCTGCTGCCGTTTCTTCTTTTGCCGGTGCGCTTTCACGCTTTACAAACGGCTTTCCTTCACGACGTGAGTTGCGATTGCGATCGAAGCTGTTACGACGATTGCGGCGCTCCTCAATTCTCTGACGGCGACGACGTTCATTTTCAGCAATCTGTTCTTCAACATTCTGAATAACATCTTTCATTGTTACATCTGTTTCATTTTCATCAATATTATGAGCAACACTCAATAAGCCACCCTTCGCTTCTACGATTGCATCAGCCATTAAGGTAGTGATCAACTTCACAGAGCGGTTTGCATCATCATTTGATGCAATCGGATAATCCACCATTTCAGGATCACAGTTAGTATCAACCATAGCGAATACTGGAATACCTAATTTTTTTGCTTCCGCTACCGCATTGTGTTCTTCTTTAGGATCGATTACAAATACGGCATTCGGCAGTTTTTTCATTTCCTTGATACCGCCTAAGAAGTTTTCAAGACGTGCTTTTTCCTTTTTAATCTGAGCAATTTCTTTCTTCGGATAAACTTCCAAGATTCCACTGGCTTCCATTTCTTCAATTTCAACCAAACGCTTAACACGTTTTTGAATCGTTCTGAAGTTTGTCAATAACCCGCCTAACCAACGCTGATTAACAAAGAAAGAACCGCTGCGCAATGCTTCTTCTACAACGCATGTCTGAGCTTGTTTTTTAGTTCCTACAAATAAAACTTTACCGCCTTTTTCTGCAATATCCTTTAATGCGTTATATGCAGTTTCCAGCTGTTCTTGGGTTTTCTCCAAGTTGATGATGTACACCCCGTTACGACTCGCATAGATGTTTGGTTTCATCTTAGGGTTCCATCTACGTGTTTGATGTCCGAAATGAACACCTGATTCCAATAATTTTCTCATTGAAACGATTGGCATAAAAAATTCCTCACTTTCCGTTATACCTCCATCACTTCCTCTCGACAGCAACCTTGTAAATACCGACTTCGGTGAAAGGCACGGACTGCCGTATCCATGATGTGTGTATTGTGCGATTCGTTCGCACTGCCATATAGTATAACATATTTCCCTTTTTATGGGAAGTGCTTTTTAAATTTTCATTTCGTTCTCTGCCATTACAGGGATAATCCTTATTTACCTATCTATTATTCTTACCAATATATAAAAGATTTGTTCAAATTAAAACTAGCTAAAATAAAAAAAGTATCCACCAACTTCTGTGTTTGTGGACACGCTACTTCAAATAGTGTGGAGTAAAAAGTCCACACTGGTTGATGGAGTTATAACCTCTTTCTATAATGACTACGATCTATATAGAAGGAGGTTTTATTTATGGATCAATATGATAAATTACTTATTTCTTTATTGAACTTACATTCTTCTGATGTATGTTCTATTCATTCCGCTTGTGATGATAATGATCACTTTTCTGTTTTTGTTACTCTTGCCAGAAAGAAAGTTTCTTGTCCTTATTGTGGTTGTAACTCTTGTCTTTCTAATGGTTATTATTCTAGAAACATATCTATTCCTCACCACGCTTTCAAAAACACCTCTGTTTTCTTAAAAGTCCCTCGCTATAAGCGCCCTAATAAACATAGTTTCTCGAATTCTTACACGATGTCCCCTGCTAACTCTAAAGTTTCTTATGACTCCATTATGTCTGTTATGGAACTCTTAAAAGACCCCAAGATGACTTTCTCTTCTGTTGCTTCTTTTACCGGTTTATCTGAATCTACTATTGTTCGCATCTTTGACAAACATTGTCATATCCCTCGCAACCCTTTTCCTGAAGTTATCTGTATTGATGAAGTTTACACAAAAGTGAATAGTTTCAATGCTAAGTATTCCTGTATCTTCTATGATTTCTATAATCGCTCTATTATTGATGTTCTCCCTGACAGAAAGAAAAACTATTTACATCATTATTTTCAATCTCTACATAATTCTAGAGAACTTCTAAATGTCAAATATGTTTGTATTGATATGTATCTTCCTTATAAACAAATTGCTCAAATTTATTTTAAAAAGGCTCTCATTTGCGTTGACTCGTTCCATGTCATCAAACACTTAAATGAAAGCCTTCAAAAACTTAGAATCCGTATCATGAAATCCTACTCTACCGATTCTAATAAATAATATCTACTAAAACACTGGAAATGTCTATTGTTTGATAAAACAATCAATCTTGATAATAAAGGTAAATACAATAAGAAATTAGCTCGTTATATAAATTACAGACAACTTCTTGAACTTATTCTTTCTATTCATCCTGATTTAAAGCTCGCTTATGATTTAAAAGAGAAATATACAATCTTTAATGCTACTTATTCTTATGAAGATGCGAAAGAAAAATTTGATTCTATCTATGATAAATTTGTCCTTTCTAATTTTCCTGAATACTACGATTTTATTGTTTCTCTTACTAATCGGAAAGTTGAAATCATCAATTCATTCATTGTTTATAAAGGTAAAAGAATCAATTCCGGTATAGCCGAAAGTATGAATGCTACCATTTCTACTCTTCTTTTCAACACTAAAGGGATTCGTAATACTGAAAGGCGTAGAAAAAGAATCATGTATGTTGTTAATAAAACCGGTTTCCTACTCAAATAATCATTCAAAAGCAGAGGTCAAAAACCTCTGCTTCTTCCACACCAGTTGGTGGAGTGTCTCCACACTATTTGGTGCTCATTTTTTCTTTCTCCACACTAGATGGTGGAGTCCCAATAAAAAAATTCGTACAACCAATAGTCATACGAATAAGAATTTATCAAATAAGCTAATTTTGTTCTGCCTTTGCGCGCGGATGCGCTTGAATATAAGCATTTTTCAATCGCTCCTGAGATACATGGACATAAATTTGAGTAGTAGATAACGAAGAATGTCCCAACAGCTCCTGAACCAATCGAAGATCTGCGCCGTTATCCAATAGATGCGTCGCAAAGGAATGGCGAAACATATGCGGATGAATGTGTATTGACATTCCGAGTGCTTCTGCCTGTTTCTGCATTAAATACTGCACCCCTCTTGTCGTCAGTCCTTTTCCCCGTTGATTGATAAAAACAATAGAGTGTTTTTGATGATTGATCCACGAAGCTCTGACTTCATACAGATAACGCTGCAACTGTTGCTTTGCCATATCATAAAACGGAACTATACGCTGCTTATCCCCTTTTCCCGTAATATGCAGTACTTGATCGTTAAAATCAATATCTTCAAGCCGTAACGCAACTACCTCACTGACACGCAACCCGCATGCATACATCAGTTCAAACAAGGCACGATTACGCAGATCCACCGGTTTCTGTAGATCAAAGCTGTTCAGAAACATTTCCATTTCATCGTAAAACAGAAATTCGGGAATGCGGCGGCTGATCTTGGGTCCTTTCACATAGAGAAAGGGATTGTCTTTAATACCGACATATTCATTCAGATAGCGATAAAATGATCGAAGCGAAGAAAGCTTGCGAGCAATGCTGGTATTTTTCATCGCACCTGCGGCCCCGCTTCTTTGACGAAGTGAGGCAATATAATTCATTACGATGATACGATCGGTTTGTTCAAATGAGGTAACGCCTTCTTCCGCAAGAAAGGCAATAAAGTCATCAATGTCTCGCTCATAAGCTTCACGCGTATGATCCGAACCGGTATTCAGCTGATCGATATAGGAAAGAAAGCGTTGCTTCCATTCATTCATAAACATTCCTCAAGCAGTTCAGTAATGACCTGTAGTGCCTGTTTTCCCATCGCTTCCTTGCGATCCTTTTTCTTCACAGCTTCATTTAATTTCATAATGCCGAAATTCGCATTCATCGGCTGAAAATACTTCGCATCAGCATGTGTAATATAATGTGCCATCGCACCGATCATACAAGTAGGCGGCAACTCCAAAGGCGTTTTTCCATTCATCAATCTTGCCATGTTCAAACCGGCAAGCAAGCCGCTTGCGGCACTTTCTACATAGCCCTCTACCCCACACATCTGACCGGCAAAAAAGAGATCCTCTCTTGTTTTCAGCTGATAGGTCGGCTTTAACAGCTTCGGTGAACAGAGATAAGAATTACGGTGCATCACACCGTAGCGAGTAATAACGGCGTTTTCCAATCCTGGAATCATCGATAGTATACGCTTTTGTTCACCCCATGTTAAATGTGTTTGAAAGCCGACGATATTGTACAAAGTATCGGCTGCATTATCACGACGCAACTGTACGACTGCATAAGGTCTTGTACCGTCTGGCTGTTCTAATCCAACCGGTTTCATCGGACCGAACAATAAGGTTTTCATACCGCGCTTTGCCATTTCTTCAAAAGGCATACAGCCTTCAAAATAAATTTCCTTTTCAAATTCATGAAGTTTTGCGGTTTGTGCATGAATCAGTTCATGATAAAATGCTTCAAACTGTGTTTTATTCATCGGACAGTTAATATATGCCGCTTCCCCTTTATCATAGCGACTTTTCATATATGCTTTGGAAAAGTCGATTGAATCCTTTTCAACAATCGGTGCCGCTGCATCATAAAAATAGAAATAACCACTGTCAACCATTTCAGCGATCGCATCACTTAAGGAAGCTGAGATGAGCGGTCCACCAGCAATGACTGTTGGACCTTGCGGAATCTCACAAACTTCTTCATGTATCACTTCAACCAACGGATGATTACTGAGAACGGTAGTTACCGCTTGTGCAAACTGATGACGATCAACAGCCAAAGCACTGCCGGCAGGAACACTGTGTTCATCGGCACAGCGCATAATCAGCGAATCCATTAAGCGCATTTCGGCTTTCAGTAATCCGACGGCATTGGTTAAAACATTTGATCGAAGCGAGTTACTGCATACCAATTCCGCAAAATCAGCACTGTGATGCGCCGGTGATGATTTTTTCGGACGCATCTCATACAGCTGAACGGGGACGCCGCGTTTTACGAGCTGCCATGCCGCTTCACTACCCGCAAGACCGGCACCGATCACCTTAACTGGCTGCATTATGCTTGTTCCTCATTGTCAGAGACCGTCTTTTTCGTCACTTTACGCGTCGTTTTTTTCTTTGTCGCGGACTTTGACTTCGTTGTTTTAGCGGCAGTTTCTTTTTTCTCCGACTTCGGCGTCTTCTTAATATAACGGCATTTCGGATAGTTTGAACAGCCGACAAAAGTAGTACCAAAGCGTGATTTACGCTCTACTAATTCATGACCGCACTCCGGACACATCTCTCCGGTCGGTTTCGGTTCTTCCTTTTGTTTGGTATTTTTGATATATTTACATTCCGGATAATTGCTGCAAGCAAGAAAAGCACCGTAGCGACCTTTTTTGCTGACCATATTGCCGCCGCAGTTTGGACATACTTCATCACTTGCATTATCTTCCTCCTGCTCACTTTTGGTAAAGCGGCAGCTCGGAAAATTAATACAGGAAATAAAGCGACCGAAGCGACCGTTGCGATAAACCAACTCAGCACCGCAGTCAGGACACATTTCTCCGGTGCGCTCTAATTCTTTTTTCTCCATTTTTTCATATGCTTCATCTAGCAAAGGTTCAAACTTTTCATAGAAGGTACGCACTTCTTCAATATTATTTCGGTCTCCCTGCGCAATTTCATCAAGATGCTCTTCCATATTGGCAGTATAGGTTACATTGATAATACTGCTGAAAAATTCCTGCAGCTTCGCATCGGTCAGTTCTCCTTGTTCTGTAGGAACAAACACTTTTGTTTTACTGCCTTCGCTCTGTCTGTCTAATGATACATAACTACGTGCTTGCAGCGTATCAATAATGATTGCATAGGTTGACGGTCGACCGATGCCCTTTTCTTCCAATTCCTTAATCAAACGTGCTTCACTGTATCGAAGCGGCGGCTCGGTAAAATGCTGCTTTCCTTCCAGCTCCACATGTTTTAATTGCTCATTTTCTACCAATTCCGGCAGCATCTCATCCTTTGTGGTTTCATAATCACCGTACATTTTTAAATAACCGTCAAATGCCAAAATACTTCCGTTGGCACTGAACTCACAATTATCACTGCGAATAATGGCATTTACAACATTGCTCTTACTTGCCGCCATCAGCGAAGCAACCGCTCTGGCATAAATCAGCTTATATAAACGATATTGTTCATTCGTTAAATACTGTTTTACTTTTTCCGGTGTATTATGAATATTAGTCGGTCGAATTGCTTCGTGAGCATCCTGTGCATGCTCGTCATTTTTTTGACGTGCTTTTCCTTTATATTCCTTACCGAACTCACTTTCGATATATGCAAATGCATCATTTACAAACACTTGCGATAATCGAGTACTGTCAGTACGCATATACGAAATCAGACCCTCGGTATGTCCGCCTAAAGCAATTCCCTCATAAAGCTTCTGCGCTATCTGCATCGTTTTTTTCGCTCCGTATCCAAGCTTGGTACTTGCTTCCTGCTGGAGCGTTGAAGTAATAAACGGCATCTTCGCTTCTTTTTTTCTTACCTTTTTTTCAATCGAGGCTACATGAAACTCATTCAGACGGGAAATAATCGCATCTGTCTCTTCCTGTGTTTTGAGTTTAGCCTTCTTACCATCAATTTTAATCAGCTGCGCACTAAACGCCTTGTGTTCCTTTTTTACGTTTGCGTGTAAGGTCCAATATTCCTCACTTTTAAAACGGCGAATTTCATTTTCGCGCTCAACAATTAAGCGTAAGGCAACCGATTGCACACGTCCTGCCGATTTTGACTTAATCTTGCTTTGTAAGAGCTTTGAAAGCTTAAAACCAATAATTCGATCCAGCATACGACGTGCCTCCTGGCTTTTCACAAGATCCTGATCGATAGTACGAGGATGTTGAAAAGCTTCCAAAACAGCCTTTTTCGTTATTTCATTAAAAATGATGCGATTGTCATGATCCATATCCAAATCAAGTACCTGTGCCAAATGCCATGCGATTGCTTCTCCTTCACGATCCGGGTCGCTTGCCAGATACACATGATCGCTCTTCTTTGCCAAGGCCTTTAATTCCTTTACTACTTCACGTTTATCACTGCTTACTTTATATGTCGGCGTGAAGTTGTTATCAACATCAATTCCGAGTCCGCCTTTTCCGGTTGTCGCAAGATCACGAATATGACCTTTGCTGGATACAACCTGAAAATCTTCGCCTAAATATTTCTCAATCGTTTTTGATTTTGAGGGTGACTCCACGATTACTAAATTCTTCATTAACATCCTCCTAGCTAACAAATACGTATCCTATTATTTCCGTAAATTGCAAATTTGTCAAATAGTTTTTTCATAAAATCGCTAAAATATCTTGATCATCAGTCAGAATATTCGCTCCCTGTGATAGCAAAATGTTGCTGCCAAAACCGCTCATATCATTGAATTTATGGGGGATACAATAAACAGGGATACCTAATTCCAAAGCCTCATTCACCGTTAAAAGCGTACCACTTCTTTTTTTTGCCTGAATGACCACAAGCGCCGATCCGAGAGCCGCAATCAAACGGTTTCGCCATGGGAAATGGTAAGCTAACGGCTTACTGCCACATGGATATTCACTGACTATTAAATGATCTTTTCGCATTTGATCATAAAGCAAAGCATTTTCTCTCGGATACACTCTGTCGATTCCGCATCCTATCACACCGATTGTATGATAATCCAACGCCTCTTGATGAACAATCGCATCAATTCCTTTTGCCAATCCCGAAACAATGACGGCACGCTCTTTCAAAAGTCTTGTCACATGTATAGCCATTTCTTTTCCGTAAGTATTACATTCTCTTGCACCGATTAAAGATACTGCCTTTTTTTCAAGCAGTGATAAATCACCTTCATAAAAAATTACCCAAGGTACATATCGCAGCTTTCGAAATGCCGTCGGATAGTTTTCATCCAAAACAGTTACATAAGGATGAGGATAATCGATCGGCTCCGTCGGTTCTCGTTTACCAATCGCATTTGTTATCTGTTGCCACTCTCCATGATATTTTAATGAATAATACAATATTTTATTTCGCATATAATTTCCTCCTATATTTGTTATACACGGAAAATGATGCAATTACGAAAAAAATTATTAATTTTTTTCATGTTAAACAAAAACTCGCCTGATCAAGGATAATGGGCTTTCTTTTATCGTTCATTGATAATTTAAAAACTTCCGAATTTACGTACGATCATCTATTTAAATGCTCTGTTGTGTTTAGAAAAAGCAGAAAAAGACAATGTATATAAATATATAAAATAAACAGGAGTATCCGTAATACTCCCGTTTTGTCACGCTTAATCCAATTCACTGTTTCAGTTAATATTTCCTAATACAATGTTTAATTTACAGCCACTAGGACGCTTGCTCGTCATTCATAAATGCTTTCACATTGGTTAATAAAGTAGCCACGTTCTGAAGTTCGGAAGGTACAACAAGCTTTGTGGCTTTACCGTCAGCCAATTTTTCATATGCTTCCAAGGATTTCAGAGTCATATACGCCTTACTCGGCTCTGCATCTTTGATTAATTGAATACCTCGTGCCTGTGCCTCATACAAACGCTCAGTAGCGCGTGCCTGACCCTCTGCTTCCGCAATCATCGATTCCTTTTTGGCAGTAGCGCGAAGAACCATTGATTCCTTTTCACCCTCAGCCGTTAATATTGCGGCTTTTTTCTCACCCTCAGCTCGCAATATTGATTCACGGCGCTCTCGCTCCGCACGCATCTGTTTTTCCATCGCTTCTTGAATATCACGCGGCGGAATAATGTTTTTGACCTCTACACGATTGACTTTAATTCCCCAAGGATCGGTAGCTTCATCTAAAATCGCTCGCATTTTCGTATTGATAATATCACGACTTGTCAAAGTTTCATCTAATTCCAGCTCACCGATTATATTACGCAGTGTAGTTGCCGTCAGATTTTCAATCGCCGTAATCGGTCCTACGACTCCGTACGTATACAGCTTAGGATCGGTAATCTGAAAATACACAACAGTATCGATCTGCATCGTAACATTATCCTTTGTGATAACCGGCTGCGGCGGAAAATCCTTCACAATCTCCTTCAAAGTAACCTTATTCGCAATACGGTCAATAAACGGAATCACAAAGTGAATACCGGTAGACCATGTTGAATGATATGCACCTAAACGCTCAATCACATAAGATTTTGCCTGCGGTACAATACGTACCACATAAGCCATCAGCGCAACCAGCAATAAAATAACTACTACAAATAAAATAATACCTAATAAATTCATCGTTATCCTCCTTAATCATACAGCGGCGAAACAAGTAATTTCGCACCTTCTATCGCTATTATTCTTACCTTTTTTCCGATCTCAATCACCTCATGAGAGCGGCTGACAGCACTCCAAACCATTCCCTGTACCTTGACCTCGCCCCAATGCTGTTCATTGATTTCCTTTACCACGATCGCGGTTTCTCCGATGATGCGATCGGCATTGGTCGGAACCGTATTACCACGCAGATATTTCACCGCAAACGGTCTGACGACTACAATAAACAGTACGGAAACAATCACGCAAACACTTGCCTGAACCATCCAAGACAAACCTAAAGCAGCACATAACCAAGCTGCCAATGCGCCGATCGTGATCCAAATACTGACAAGTGCAGTCGGCGTCAATATTTCTAAAACAAGTGCGAGAATTCCGATTCCGATCCAAACTATATCCATTTCCATTCAATTCACCCCTTTTCCCGCTGCTTCATTAATTCAATCACTAATAAATTGCTTGCTTCATCATAAACCGCTTCAAACTTATCACCGTTTAACGACTGCTTCAGCATACCCGCAATTTCCTCCATGACCTGTTTATTGGAAATTCGCGCATAGCCTTTCCCTAATGACACTTTATGAAGCTGTTGCAGCATCACCTGCTTACGATCGATCTCCTGCTTTGAAACAGGACGTATCGCTACTCTTTTATTGTCATGATCCAAGCCGAGCATTACCCAACGCGCATCTTGAACCAACGCTGCCGCTGCCTGATTCAAAGTGATATTATTTGCGTAGAGTGTCGCAACCGGTGTATATGCATTTCCTTTTACCCAAGTAAACATTTGCACCGCCTCCTGAATATTATTATATTATTTATTTTTCTATTGTCAATATATTTATCTTATTTTTCTTATTATTCTT
This sequence comes from bacterium c-19, assembly GCA_009917405.1. Taxonomy (GTDB): domain Bacteria; phylum Bacillota_I; class Bacilli_A; order Erysipelotrichales; family Erysipelotrichaceae; genus C-19. Next base: position 15,951 of record QZED01000016.1, on the reverse strand, counting down.
TATCACAATTAGTATCAATAGTCCGTATTATTGTTAAATAATAAAAACACCTGCCTTACAATATAAGTGAACAGGCGTAGTTTACGGTTTGTATTTCTGATAAATAATCTGTAATAATACTGAGTTGATGCTCAGAGATCAAACTGAAGCTGACACATATCCTTTACGGGCGCATAGCTTCTGCGATAAATATCCAATACGCCGTATTGATGAAGTGCTTCAATATGTGCCTTGGTCGGATAGCCCTTATGCTTGGCAAAGCCATATTGCGGAAACTGAACATCATATGCTTTCATGATGCAATCTCTCGTTACCTTGGCCAGTATACTGGCTGCCGCAATACTGACACTTTTCTGATCGCCCTTTACAATCGGAATTACATCAAAAGCACAGTTCGGTAATGGCATCGCATCACTTAAAACACCGTCTTTATAACGGAAGCGCTCAACAAGTTCTTCCATTGCCTTCTGCGTTGCCCGATAAATATTCAATTCATCGATCTGCTTAGGCGATACAATTTCAATATGATATTCAAGTGCATCATGAATTATTACCTGAAACAGCTCCTTACGCTTTTTCTCACTTATCTTTTTAGAATCATAAATCGTTTCATGGTGATAGTCAACCGGAAACATCACTGCCGCAACGACCAAAGGTCCGGCAATCGGTCCTCTTCCCGCTTCATCTAAACCGATGATGCCGCGCCGCCCTTCCTTCCACCATTTTTTTTCATATTCATTACTCGTCTCCATCGCAATACTCCCATGTGATTCGTCCTAATTTATCTTGGCGAACTTCTTTAATAAAGGTATCAATCGTTCTTTTTTCATCGATTTCTTGGCCGTTTCTGTAAAAGCCTCTTGCTTTCGCAATACGTTGAAACATTTCATAAGGGTCCTCACAACATGTTATATGATAACGAGCTTCCAACACCTGCGGATTACGTGCGCAAAGCGTTTTCATCATCCAACATGCCACTTCCTCAATCGGCAGTATTTCATCTCTGATTGAACCGCAGGCAGCAAGACACAGACCAACTCGTTCATCCTCAAATTTCGGCCACAACACTCCCGGTGTATCCAACAATTCCAGCTGATCGTTTACCTTCGCCCACTGCAGCGCTCTTGTAACTCCGGGACGATCTCCGGTTTGAGCGACACGCTTCTTTACAATTTTATTGATAAAAGTGGATTTCCCAACATTTGGTACGCCGACGACCATTGCCCGTATAGCTCGTGGTCGAATCCCTCTGCGCCTTTGACGATCCAGTTTTTCCTTCATCACTGCTTGTGCTGCCTGTACTACCGGTTTTGTAATATTTTCTTTCGGAATATCCAGTGCCAACACCTGTACTTCATCACTTGATAAATGATGAATCCATCGCTTTGTTTGATTTTCCTCAGCCTTGTCCTTTTTTGATAATATGATCAATCTCGGTTTATTTTGGCAAAGCTCATCAATCATCGGATTACGTGAAGCATTTGGAATACGCGCATCTCTTAATTCAATGACCATATCGACCATGCGCAATTTTTCCTGCATTTCTCTTTTTGCCTTTGTCATATGACCGGGAAACCAGTTGATATTTGTTTTTGTTTGATTATCGGTTGACATCTGTCCACCTCCTTTATCAGTTTATAAGTCTGCCGTATTATTAGTTCTGTTGTATTCTAAGTAATGATTGATTGAACGCGTGTTAAATCTTTTTGTTTCTTGTTCTTCAATCATACAGCATTAATTCAGCGCCTCTCATACACGCATTCCCGCCGATCGGAAAGGTAAAAATCGGAGTTGTATGTCCGAAATTCATATTTACCATAATCGGAATATTCTGTAATTCCGGTTTCAGTTCTATCATCCGCTGCCATTTATCAAGTGACATGAACGAATTTATTTGCGCTCTGCCAAACACCAGTCCCTTGATATTCTTCCCTTTGGCATAATGAAGCAGCGCCTGTAAATTGCGATCAAACTCTCGTAAAAATTCCTTTTCAGAGAGATCATCATCCTCAAGGAATAAAATACTGTTATCTACCTCCGGCATATATTCACTGCCAAGCAACAAATTCAGTGTACATAGGTTGCCGCCGATAATTCTGCCCTCGCACATGTCAGGATTCAACACCAACCGTCCTTCGTTAAGAATAAAGTCTCGCTACTCTTGATGAATATACCAAGAATCATCGCTCCACTGCTCAGAGTCCGTAACAGTTACCGGTTCTCGCTCCATCAACATCCGCTTAAAATAAGCAAGTGTATAATCAAAGCCATGCTTCATACCAAAGGAAGAAAAATGCGGTCCGTAATAAGTGATTAAGCCGGTTTTTGCATAAATCGCATTTAATAACGCCGTTATATCAGAAAAACCGCATATAATTTTAGGATTGCGTTTTATCAGCTCAAAATCAATATCATTCAAAAGCTGATTAATATTAAAACCACCGATGGCAGTCAGAATTCCCTTTACATTAGGATCCGCAAACGCATCATGGAGATCCGCCACACGCTCCGCGATTGATGCACACGCATAATTCTCATCAATTTGTTGAAACACATGCTTTCCGAAGGTCACCCGAAATCCTAATGCTTCCAACCTCTGCTTCGCAATCGCGATTGTTTCTTCACTCAATAAACACATACTTTGTGACGGTGCGATTACACGAATTTCATCACCCTTATTCAGCTTATCGGGTATAATCACAGATTTCATTATCATTCCGCCTTTCCTTTACATAAACAGCGTGAAGCAAGCTTTAATCGTAAAAAGCCATACTGTAATTCACTTCTTGTTTAAATAATCGTTATCTTATTATAACATGAAACACGAAAAAGCGGTAAAAGCAGATTGTCATATTTTGTATTGAATTGCCTTTACCTTATGATCGTTTCATACTGTATACTTATCATAGATATCATAAAAAAAGACTGTAACATAACGAACCACAGCCTTTTCATGCCTTATTAAGATGCCTTTTGTTTGAAAATCAGAAGCACTTTTGCTTCATACATATACATCATGAACATTAACAGCTTCATCAGTCATCATTTGTCACAATTCTTAAATTCGGATAAAACACATAGAAATGCTTACCGATTATATCCGAGCGCTGAAACGGCCCGCGTTCACGAGAATCACGTGATTCGGGACGATTATCACCGACAAGAAAATACTCATTATCCCCCAATGTAATCTGTGCCATATCAGAAGTAAAAGTACTGCGTGATTTACCGGTACCGGTAATATATTCATCATTTAAAAACGGTTCTTCCATCGCCTGATCGTTGATGTACAATACACCGTTACGATAAGCAACTGTTTCATTCGGCAGACCGATCACACGCTTCACCCACTGATCGCCGCTGTCCGGCTCTACGACCGCTACCACATCAAAGCGATGAATGCCAAAAACAAGTGTTGTAAAAATATTGGTCAACCCTTGATCGCCGTCTTGCAGCGTCGGAAGCATACTGCGGCCAACTACTGTTTCCGGACGCACGATAAAAATCGGTACTAAATAAACCAATACCACGACAATAATCACGATACGTAATAAATCAACTGCTTCCAGTAAAAAATTTTCTCTTTTTGTTTTTCTAGCTAAACGACGTTCATCCATACGCAACAACACTCCACTCTGTGATTAATCCCCCGTATTATGAACATATTGTAACTCATTGAAAGGAAAGAACACCAACACATCCTTACCAACCAGTTCACTTTCTTTAAACGGTCCGTGAATGCGGCTGTCTTCGGAGCGGATGCGGTTATCACCCATCAGCCAATACTCGTCCTCTTTGAGCGTAACCGGCCCGAAATCACTCGTAAAATTACCTTCCTTCTGCATATCCTTTACATAAGTCTGATTCAGAAAGAATTGATCTATGACCTTTCCATTTATTTTCAGCACATCATCCTTTGATTCCACAGTATCACCCGGAACACCGATCACACGCTTCACCCAATGCTCGCCACGCTCCTCATTATAAACAATCACCACATCGAAACGAGATACATTTTGAAATTTAACCGCAAAAACATTGGTGATGCCGAGCTGTCCGTCCTGCAAGGTCGGATACATACTGCTGCCCTCAACCCGAATCGGCTTTGCGACATAATGCGTAAGAATAAAGACAATCACAAAGCAAATAACAAATATTTTAGCCAAATCAAGCAATTCCTTAAGAATTCGCTGTGACAGAGTTTTTGTTTCCTCCATGATGAATTCCTCCTATACTCTAGTAAAAAAGCCGGATCCTCCCGGCCTTTTCTTACTTGCGGATTTCTTTGATACGAGCAGCTTTTCCAGAACGACCGCGTAAATAATACAACTTATTTCTGCGAACCTTACCGTGACGAATTACTTCGATCTTATCGATAATCGGAGAATGTAACGGGAAAGTTCTTTCTACACCGATCTGATTGGAAATCTTACGAACCGTAAACATTTCGCTGATTCCGCCGCCCTGACGTGCAATTACAAGACCTTCAAATACCTGAATACGGGACTTGTCGCCTTCCTTGATTTTTACGTGTACACGTACTGTACTTCCGGTTCTAAAGAACGGAATATCAGTTTTTAACTGATTTTTTGTTACTTCATTAACTAATTGTAAATTCATTTTTCTGGCTCCTTTACTCATATATGTCCGTTGAGGCTCATGAATCATTCGTACATTGTTCAGCGGAACCTTCGTACCTTTTCCATAGGAATGCAAAAGGCTTAATAATAATAGCACATTTTATGTATTACGACAATACTTTTTCTATTTTTTTTGCTCCTCTTGAGTGATTTCTGCTAATAATGCAGCTTCCTCTTTGGAAAATTCACGATTTTCCAATAAATCAGGACGCTGTAACAGCGTTTTTCTGAGCGATTCCTTTAAGCGCCATGCCGCTATATTTTTATGATGACCGCTTAGCAATACCTCAGGTACCTTTTTACCGTCATATTCAATCGGACGAGTATATTGCGGGTACTCCAACAAACCGTTTTCAAAAGAATCATCCTCATGCGATTGTGTTTGAATTACTCCGTTCAACAAGCGTATCACCGCATCAGAAATTACCATAGCGGCACCCTCTCCGCCGGTCAAAACAAAATCACCGAGCGATACTTCCATATCTACATAATCACGAATACGCTCATCAAATCCTTCATAATGACCGCATAATAAAATCAAATGATCGATTTCGGAAAAGGAATGCGCTGTCTGCTGAGTAAATTTTTGACCTTGCGGTGTCATCATTACCACCAGTGAATGCTCATCGCGTACTGCCTTGATACAGTCGATGATCGGCTGGCACATCAGCACCATGCCCGCACCGCCGCCGCACGGCGTATCATCTACATGATTATGCTTATCCATCGTATATTGACGATAATCCACACAAGAAAATTCAACATGCCCTTGTTCAATCGCACGTTTAATGATTGACGTTTCGACAAAGCGATCAAAAAATTCGGGAAACAGCGTCAGCACCGTTATTTTCATAACATTCCCTCAATAAGTCTTGCCACAAGAACATGTTCCTTCACATCCACGTGAATAATAAAGCTTTTTACATAAGGGATCAACAGCTCCTTTTCCCCTTTTACACGAATAATCGCATGTGCCCCGCTTTCAATAATTTCACTTACATGTCCCAGTTCGTGATCTGCCTCATCAACGACACGCATATTCAAAAGATCATGATAATAGATTTCATCCTCATCCAGTTCATGAAGCTGGTCCGCACTGACGCACAGACGGCAGCTTTTCCAATCCTCAACCTCGTTCAGATTAAATATTTCTTTCATTTTCACCAGCAACATTCCTTTATGCGGACGCACTGATTCAATCGTAAACGGAAACATCTTTTGATCTTTTTCCAAATACACACAAGCTCCGATCGCAAAGCGCTCATCCACAAAATCGGTCTGTACCTTTACACGAATTTCACCTTTGATTCCGTGTGTTCCTGCTACATAGCCAATAGTTCTGTATTCCATATATTCCTCACTATCTGTAAAAAAGATGCGTTTTACAGCGCATCTCCATAAGATTCAAACTTGATATTGATGCGCTTGTCTTCTTCCTTACGAGAAGCAACCGACATCATATGACGAATTGCGGAAGCCATACTTCCTTTGCGACCGATTAAACGAGCCACATCATCATTGTTCGCATAAACGTAAACAAGAATTTCATGCTCATCTAAACTTTCCATGATCTTAACAGAAAGACTTTCCTTATCTTCGACGATTGGTCTTACAAGATTCATTACGACAGTTTCGTAATCAACCATACTATTTTGCGTTCTTTTCTTCGTGCAATTTTTTCATGATACCTTCTTTAGATAAGATATTGCGAACAGTATCAGATGGCTGTGCACCGTTTTTCAGCCATTTTTCAGCTAACTCATTGTTTAAAGTTACCTGAGCCGGATTTGTTGTAGGATTGTAAGTACCAATGCTTTCAATAATACGACCATCTCTCGGATAACGAGAATCTGCCGCTACGATACGGTAAAAAGGCTTGCCTTTCTTACCCATTCTTTTTAATCTTAATTTAACTGCCATTCAAATATTTCCTCCTATATGTTTCTTATCAAACGTGTATAATTATAACATAGATAAAACAGGTGTCAAGTATTTTTCCTTGCCACCTGTAAATTTCATTTTTTAATCACGTATTATTTAAAACGCTTTTTTCCCATTCCCGGAAAGCCGCGCATTTTACCCATGCCCTTCATGGCAGCGCCCATCCCCATCGGCATTTTGCCGCTGCCTGCCATTTGCGACATCTGTTTCATCATCTGCTTCATTTTTTCAAATTCAGATAACAGACGATTGATGTCTTGTACTTTGGTTCCGGAGCCTCGTGCAATCCGATTTTTTCTTGATGCCTTCAATAAAGAAGGATTCGCACGTTCTTCCTTTGTCATACTGTTGATGATTGCTTCACGTACCTTCATTGTATTTTCAGCCTTTGTTTCATCAATCTGTCCTGCCATTTGAGAGAATCCCGGTATCAGCTTCATCATACCGCCTAAGGAACCCATTTTTTTGATCTGTTGGAATTGGAACAACATATCATCCATTGTGAACTGGCCGCTCATCATACGCTTAGCAGACTTGGCACCTTCTTCCATATCCATTTTTTCCTGCGCTTGTTCTACCAAAGAGACAATATCTCCCATACCTAAAATACGATCTGCCATGCGATCCGGATGGAATACATCTAAATCATCGATTTTTTCACCGAGACCGACGAATTTTACCGGCACCTGCGTAATCGTTTTTACCGATAAGATACCGCCGCCACGTGAATCGCCGTCTAATTTTGTTAAAACAAGACCGCTGACATTCAGCTGCTCATGAAAGCTCTGTGCGACATTTACGATATCCTGTCCGGTCATCGCATCAACGGTCAATAAGATATCATCGGGATTAATTGCCGCTTTGATGTCGGATAATTCCTGCATTAATGCTTCATCGATATGCAAACGACCGGCAGTATCGAAAAGCACCGTATCAAATTGTTGCTGCTTCGCATAAGCAAGTGCCTGCTTCGCCGTTTCAAGTGCCGGTGTTTCAACCCCCAGTGAAAACACCTCAACACCGATGGATTCACCCAGCGTCTTTAACTGTTCGATCGCAGCCGGACGAATAATATCGCACGCAACCAAAAGCGGTTTCCTCGCCTGCTTTTTCTTAATGACATTGGCGATTTTAGCTGCCGCTGTCGTTTTACCGGTACCTTGCAGACCTACCATCATAATTGTAGTAATTCCGCTCGGCTTATAGTTTAAAGGTGCATCCTCACTTCCCAACAAGGCAACGATTTCATCATGCACGATTTTTACGACTAACTGTCCCGGATTAATCGAGGTCATGACCTCTGTTCCCAATGCTTTTTCTTTGACTCTTTCAATAAAGTCCTTTACTACACGATAATTAACATCTGCCTCTAATAAAGACATACGAACCTCGCGCAGCATATCATTCATATTTTTTTCCGTCAATTTTCCTTTACCGGTAATATTGCGGAACGCTTTATTCATTCTTTCGCTCAATGATTCAAAAGCCATAATATTCAACCTCTCTTTATTTCACTCTGTCAATTCTATTTGTTAATTATAGCATATTCAAGCATTGCTTACTATGCCTTATGTGAAATTATCCTTATGTAATCAGTTTTTCATTCTGTTTTCTTAAAGATACCGTGTCCTCTTTGCCATTCTTTATAGATATATATCAAATGTACAATCAAAATGAAATATTGAAACATTAAAGATCTTCTTTTCACTGTTTCTGCCATACTTGAATATAAAAATCCAAGGTCGCATGCAGCTTCCCGATTGATTCCAAACGCTGTATTGCGGATTTAGGAGTTCGATAAGCATACGGAGTCATCATCAATAATGCTTGAATATGTTGAGAATGTTCAAAGTCTGTTTCATATCTCAATGCTTCATTATGAATGAGTTTCAAACAATCCATCGGTTTAGGAGCTTCATTTTCATAAACAGTTTCATATAGCAGCTGCTTCAGTTCCCATAGATGCTTTGGTCCGGGACCTACCTTAATGAAACAGCCGTTTGTTTTTAATAACCGTTCAAATTCTTTTTCATAGATTGGCGCAAACACAGATATGATAATGTCCGCACAGTGATCACAAAGTGGCAGATCGGCTATACTTGCCAACGCATAATGAGTATTTTCTACCTTACCGGCTGCCTTTTTTAATGCAAACTTTGATAAGTCGAAGCCATACACCTCACTTGAAGGTATCGCTTTCGCAATTTCATTTGTATAATAGCCCTGTCCGCATCCGGCATCGATTATACAATATGAGGGATATTGCTTCATCAGTGCAATCAATCGCTGTCGCAGCGGCTCATAATATGCTTGTTGTAAAAACTCACTGCGTGCCTGTACCATTTCTTTATTATCGCCCTGTGCTTTTCGTTGATGCAGGCAAAGGTTTACATAACCGCTTTTCGCTATGTCATAACAATGATGATTATCACATATATAGGAATTCGCGATTCTATTTAATTCTTTATGACATTTCGGACAACGATACATACACATTCCCCTTTCCTTGAGGATGAACTTTATTATTTGACATTTACATATCAAACATCGCTGTTCATCATTATATCAGACTAACATAAAAAAAGCTATCTGCTTTCACTGAGAAAGAGACAGCTTTTATCTCCCGCAATTAACGGAAATTACGATTGTTTTGTTGGTTCTGATTGTTATTGCGATTGTTGTTCTGACGCTCATTGCGTTCATTTTGACGATTCTGTTGATTGTTCTGATTTAAAGAGCGTGAGTTGTTTGACTGATTATTGTTGCTTTTATAATCGCGGCACTGATTGTCTTTCTGATACTCATTTTGATGCTGCTGCTTCTGTTCTTCAACTTCAGCACCTAATTCAATGCCCATCTCATACTGATATAAATCCTGTTGTACCTGTTTTTCATTATACTGTTTTTTTCTTTCCATTTTTATCACCTCGAGATTAGTATGATACGAGGTTTTTATTTTATGCGCAAATTTTAATTAAAACAGTGATCATGCATCTTTTTATTATAAAGTAATAAATCACATTTGATCAGTGTTTATTTTGTAAAGCAATAAAAAAGACAACGAATTTAATCACCCGCTGTCCTATACAATTACAACTTCTCTATTTATTCAAATCAGCGATAATCCGCTCAATCTTATTGCCGTTTTCAAGTGCATGATCATGCAGAAAGATTAACTGCGGCACCTTGCGAATTGTCATGCGCTTAGCCAGTTGAGTGCGAATAAAGCCTTTAGAACGCTCTAATGCCTTCATACCTGCCTCTTTGCGTGCTTCCTGTCCTAAAAACGAAACATAAACCTTCGCAATGGATAAATCGCCGCTGACAATTACATCGGTAATCGTAATAAAACCGATCTTAGGGTCTTTTAACTCAAACTGAATGATTTCCGAAATTTCCTTTTGAATAATTCCGGCTATTTTATCTTTTTTCATACTCATAACAATCACCTAATGTTATTGTACTTCAACCTGCTGATCCTCATACGCCTCAATTACATCATCCATCTTAAGATCATTGTAATTTTCAATCGTTAAGCCGCAGTCGAAGCCGTTTTGTACTTCCTTCACATCATTTTGGAAACGACGCAAGGATGCCAGCTTACCGTTATAGATAACAACACCGTCACGAATCAAACGCACGCTGCATTCCTTTTTCAAAAAGCCGTCTGTCACCATACAACCGGCAATCGTACCGATTTTACTAACTTTGAATAATTGACGAACCTCTGCCTGTCCGATAACGACTTCCTCATATACCGGCGCAAGCATACCCTTCATCGCATTTTCCATTTCTTCTAATGCCTTATAAATTATGTTATGCAGATGAATCTCAATGCCTTCTTCCTCAGCTTTTTTACGTACTGTCGCATTCGGGCGAACATTGAAGCCGTAAATCATCGCATTTGATGCACTGGCTAACATAATATCGGATTCTGTGATCGCACCTGCCGAAGAGCGAATCACATTGACGCGAACGCCCTGTACATCGATTTTTTCCATGCTTGCCTTTACCGCTTCGGCACTTCCTTGAACATCCGCTTTGATAATAATATTGATCGTCTGCAAATTTCCTTCTTCAATTTGACGGGCCAAATCATCTAATGACATCGCACTTGTCGCATTGCGTTCGGAATCAATACGCTTTTGTAATCTTGTTTCGGCAATCTGACGGGCTTTTTTCTCACTGTCAAATACCTTAAAAATATCACCGGCAATCGGTACATCATTTAAACCGATGATTTCCACCGGAGTAGACGGCAAGGCGGTTTTCAATTCACGTCCTAAATCATCCACCATCTTACGCACACGACCGAAAGCAGTTCCGACAACCAAACTGTCTCCCGCATGTAAAGTACCACTTTGAATCAACAGCGTTGCGACCGGACCGCGTCCTTTATCAAGCTTGGCCTCAATCACTGTACCGACCGCTGATTTGTTCGGATTTGCCTTAAAGTCCTCTACCTCTGCCAAAATCATAATCGTATCAAGCAGCTCCTTGACACCCTCACCGCTTTTCGCACTGATTTTACAGAAAATCGTATTACCGCCCCATTCCTCAGGCATCATATCGAGCTCTGCCATTTCGGACATAATGCGGTCGGGATTCACTCCCGGCTTATCCATTTTATTTACCGCAACAATTACCGGTACACCCGCTGCCTTCGCATGATCCACAGCTTCCTTAGTCTGCGGCATTACACCGTCATCGGCAGCTACAACGATAATAACAATATCAGTAATCTTTGCGCCGCGCGCACGCATTGCGGTAAACGCCTCATGTCCCGGAGTATCCAAGAAGGTAACCTTTTTCCCTTTCACCGTTACTTGATAAGCACCGATATGCTGCGTGATCCCGCCGAATTCACCCGCCGTTACATGAGTCTTACGGATCGTATCCAAAAGTGTCGTCTTACCGTGATCGACATGTCCCATAATCGTAATAACCGGCGGTCTTGAAACTTTACTTGCATCATCATCTTCATCAAGTGAAATCATTTCCTCGAAATCACTTTCCTCAATGATGATTTCCTTATGTGTTTCCACATTGAATTCCATACAAATCAATTCAATATTTTCTTCATCTAATGTTGAATTGATCGTAACCATTGTTCCCATCATAAATAACAGTTTTATGATCTCACTGGCATTGCGGTTCAGTTTTTCAGCTAATTCCTGAACGCTCATCGGACCGCTGTAGGTCAATTCCTTTACTTCCTCGCGCTTCTTAGGCTGTGCTTGTGCACCGCCGCCGTGATTGCGATTCGCTCTCTTCTTATTATTGTTATTTCTTCTTTGTGGTTGTCTTGCCATAATATCACCTAGCCTTTCAAGCAAGCATGAAGCTTTTGTGCAAAACCTTGATCTAATACGGCAACCGCCTTGCGATTCCAAGTACCGATTGCCTGATTCATCATCGATTCTTCCATAAAAACATAAGGGATTTGATAAAAGGTACATTTATCAATCAGCTTTTTACGCATATTATCACCGCATTCTACGGTAATAATCACAAGATAAGCTGTTTTCTGCTGAACGGCGCGTATTACCTCATCACCGTATTTCAGCTTGCGTGAGCGCTGTGCCAAGCCCAACAGTCCCGACACATTACTCATGCTCAAACATCTCCGCTAATTTCGCATAGATCTCATCAGGGATTTCACATTCCAATGCCCTGACAAGCGACTTGCGTTTAATCGCCAGTTCGAGTGCTTCCTTGCATTTTTTCAAGTAAGCACCGCGTCCGTTTTGACGTCCGCTTTCATCGATGACAACTTCACCTGACGGAGTGCGAACGATGCGCAGCAATTCTTTTTTAGGAAGGCTTTCACCGGTAGCCACACAGCGTCGCATCGGTATTTTTTTCATATGCAGCTCCTCCTGTTCTTATTCCTCGTAATATTGATCGTATTCATCAAAATCAATATCGTCATTGATCCAATCGTTTTCCTGTTCCTCTGCTTCCTGACGAGCAATTTCCTCTAATTCCTCTTCGGTATAAATCGGTTTCAATTCATAATCCTTTTTACTTAAATCAAAGGTTGTCTTGCGCTTAGGCTCATCCTCATCTTTGCGTTTGAAGCTTTTCTTAACTGCGGAATGTTCATCTTTTGAAGTCTTGTTATCAAGAATCTTTTCAAATTTAGATACATATTCTTGTTTTTCTTTGATATTCAAGCCTTCCTGACGTTGTTTTTCCTTCGCCAAACGAGCTGCTTCCTCTAAATCACTTACAGCTTTATCCGCAGTTTCCTTTTCAGGTTTCTTCGCTGTTTGAACAACCGCTTCCTCTTTAACTTCTGCTTTCGTTTCGGTTACTGCCGCAGTCTGTGCTTCTTCACGAATCATTTCATCCACATGTGTATCTTCAATCACATCATTGTAAGCAAAATCCGGTGTTTCCACTGGCTGCACTGATTCTGCTTCTACAGCCTCAAAGCGCATAGCCTGAGCTTTGGCTTTTTCTTCCTCTTTGTTTTTCAAATACAGAGCTCGTTGTTCCTCTGCAATAGAGCGCCAATCAATACCCTTTTCATTAATATCACTTTCTGACTTAATATCAATTTTAGATCCTGTCAGCTTCACCGCCAAACGAGCATTTTTGCCTTTTTTACCGATTGCCAATGATAACTGATTGTCACCTACAATTACCAACAGACCGTTTTTGCGTTCTTCGCTCGGAATTACTGCCAATACCTCTGCCGGCGACAATGCGTTCTTAATCAGCTCTGTGACATCATCGCTCCATTCAAAGATATCGATTTTTTCACCGCGCAGTTCATCAATGACAACCTGAACACGAGACCCGCGAGGTCCGATACATGCGCCGATCGGATCAACATTGTCATTATTTGAATATACTGCCATCTTAGTACGTTCACCGGCTTCACGAGCAATCGCTTTGATTTCAATTACTCCCTGATAAATCTCCGGCACCTCTTTTTCAAACAGACGCTTCACTAAAGTAGCGGCACCGCGTGATACAAGCACCTGAGCGCCCTTCGTCTCTTTGTTCACTTCGTTGATCACAACGCGAAGACGCTGTCCCTCATAATACTTTTCACCGGGAATCTGTTGGTTTTTCGGCATTAGTGCCATAGTCTTGCCGATATTGACAATCACAAATTTATCTTCGACTGTTTCCACCGTACCGATAACCATTTCTTCCACTTTATCACAGTATTCATCATAGACAGCCTGTTTCTCTGCCTCACGAATTTTCTGCTTCATGACATTCTTCGCCAAAACAACGGCAGCGCGCCCCATTTCAGCGATATTCACTTCCTGCTCCACCAAATCATCCAACTGAAATTCCTGTTTGATTCGTTTTGCATCGACTAATGAAATCTCTAATTCATCATCTTCAACGCTCTCCACAACTTTACGCTGCTGATAAACTTTAATCGTTCCCTTATCATTGATATCCACTCTGACAAGTGCGTCAGGTATTTCAATATGTTTACGATAAGCCTTTTCCAGTGCTTCCGTCAAAGCATCAACTACAATCTCTTTTGATAATTTACGATCACTTTCAATAGCCTGCATCGCAGCCATAAAATCTTTTAAATTCATCTCTCTTTATCCTTTCTGCTTATATTTTTACCGCCAAACGAATGAACGCAATATTTTCACGTTCAATTTTCGCCTGTCGCTTCACTGCTTTATCCATATAGGAAATTTCCAAAACTTGATCATCCGCATAAAGCAAGGTTCCCGTGATCTCACTTCTTCCTGCTTTGGGATTTTTGTATTTGACATACACATACGCATTGAGTGCCGATCTAATGTCCGCATCATTCTTTAATTCCCGTTCTGCGCCGGGTGAGCATACCTCTAAAAAGTATTCATGTGCAATCAAATCACGTTCATCCAACACCTCGGATATCTGTTCACTGACAGCTGCACAAGTATCGATATCGATTGTGCCGTCATCCTTCATCAGTGCCACACGCAATATTGTCATCTGATTTTCTTTGTGCCAGCCGATCTCATATAAATGCAAGTTCATCTTTTGTAAGATCGGTTCGATCACCATTTCAATATTTTTGGTATTTTCCACTGCTTCGCTCCTTTAAACATAATAATAGAGTGGGCATGACCCACTCCTGTTGAAGTTCGTTATTAATATACCACGATTTTCCTTTAAATACAATGCTTTTTGAATATTTTTATCATGATTATGCTGTTTTACGCCGCCTGTACTTATTCTTAATATATTTCCAACCAAACCTATAGAATCATAAAGACCTATAGAATCAAACGATACGTGTATCGATACAAACAGGGAAACTGTCATTTGGACGATCCCTACTCTTTATCGATACAAATAAAAAAGAGCGAATGCTCCTCTTTATGCTTTTTCTACGATTGTGTTACCGTTGTACACACCACATTCACACATCTTATGCGGTACCTTGTACTCACCGCAAGCCGGACACTTAACAAGTGTCGGTGCAGCTAATTTATAGTGTGTTCTTCTTTTTGCTTTTCTTGTTTTTGAATTACGTCTCTGTTGTACTGCCATTGTTAGCACCTCCTGCTTAATCTTCTTCTGCTTTAAATTCCATCAGCTTCGCTAATCGCGGATCAATTTCATCCTTTTTCTGTTTTTGGTAATCAGATTCCTTCATCACTTCCCAGCCGTTGCCTTTTGGATAAGTGACTTCATTCTTTACTACCTTTAACGGGATTTCCATTAAGATCAACTGAAAGATGACCGGTAATAATTCTACGACATCGCCCTTTGCCTCGTGAACATCATCATTTGATTTCGTAAAAGCAAACACCTCAGTTGAGGCCGTTTCAAACTCATACGGTACATCCTCGTTAGTAACAGCACAAGGAAGAATCATTGTGCCGCTGATTTCTATATCAGCGAATACTCGATCTTCATCACTGTCATAACGAAGTTTTCCCGATACACGGACATCGTTTAATCCTCTGATCTGGTTCATAGCTGAAAACGCCGAAGCATCAAATGACAGCGAATCATCAAACGTGATCGTATGCTCGGATGCACGCAGCAGTTCCAATTTGGACCATCTCAAAAGTATCACCTCTATGTTTCAGACGCACCTATTATACGCTTTAACGTGAATTACGTCAATAAAATCAAGCAATTTTGTGCGTTCCATATTATTAAACCATAAAACAGACAGAAAGAAAAGGTTTTTTTCATTTATTTATGAAATGCTATGAATCGAAAATGATAATGTCTTAATGTAACGAAATTGATTTTGTCCTAAAGGATGAAGTAAAATAAGACCTCATGAGAAAGTGAGGTTATTATGAGAAAGGTGTATCTTAGAATGAATGAACAATTAAAATATGACATTATCAAAAAACTTGTAGTTTCTAATGGTAATAAGAAA
>QZED01000167.1 GCA_009917405.1 bacterium c-19 | reverse complement strand
GGGCCTATTGTTGCGTAAGGTCTTTTCGACCATTGAGGCCTGACAGCCGCAACGCTTTCTCTAACTGCCTCTCAAAGAGGCTTTTTCATTGTTTTATTTCACCGGCATACCCGTAAACGGGTCGATAAATTCTTTCATACTCATTTGATCTGCCAGTTTGTCTTCCTGCAACTGGTTTTGGATATTTTCTCGTATTGCTTTTTCATTTTTTCCTACTGTATCCACAAAATATCCTCTTGACCAAAATTTCCTATTTCCAAATTTATATTTCATATTCGCATGTCTTTCAAATATCATTAAGGTCGATTTACTTTTTAGATATCCCATGAATTCTGATATCGAATATTTTGGTGGGATCTCTAACAGCATATGTATATGATCCGGACATGCCTCAGCTTCCAATAATTTACATCCCGGTTTCCTCTCTATCAACATCCGTAATATTTGTCCTATATCTTTTCTTAACTTATTATATATTACCATTCTTCGATACTTGGGGATTATTACGATATGATATTTACAGCGATAACTTGTATGTGATAAACTATTTGTGTCTTTCATAAGACAAACCTCCTTCTTTACTTTTGTTAGCTGCCAGGCCAACTTTATTGTACAGAAGGAGGTTTGTTTTTTTC
>QZED01000166.1 GCA_009917405.1 bacterium c-19 | reverse complement strand
GTAGCCCCACATATCGTTTGCGAACATAATTTTCAATAAGATACCGAAACCTACGAAACGCATCATAGCACCGGCTGCGGATAAACCACCCATCAACCAGCTTGCATTATCGCTCAAGCTCTGCAGTGTTTCAGACATAGCTGTACCACCTACATAAGCAAGAACAGTAATGACTGCGAATAAAGAACCTAAGATTAACATAGAAATGTTCAATACATTAGTAATTCCTTTAGGGTTAGCTTCCTCAGCTGCTTTATCAGCCTTAGCCATTAAACCTGACATTACAGTAAATGTCAAAGTAACTACATACTGACCGAAAGTAGCGAAGATCATACAAGCACCAAGTGCTGCATTAACGTCCATTTCCGCTTTAACAGCGAAGATCATGGCAACGATACCGCCAAGTACGGCGTTAGGTGGCTGAGCACCACCGACAGGCATGTTACCGATCATCATCAGCTCATAAGTACCACCAACAACTAAGCCGGTTTCCATATCGCCTAATACCAAACCAATAATAGGACAAGCAATGATAGGACGGTAAACAATTTCTGTTAATGAGAACTGGTCAATCGCGAAGAAGAATGTAAGGATTGCCAGTAACACACATTCAACAATATTGAAATCCATAAATTTGTTTCTCCTTTCCTAAGAA
>QZED01000165.1 GCA_009917405.1 bacterium c-19 | reverse complement strand
GCCATCCCCTCTGCCAATCCTTCTTTACGCCCTTCTCTGCGACCTTTTGCCAAGCCGCGTTTAAGGCCTGCATCCACATGAATCTGTGACAAGTTACACATACCTTCAACCTCCCGTTCTGTTTTCTTTGTCATCATTATACCATAGTTTTTTTCTAATTGGCACTTTTTCTCCTGTGCTGTCATGTCTGCTTTAAACAAGATATGTAACAGCTCCATTAAATCGTATTTATCATCATTCATATCATAGTTACTCTTTGGATAAATCATGATGATTGCCAGCTTATCATATTCTTCTTTAGCGAAATGACACACTCCTTTCAAGCATGTTTCACTGATTGCATATTGATTCATTACACCCTCTGTTGCTTTCTTGGAATTCATCACAATCCATATCGAATAGACCTTTTTTAGATGTTGAAAATCAGAATGTTGAAAGCCGTCAGGACGATTCTTCTGTCTTGCCAGTAATCTACTACAATAATAAATCGCTCGACTTAATAACGGATAGTGTGTATTACTGTTTGCCTGTGCTTCGATATTCAGGATTAAACCGATGTTTTCCTTTTCGTGCGAATCAGGTAATCTGATTCCTACTATAATATCAAAGATGATCTTGGCACCGAAAATAGAAGTATCTTCAGGATTCATTCCGTAAATTTTATCGA
>QZED01000164.1 GCA_009917405.1 bacterium c-19 | reverse complement strand
AGCGGAAACTATGCAGATAAAACAATCGAACTTCCGATCAATATCACAAAAGCAAGTCAAACGATTTCCTTTAAAGAAGTAACCTATGTGGCGAATGGGAAAGGTTCAGTGGCGCCGATTATCAATGAACAGGATATTTCAAGTAATGAGGGCGGAGCGAGTGTAAGTGATACAAGTTATTATATATCGGTAGATACAAGCATTACTAACAATATCGCATATACAAATGACGGAAAAACGATTCATTATGATTACAGCGGAAGCGAAGGTTTAGATATACCGTTACATGTAGTGAAAGCAGGAAACCGCAATTATGAGAAAGCGGAAGCGGATGGTAAACTTCATATTATGAGTCCCGATGAAAATATCTTAGCTACAACAAATATGGGAAAGATCGTATACGGAGATCACTTTACCATCAGCAGCCTTCAAGATGATTCAAGCAGTATAAATGTACAGTATCAGTTTGAAGTAGATAATACCACATATATCTCAAATCCGACAATTAACGGAAACAGTGCAGAGTTTGATGCATTAAAATACAGCGGAAAAACGAATATCACAATCAAAGTGACAAGAACGGCAGATGGAGAAACACCGTTAAGTAAGAACATCAATGTACAAGTATTGCCGAAAGAGATTGAAATTGTAATCGATGATCAAGAGAA
>QZED01000163.1 GCA_009917405.1 bacterium c-19 | reverse complement strand
GGTTTGAAGAAGATGCCACCGCTGAGCTTATTGATAATATCTTGTAGCTTATTGTTTGTATCCTTTGCCTTAATGCCTTTTACCTTTGGCGGTGTCTTATCTATCTTAATAATCTCTTTCTTTTCCTTTGTGATCGCGCCACTGTTCTTTTTCATCCAAAAGCTTTGATTTGTTTCTCCCTCTTTGGTCACTGTGACTTGGTTTGGCTTCCATGTGCTTTGGTCTAACGATAGATTATTATAATCGCTGTGATCGCTGATAATGTTCACATCCTTATTTGTCCATCCGCCTGTATATAAGGTATTGTTTCCATCATCAAGCTCTAAATGATACCAGTTGTCCTGTATGTTCTCCTCTTTGACTTTCAGTGTTCCCTCTTTGAATGTAAATGTGTAGTTTGGATAAGTTGTATTTAATAGGTTACTGTCTCCCTTGATCGGATAAGCTCCTGCATTGCTGTTTGTTTTCGCTGTAGTACTCAATTTGATATCATTTACCTGTATCACATCCTGTACTCCGTTCCATGTCACCAGCTGTGATTTGAAGTCTTGATACGTTAGAGTTGGATTTGATTCTCCCTTCAGCTTTGCCTTATCATCAATGATGATTTCGATTGGTTTTGGAAGCACCTGTACCGTTATTGTTTTACTTAGCGGTACCTCTCCGTCTGCCGTT
>QZED01000162.1 GCA_009917405.1 bacterium c-19 | reverse complement strand
TTATCACTGAAATCCATCGTATCGTATGGTAAGTCTCCTTCTACATTCTTCCCAGGTTTCCATTCTGTGATTTTATTGATGTTTTCATCAGCCTTTCCATCTCCGTCAGTATCGACATTCACATCGGGTTTTCCATCACCGGTACTGTCAATATCAATATCAGGTATTAGATCCCCATCGACATCAATGTTGATATCCGGTTCTAAATCACCGTCAAGATCGATATTCACATCGGGTATTCCGTCTCCATCTGTATCAATATTTATAACAGGATCATGTTTACCGATAGAATCATAAGTAAAGACTCCGCTTTTATAGTCTTTATCAGGTTTCCATACATGCTGTGGCAAGATAATGTTCAAATATGGTTCTGTACTTCCAGCCTTTGTGATATTGAGATCTGCTTTCATATCACCATTTGTATCAATGTTAATATCAGGAATACCATCGTTATCAGTGTCTACATTGATTACTGCCTTGATATTTGTTCCTGTACAGTATTCTTCAAGGATATTGTTATCGGGATCTGCCTTTACGCATTTGGTAGGCTTCCAATCTGATTTTTTAAGAATCACTAAGTTAAGATCGGGTTTGCCATCATTATCTGTATCAATATTCAAGTCAGGTTTCCCATCTCCATCGCTGTCAATGTTTAAGTCAGGGATACCGTCGCCATCACGATC
>QZED01000161.1 GCA_009917405.1 bacterium c-19 | reverse complement strand
GAAAAATCCAAAAAACATTTTGCTGATCCTCAAGAAGTTGCCAAACTTTTGAAACGCTGTGCCCGCGATTCTTATCGTCTTGACAAAATTTCTTACGATGCCCTTAATATCACTATCGCTTCCAACTTGAGAATGATCTCAATGCTGGAGAAAGAATTGAAGAATCTCGATAAGCAGATTCTCGATTTTGTCAAAGGCATAGACTCCCATGCTATAACCGTTCTTCGCTCTCTGCCCGGTGTTGGTCCTGTCTATGCGGCAG
This sequence comes from bacterium c-19, assembly GCA_009917405.1. GTDB lineage: Bacteria > Bacillota_I > Bacilli_A > Erysipelotrichales > Erysipelotrichaceae > C-19. The sequence continues at coordinate 433 of QZED01000161.1, read as the reverse complement.
GTATCCTTGCAGAGATCGGACAAAGCAGCTGTTTCAAAAATGATGCTGCTTTGGCGAAATATGCCGGTATTACTTGGAATGAGAAATCAAGCGGTAAACTTATATCCGAAGACAATCGTTTGATTGACAGTGGTAATATGTTCCTCAAGTACTATCTTGAAGAAGCCTGCAACCTCATGAGGCAAAAAGACTCTGTTTTCCATGCCTTCTACTCACGCAAATACAATGAGGCTGTGACCCACAAACATAAAAGAGCACTCGTACTAACAACAAGAAAATTCATTAGACTTGTCTATTGCCTGCTACGTGATGACAAGCTGTATGTGAATCCCGAAACAGGTGAAGTTAAAGCCCAAACTAAATAGTTTTTAAAATCGTTCTCCTTTGAGTTCTTTTTAAGTGCGCATTCCTTTATCACTTCCTATCTCTTTCC
>QZED01000160.1 GCA_009917405.1 bacterium c-19 | reverse complement strand
GATCTTAACTTAGTGATTCTAAAGAAAAGCGATTGGAAACCAACCAAGTGTGTAAAGGCAGATCCCAATAACAATATCCTTGAAGAATACTGCACAGGCACAAGCGTAAAACCATTAATCAATATTGATACAGATAATGATGGAATTGCGAATGATAACATCGACACTGATGGTAATATGGAAGCGGACCTTAATATATTACCAAAAGAAACAGATCAACTGATATTGAATGTTTTACCGATTGATGAGTGGAAACCGGGTAAGAATTATACTCATAATAAGTTTGCGTATGACACAATAGGATGGAAAATGCCGATATTAAATTATGACAGTAACGGAGATGGTAAGGCAGATATCAATATTGATTTTGACGGAGATGGTATTCCGGACATCAATATAGACAGTGATTATGACGGGATTCCTGACTTAAATATCGATGGTGATGGGGACGGTGTACCTGACTACAATCTTGATGAAGCGGGAAGCGGAATACCGACAAAAAATCTTATCACAATCACAGAATGGAAACCGGAAGTAAACGGAGATAAAGACGGCATAAAGTTTAGTACCATGAGTTTCAATGAAGAAAGCAATAAACCAAGTGATCCGACTGAGAATGATACGCATAAGGGACAGCCTACTACATCAGTAAAAGGTCAATATAATCCTGCAACAAGCATCGGCGGAGCAAATAC
>QZED01000159.1 GCA_009917405.1 bacterium c-19 | reverse complement strand
ATTGTAAGCATCACAGGCTATCCGGTAAACCAAGACGGAGTATCAAGTCTGTTAAATGAGATCACCTTAGGACATTACTTTAAGCCGGGAGTACAAGTAGAGATCAAAACCGATGATCCACAGCCAAACCCAAGAGGAACAGTAAAGGTAAGCGGAATTAAGGAAGTCAGCTATCAAGTATATGAGTTAGATGATCAAGGTATAATGACAAGCACAACACCGATAGAAGAAAAGAATGCAAAACCGGGAACAAATAAGATTTTAAGCTTTAAGATTAACAATATCGGAAACTATCGAGTATGTGCAAAAACGACAGACAATGCGACAAATGAATCAGAAGCAAATTGTTCAGATCTAAACATCAAAAAGATTGATTATGATGTGGATGGCGACGGAATTCCTGATTTCAATGATCCGGATGGCGATGGATGTCCTGATTTAAACATCAAATGGAAAGACCCAAACGATACAAAAAAATGGATTGTGATCAATGGCGATCGAGACAGAGATGGTATTCCTGACTTAAACATCGACAGTGACGGAGATGGAAAAGCAGACTTGAATATCGATACAGACAATGACGGCAAGCCTGATCTTAACTTAGTGATTCTCAAAAAAGCAGATTGGAAGCCAACCAAATGTGTGAAGCAAGACATAGACAATGGAATCTTAGAGGAATACTGTACAGGAACAAGTGTGAAAGCAGTAATCAATGTAGA
>QZED01000158.1 GCA_009917405.1 bacterium c-19 | reverse complement strand
ATCAATTTTCTTTACATTTAAATCTGAACACTTTTCTTCTGATTCATTTGTCGCATTGTCTATCGTTGTTGCACATACTCGATAGTTTCCGATATTGTTAATCTTAAAGCTTAAGATCTTATTTGTTCCCGGTTTTGCATTCTTTTCTTCTATCGGTGTAGTGCTTGTCATCATGCCTTGATCATCCAATTCATATACTTGATAGCTAACTTTCTTGATTCCGCTTACTTTTACCGTTCCTCTTGTATTTGGCTGTGGATCATCGGTTTTGATCTCTACTTGTACTCCCGGCTTAAAGTAATGTCCTAAGGTGATCTCATTTAATAGACTTGATACTCCGTCTTGGTTTACCGAATAGCCTGTAATGCTTACGACTTTTGGCTTTGTCATATCAATCTTTACATGTTCTTGTACTTTCTCACTGATCGCTCCTTTATGCGCATCTGTTCCGTTCGGATCAATTCTAAAGTAGATGTCTGTTTCGTTGTCATCTTCTTTATTGATTGTAAAGCGCTGTTTGTTTACGTTCGTAAAGGTATTTGTATTTGAGATTTGATCATACACTCCTGCACTTGCCATGGTGTTCGCTGTATCGATCACTACATCTACTAGATAGTTATGCCATTTATCTGATGATACAATGTTTCCGTTTGGATCTTCTAAATGATACCAATTGTCACTTGGTTCATCTTGTTTGATTGTTAAGGTTCCTGATTCTATCTTGATTTCATAATGTT
>QZED01000015.1 GCA_009917405.1 bacterium c-19 | reverse complement strand
TAGTTTTTAAAATCGTTCTCCTTTGAGTTCTTTTTAAGTGCGCATTCCTTTATCACTTCCTATCTCTTTCCATCTGTTTTATTTCATTTTTTCTCTTGAAATATTACCAGACGGCTTTTAGGCTGTGAAAAACTTAAAAATATGAAATTTCGCTTTGTATCAGTTGTAGAAAATGCTATAATTAAACTAGTGTCAAAATTAGTGAAGCAGACACATAACGGAAAGGTAAGGTGAAAAGTGATGTCATTGTTATTAGGATCAATGCGTCATCATATACCGGGTTATAAGGAATTAACGTCCAAAAAAGCAATTTTGGAAGTTAAGGCCGGACCGCAGGTGTTCATTCCCATGTTTGCCAGTCATTCAACACAGTTTGAAATATTGGTTCAAGAGGGAGATCACGTAAAAGTAGGAGCGAAAATTGCCGTATGCAAGGATCGTATGGAAATTCCAATCTATGCGAGTGTATCGGGTACGGTAAAAGGTGTGCAGAAATTGATGCACATGTCTTTAAAGCCTTTGGATCATGTAGTGATTGAAAATGACGGGAAGATGGAGCGGGAATTACCCTTCCAACCGTTAGATTATCAAACTGCTACACGTGAAGAATTGATTGCTTTTATGAAGGAAGCCGGGATTATCGGTCAAGGCGGTGCAGGCTTTCCTACCTATGTAAAGTATCAAAGTGCCAAGGATATTAAAAAGTTGATTATTGATGCGGCGGAATGTGAGCCGTATATCACAGCCGATCATATTGCGATGGAATACCATTTGGATGAAATCCTTGTCGGTATCTTGGCAATGCGTAAAATGGCACAGGCAGAGGAAGCTGTCATTGCGATTAAAAAGACGCACACCGAAATGATTAAAAAGGTAGAGGCAGCGGTTGCCAATATCAACGGAGTCAGAGTTCTTGCAGTTCCTGATGTATATCCGATCGGTTGGGAGCGCGCCCTTGTTCGCTATGTTATGAAAAAGGATTATCAGAAGCTTCCTTCTGAAGCAGGTGCGATTGTGAATAACGTATCTACCGCATATGCGTTTGCGAATGCATTATTGCATGGGGAACCGATTATTACTGCACTCATGACTGTCAGCGGTAATGCGGTAAAGGAACCGGTCAATGTACACTGTCCTGTCGGCGTACCGGCTAATGAGCTGATTGAAGCTTGCGGCGGTTATACATGTGAAGATGTTAAGCTGATTGCGGCAGGCGCAATGATGGGCAAGACGATCGTCAATGATAAGTTTGTCGCTGAGCGTCAAATGAATGCGATCACGGTATTAGCGACTAAGAGTTATGACAGTGTCGCTTGTATGCGCTGCGGTCAGTGTTGTGACGTGTGTCCGGTTGGTCTGCAGCCGGTTCGAATTGTACAATCGGCTAAGGCTAAAAATCAGGCGATGATGGAAAAGCTTCATGCGATGGATTGCATCGAGTGCGGCTTATGTGCGTACATCTGCCCGTCACGCTTAGATGTTACCGAGAATGTCAGAAAAGCAAAACGCCAGCTTGCGATGGCGAAGAAATAAGGAGAGGACAATATGAAATTTACATTCAGTGTAAGCCCTAACCTGCGCCAGAAGCAAAGTACAAAGCGTATGATGTTAGAGCTGACGATTGCATTACTTATCGTATATGCATTTTCCTTATTCTATTATTTCAAGGAATTCGGAAGTGAATATGCGATTCAAGCATTATTGATGATGGCTACGGCACTGGGAGTTACATTTGTGACCGAAATTGCTTGGGCATTATTTAAAAAAGAGAATATGAAGAAGTATTTGGCTTCCTCGTTCGGATGGATCACTGCGATTATTTTGGTGTTGATGTGTCCGGTCGATACACAGCTTTATGCACTGGGAATGGCAACTTTCTTTGCGATTTTCGTCGGCAGAATCCTGTTCGGCGGCTTCGGTCAAAATATCTTCAATCCGGCAGCGGTCGGCTTTGCGATTATTTTTGCGAGCTTTGCCGGTTCTAAGGTAGCGGATGTCGCAACCGGTGCGACACCGATCTCGACAATGGCGACAGGTTATAACTGGCTGACGTTAAATGATACGATGATTTCAACGCTGCTTGATAAGTTCGACGGACTGTGGAATTTATTCCTTGGCTGGTATCCGGGGGGCTTAGGTGAAACAAGTACATTGTTGCTGTTGGTACTCGGTGCGATTTTGGCGATTCGCAAGGTCATTGACTGGCGTGTACCGACCATTTACTTAGGCAGTATCTTTGTATTATCATCCGCATTGGCTTTGTTCTGTGGTATGAGTAATTGGCTGTGGTATCCGATTTTCCATGTATGCACGGGCGGTGTGGCATTCGGTGCCGTATTTATGTTGAGTGATCCCGTCACATCTCCGGCAACCAAGCAGGGAAAATGTGTATTCGCACTCGGTGCCGGTATTATCACGGTATTGATTCGCGTATTGGCAAATGCGCCGGAAGGCTGCATGTATTCCATTTTAATTATGAATATGCTGACACCGGCAATCGATCAGGCATTCTCCGGTAAACAGCGCGCACTGATCAAGAAATCATGGATCAGCTTATCAGTGCTTAGCTTGTTGGGATTAGGCTCTGTGTATTTGGCGAATATGGCTATTACTCCGGCGGAACCTAAAAAACCGGAAAAACCGAAAACTGAGATGATTGCGATGGGTGATGATTATGTAAATTCATTATCTGCGAAATTGGACGGATCTGTGAAAAATGCCGACGGCTCAACGACTTATCAGATTACAGCAGAGGGCTTTGCGGCGAAGGAAGGTCCGAATATGCCGGATTACGGACACCCGTTTGAACCGAATCAGTTTGAAATTACGATTGCAGCCGATAATAAAACAATTGTATCGGTGAATGTAACTGCGATGAATGATACTGAATATTTCGGTGATAAGATTCTGAATGCAAAATATTTGGATCAATTCAAGGGAAAAGACATTTCTGCATTGAATGAAGTGGAAAAGAACGATGTAGTTTCCGGAGCGACATTCTCCGTAAAGTCCAGTATGCGTGCGCTTCTTGAGGTCAAGAAGGCATTAGGCTACTAGGGAGGTAAGCTATGAAAAAAGTATTGCATTTAACACTGTTTCTGGCTCTTGTAGCGGCAATCGCCGGCGGAGCGCTCGCATTGGCAAACAGCTTAACGGCGCCGATCGTTGCGGCAAATGCATTGGCGGCAGAAAAACAAAATCTTCAGCTGATCTTCCCGGATGCAGCGGATTCTGATTTTGAAGAGATCAGTGTCAAGGACAGTGAAACAATTGAAAAGATTTTTAAGGTGAATAATCAAGGGATTGTCTTTAAACTGAAGGTCAGCGGCTATAAGGAAGGAACAAGCTTTATGGTTGCGCTTGATGACAGCGGCAAAATCTTAGATTATGTAGTAATTTCCAACGGTGATACACAAGGAATCGGAACTAAGGTTGCCGAGGATTCCTTTAAAGAAAAATTAGTCGGAAAGAATGCTGAAACCGATACCTTGGATACGATCAGCGGCGCTACGGTATCCTCAAAGCCGGTTGTGGAAGGCATTCAAGAGGCAGGCAAGTACCTGTCGGAAAATTTGAAGTAGGAGGGTGAACAATGAATCGTAAAGAAAATTTTACCGCCGGGTTCATCAGAGAAAATCCGGTATTCGGATTATACTTGGGATTATGTTCTACCTTAGCGATTACTACGACTTTAAATAATGCGATCGGTATGGGTGTTGCGGTTATTCTTGTATTGGTGATGAGCAATATTATTATCTCATGCTTGAGAAAGGTAACACCGAGTGAAATTCGTATTCCTGTCTATATCGTAGTGATTGCGACATTGGTAAAGATCATCCAAATGTTGATTAAAGCATATGCACCGGCATTAGATTCTGCCTTAGGTGTATTTATTCCGTTAATCGTAGTAAACTGTATCATCTTAGGACGTGCAGAGGCATTTGCGTCTAAAAACGGTGTATTTGATTCTGCGCTGGACGGTTTGGGAATGGGGCTTGGCTATACGGTATCAATTATCGTGATGTCTGCACTTCGTCAGATCCTCGCAACCGGCATGTTGACATTTGAAAATCCGTTTAATGTGGAACAGTCTATTTTCGCTTTCAGACTGATTCCCGAGGATTATGTCATCAGTATGTTCTCACAGCCGGTCGGTGCGTTTATTACTTTCGCATTATTGGCAGGTGCTTTGGCAGCCTATAAGAATCATCAAACTGCTAAAGAGGAAAAAAAGGAAGCAGCCGCTAAGGCAGCTTTAAAGGAGGCGAAGTAAACTATGGATTTAGGAAATTTATTCGTGATGTTTATCACCTTCACCTTAATAAATAATGTTATCTTAAATCAGTTCTTAGGTATCTGCCCGTTTATGGGTGTATCTAAGAAAAGCAGTTCGGCAATCGGTATGGGGGCCGCTGTTACCTTTGTCATTGTGGCAGCCTCTCTTGTAACATATGCACTTTATTATGCAGTATTAGAGCCGCTGTCCTTACAATACATGGATTTGATTACCTTTATCTTGGTCATCGCATCCTTGGTACAGCTGGTAGAAATGATCATCAAAAAGATGAGTCCGGCTCTGTACAAGGCACTTGGTGTTTATTTGCCGTTGATTACGACAAACTGTGTTGTATTGAATGTTACGTTAAACAATATCAGCGAAGGCTATAACTTTGCGGAAATGCTGACATACGCGATTGCAATCCCGGTCGGCTTTACCTTGGTATTATATATTTTCTCTACCATTCGTGAACGCTTGGACATATGTAATGTTCCTAAGGCATTTGCCGGTAATCCGATCGCATTGATCGTAGCCGGTATCATGGCATTGGCATTCAGCGGTTTGGCAGGTCTTGTATAATGGCAGCCGTATTGTTCTTTGCCGTATTGGCAGGTATTTATGCATTGTTATATTATCTGAATCATAAAACACCACTGCCGGAAGGCTGTGAAAATATCAAAGCAGGCTGTGAGGGCTGTCATGATGCTTCCTGCGGAAATCATCCTTCACATGACCTGAGCGGAAAGGATGAGTGATTATGGAAGCAATCCTGATTGCGATCGTTATGATGCTGGTACTCGGCGCATTGTTAGGCTTGGGTCTCGGCATTGCGGATCGTTATTTACAAGTAGAGGTTGATGAACGAATTGAAACCGTTACGGCGATGCTGCCGAATTATAACTGCGGAAGCTGCGGCTATGCCGGCTGCTCCGGTTTAGCGGAAGCACTTGTGAACGGTGAGGTCAGCGTGGTCGGAACCTGTCGTCCTTGTAAAGCGGATCAAAAGGAAAAGATCGCTGAATATTTGAATACGACACCGGGACCTGACGGAACGTGTGTCAAAGTAAAGGCTTAATGAAAATGCGGGAAACCGCATTTTTTATGTTCTTTTGTTTCGGGATAAACAATATACATGCTTTTATCAAGCCGGAAAAGTTGCAATAATATCTTTATAACAGTATCAAAATTCGGTATTCTATGAAAGAAAATGATATAAAATGAAAATAAATGATAAAAGTCAGTATATTTTTCAGTTGAAATACGCTATAATATACCCAATGATTGGAGGTATCATGATGGCTATAAAGGATTTATTGCTGCCTCAGCATTATGAGAATAAGCTTGACTTAGTGACAACAGAGATCGCAATTAAATATGTAAAGGATCTGTTTGAAAAGCGATTGGCAAACCATTTGAATCTGATGCGAGTATCAGCACCGCTTTATGTAAACAGCGGCAGTGGTCTCAATGATGATTTAAACGGCGTAGAGCGTTCCATACATTTCGATATCAAGGAATTAGGTATGGATATGGAAATTGTCCATTCATTAGCCAAATGGAAGCGTATGGCGCTGAAACGCTATCATATCGATGTGAATAAAGGAATTTATACGGATATGAATGCGGTACGACGAGATGAAGACTTGGATAACCTGCATTCCGCATATGTGGATCAATGGGATTGGGAAAAGATCATTGCGAAAAAGGATCGTAATATCGATATGTTAAAGCATACGGTAAGAATGATTATGAAGGCTTTGGTTGAAACACAATCGGAAGTGATCGAGGTATTTGAAAACTTGGAGCCGTTTATCTATGAAGATATTACTTTTATCACTACTCAAGAGCTTGCTGATCGATATCCGCATTTGAATGCAAAGCAGCGTGAATATGAAATCTGCAAGCAACATAAAAGTGTCTTTTTAATGGAAATCGGAGATCGTTTAAATAACGGGGAAGTGCATGACGGACGTGCGCCTGATTATGATGATTGGCATTTAAACGGTGATATTTTGATTTATTATCCAATTCTGGATTGTGTAGTTGAACTATCCAGTATGGGAATTCGTGTAGATGCGAAAACGCTGCATACACAGTTGGAAAAAGCAAATTGTCTGAAGCGCGAACAGTTGCCGTTTCATCAAATGCTGCTGAAAGATGAGTTGCCTTTGACAATGGGCGGCGGCATCGGTCAATCACGTATTTGTCTTGTGTTATTGAATAAAGCGCATATCGGTGAAGTGCAGGTCAGTGCATGGAGTGATGAAATGATTGCAGCGTGTGAGGAATACGGAATTCATATTTTATAAAAAACAGCATCCTATGGGATGCTTTTATTTCGCATTGATCTGCATATGTGCATCGATGAGGGCTTGAATCTTTGCAGCTTCCGGATCGATATAGATTGTTTTATAGCTGCTTAAGGAAACAAAGCTGCCCTGTGTTCCGGGAACTTTTTTTAATTGCTTTACAAGACAGTAGTTTACCGGTACACTGGAGGAATATCTGCCCTCAGAATACCATGCCGCCAGCATTGCTGCATTTCTGATCATTGTTTCATTCGGCTGAGCGGATGTGACGATCACATGGGCACCGTGATAATCTTTCGCATGAAACCATGTATCTTGTTTTTTAGCCAGTTTCCATGTTACAAAATCATTTTGTAAATTGTTTTTTCCAACATAGATTTTATAATCATCAAAATGAAAGCATTCATAGTGAGGAAGCTGATTTTTCTTCTTTTTGCGTATCGCTCGCTTGGTATCTTTCATGTAATGCAGGCGAATCAATTCTTCGCGTATTTCTTTCGCATCCTGAGCGTTTGCCTGTTCCAGCTGTAGCTTCATCGCTTCAAAATAGCGCAGTTCTTTTTCACATAATGCAATCTGTTCCTGCAGAAAATCTTGTGCGCGTTTACCCTTATGGTATTTATGATAATAACGATTGGCATTTTGCTTGATATCATAACGCATATCTAGAGGAATGGTAAGTTCTGCGCCGCTTTCAAATGAGGGAAGTGTGACCTTTGGCTGTCGTTTTAGGCTGCTTTGATACGCAAATAATAAATCTCCGTATTCACGATATTTTTCACAATCAAACGCTTCCTGCAAACTCTCCTTCAGCTTCGGGAGCTTCCCGCTGTTTCGATGCAACTCCTGTTTGACGGTTTTATAAATATCTCCGGTTTGTTGCTTGATGCGGACCTTTTCTTCTTTTTCATGATATAAGATATCTAAACCTTTCATCAAGGGATAGCTGCGAATCGGCTGTGACAGATGGGTCAACGGCAGAATATGAAACTGCGTATTTCCGTCCTGTTCGCTGATATAGACAGTATCGGATTGCTGCAGTTCATTCATAATCATTGAAAAGGCAGTACCCTTTTGCATTCGATATTCGACTTCACTCGCCAACAGCGGTGAAAATCCATGCAGCTGTTTGACTAAGGAAGCGTTAAAATCAACTGTGGGATTTTGATACGGGTCCTGTTTGTTAAGATGGGGAGCAGGAAGCTGATATTTCGCACCCGGATGAATCGTGCGTTTATTATTTTCAAAGGGCGGTATTCTTTTTAATGCATCAAGGATAATGCCGTTTTCATCTACAAATACGAGATTGGCGTATTTACCCATTAATTCAATATATAAATGCTTTTGATGAATATCACCTAATTCATTGCGCGCTTCAATTTCCATATGTAAAATACGATCCAATCCGATTTGCTGCAAGGATCGGATCATACCGCCGTCTAATTGTTTTCTTAAAAGCATGACAAAGCCCTGCGGTGCATCTAGGGTCGTATAACTTTGATTTGTAATGTTAATGCGATTGTATACGCTGTGAAGTGACAGCAGCAGCTTTTTGTTACCATTCTTGGTTCTGAGCTGAAATAACAGTTCTGTATCTGATAATTGTTGGATCTTATTGATTTTAGCCGGAAGTAGCTCTTGCAGCTGATTTGTAATTGCTTGTAATACAATGCCATCGAGTGCCATATTCTCACCTCAATTTTTTTCGTTATTATTATATCATACCGGATGTGGCAATCCTATCGAAAATGTATATAGATAATGTTTGAATGATCAGATAGTTTAAATTTTTTTGTGACTTTTAGATGAAACTTCGGTTATTTTAACCAAAATACGCAAAAGCTGTTTGACAAGTTTAATCATGCCTAGTAAAATGATAGAAAAGAAAAGGGTGCATACATATGGAAAAAGGTTTATTGATCATTATAAGCGGTCCCAGTGGTGTAGGGAAGGGTACGATTCGTAATTTCTTTATGAATGATGAAGCGTTAAAGCTGGCTTATTCAATTTCAATGACGACTCGCTCTCCGCGTATCGGTGAGGTTGACGGCAGAGATTATATATTTACGACAAAGGAACAGTTTGAACAAGCAATTGAAAACGGAGAATTACTGGAATGGGCAGAGTTTGTCGGTAATTATTACGGTACTCCATTGTCTTTGGTTGAGGATTTGCGTAATCAGGGAAAGAATGTGCTGTTGGAGATTGAGGTTCAGGGCGCAATGCAGGTCAAGGAGAAGTGTCCTGATGCGTTGTCAATCTTTATTATTCCGCCGAATATGGAAGAGCTGGAAAAGCGAATCCGCGGTCGTCGCAGCGAGCCGGAGGAAATTGTGCAGCAGCGTTTGGCTAAGGCTGCCGGTGAGATGAAGATGGTGAAGGATTACAAGTATGTGGTTTGTAATGATGATCCCCAGCTTGCAGCTGATATGATTTCGTTGATCATCAAGCGTCATATGCAGAATGCGGATATTTATCAGGAATCTTAGACAGATGCCTTTACGGCTCTGTTTTTTTGTTTGTACAGCGTATTTTTGCGGGTATTTGAAATTGTTTTATGATAAAATATAGGAAAAAAAGAAAGAAGGGAAGCCATGAAGCTAGTGTATGTATATATTGAACGACCGATTATGGAATTGGATCGTTTATTTACCTATCGCTGTGATGGCTTTTCTTTAAGTCGCGGGGTACGGGTTAAGGTACCTTTCGGGAATCGCAATCAATCGCTGATCGGTTTTGTCGATCATGTAGAAGAGGTCAATGATTCTGAAGTCCATTCACTGAATTATGAAATCAAAGCGATTGAAGCGGTCATTGACAGTGAACCGTTGATCAATGAGGAATTATTTTCATTGGCTGCTTGGATGGCAAAAACGTGTGTTGCGCCGATGATCAGCTGTTTTCAGTGTATGTTGCCCGGCAAGCTAAAGCCGAAAAGCAGCGCAAAGGCAGTGAAAAAAGAAGCGTGGATTGTTGATCAAGGGATCGATTTGACTGCACTTGCTTTAACAAAAAAGCAGCGAGAAGCAGCGAAAGCAATGCGAATGCGAAAAGAAATGCGCCACAGTGATTTTAATGCGGAGTTTAAAAGTGTCGGAAAGAAATTGGTGGAGCTTGGTGCGGTGCGTGTAGAGGAACGAGAAGCGACAAGTACTTTAAAGGTTTTAACGCCTCAACAAAATCATCGAGTCTTACAGCCGCAGCAGCTTGAGGCGATCGGAAAAATCAAGGCGATCGGTGATCAAAAGGTAATGCTGCTGCACGGAGTTACGGGATCGGGAAAAACCGAGGTGTTTTTACAGCTGGCACAACAGGTATTGGAGCAGGGCAAGCAAGTATTATTTATGGTTCCGGAGATCGCATTGACTCCGCAAATGATTGAATCGGTTGAACAACGCTTTGCGATGAATGCCGCTATTTATCACAGTCGGCTGAATCCGCAGGAGAAGTATGAACAGTATATGCTGGTGAAGAAGCATCAAGTATCGATCGTTGTCGGTACGCGCAGTGCGATTTTTATGCCGTTTGATCGTTTGGGTCTGATTATTATCGATGAGGAACACGATTCCAGCTATAAGCAGGATGTGATGCCGCGTTATCATTGTCGTGATGTGGCTGTTGTACGAGCGAAGCATCATCGCTGTCCTTTGTTGCTGGCGAGCGCAACTCCCAGTTTGGAGTCATATGCACGTGCTTATAAGGGTGTATATGAATTGATTGAAATGCCGAAGCGAATTAATGAAACCTTACCTGACGTTTCATTGGTTGAAATGCGCAGTGCGCTGCGTAATGGTGAGGATTATATGTTGTCCGATAAGCTCACTGAGGCATTGAATCAGCGCTTGTTGCGTAAGGAACAAAGTATTTTGCTGTTGAATCGCCGCGGTTATACACCGCTGCTTCGTTGTGTCAGCTGCGGCTATGTGCAGCAGTGTCCGCATTGTGATGTGGCATTAAGTTATCATAAGGATGAGGGACTGCTAAAATGCCATACGTGCGGTTATACGATGAAGCTACCGGATAGTTGTCCCCAGTGCGCTAAGGCGTCATGGCGCTATTTGGGAGTCGGTACGCAGCGTTTAGAGGAACATGTTCTGCGTAAATTTCCACAGGCGAAGATTTTGCGTATGGATGCCGATACGACTGCCGGGAAGCATGCGCATGAAACGATCCTGTCGAAATTTCGCTGCGGGGAAGCTGATATTTTATTAGGTACGCAGATGATTGCAAAGGGATTGGATTTTGAAAATGTGACCTTGGTCGGCATTTTAAACGGAGATGCCTTATTAAATCGCAATGATTATCGCTGTGCGGAATTGACTTATGATTTATTGGAGCAGGCAAGCGGGCGCAGCGGCAGGCATGAGAAAAACGGGGAAGTGATTATTCAGGCTTATGATTTGAATCATTATGCGCTTACCTGTGCTGAAAAGCATGATTATCATACATTTTTTGCCCATGAGATGCAGTATCGTCATCTTGCCGGTTATCCGCCTTATGCCTATTTGGCAAGTATTGTTTTTCAGCATAAGGCAGAGGCAATTGCGATGATGTGTGCGAATCAATACGTAGCGCAGTTGCGGACAGTCGGTAATATCAGAGTGCTGGGACCGGCACCGCTGGGAAAACGCAATGATCTTTATCGGGTAAGGATACTGTTGAAGGGGAAGGATCAACTAATGTTAAATACACTTGTATGGGAGATTTATCAGCAGCATATTCAGACGAAGCAAAAGGCGGCGATGGAGATTGATTTACAGCCGTTGATGTTGGAGTAGGGAGGCTGATAGCTTCGATGAGTTGTGGGGAAAGGTTGTTTGTAGAATTTTGATTGATTGACTTGGCTCGATGTTAAGATAATATTATGAGGGATCAGGGATATTGGGAGTTTTAAGAAATAGGAAGTTTGAAGGATTATATGGATCTGGAGGTGATTTCATGCAGCAGCGAAAATTGATTTATGATTGTTTAAAGGCAGTGATGGTGGAAAAGCAGTATGCCAATTTAACTTTACGTCATGCGTTGAAGCAATTGCCGAGTGAAAGACGCGGGTATGTGACACAGGTTGTTTACGGTACTTTGGAGAATTATCGTTTTGTTCGTTGGTGTTGGGAGTGCTTTGTAGGGCGATTGCCGAAAAAGCGCGTTTGTGTGCTACTGGATATGGCGGTGTATGAGCTTCTTTGGCTCGAAGAAGTGCCTTATGCACTGATTAATGAAACGGTTGATTTTGCGAAGCGTTACTTGAGTGGCAATGCAAAGCTGGTGAATGCGGTATTGCGCAAAGTTGCGATTCAGGGAAAAAGGGTGTTGCCTGATGATCGTGATGAGGCTTTGAGCATTGAAACTTCACATCCGCTCTGGTTGATTAAAATGTGGAATGCACAGTATGGGGCAGAAGCATGTGAAAAAATCTGTCACGCAAGCTTACATGCTCATAAGGGATATGGCAGGGTGAATACTTTAAAAATCAGTCGTTCAAAGCTATTGGCACAGGAACCGTTGTTTCTTGAAGGGACGCTTGGTGAGGATTCTTTTGTGATGGCACAAGGGAATATCAGCGATACAAAATGGTATCAGGACGGTTATGTCGCGATTCAAGATGAAGCAAGTCAGTTGATAGCACCGTTTTTAGCTCCGCAACCAAAGGAGCGAATTCTTGATGCGTGCAGCGCGCCCGGGACTAAAGCTTGCCATATGGCGCAGCTGATGAAGGATCAGGGGGAAATCATTTCCGTTGATGTTCATGAACATCGAGTGAAGCTGATTGAGGAAGGTGCGGCAAGGTTGGGGATTACTTGTATCAAAGCGATGTTGGGTGATGCGTGTGAATTATCGCAGTTTGAGGATGAAAGTTTTGATCGGATTTTGTGTGATGTGCCTTGCAGCGGTTATGGAACACTTTCGCATAAAAGTGATATTAAGGTGCATATGGAAAGCAGTGATATGGACAGCCTGATTCCGATACAGGCGGCTATTCTCAGACGAGCGGCGCAGTTGGTGAAGCGGGGCGGTGTGATTGTATACAGCACTTGTACACTGAATAAAAAGGAGAATGAGAAGCAAGTTGCGGCGTTCTTGAAAGAGCATTCAGAGTTTTTGTTGGTGGAGGAGAGGACGCTCTTTCCGTATGAGTACGGGTGCGATGGGTTTTATATGGCGAAGTTGGAGAGAAAATGATAATTTGCAAAAGCTGAAAAGAATAGATTTTAAGGTTTGTCAATGATCTATTGTAACCAACAACCGCAAAAGCCATATTCTAAATATTTTTGATTGACTTTTGCTTTTAAATATGACAGTATGTAGTATGTAAATTTAATACTAATTTAGAAATGGCGGTGATTACTTGATTGTTGATGATTCTTGGAAATGTTGCAATTTGATTGTGCAAATGATTAAAGAGGAAAATTTATCAAATGTCAAGTTTTACACCGCACTGGGCATAAAGGATCCTTACTTTTACGATAGTATAAGCGGCAAGGTCATTCCCCCCTCCTGACATGACAGACAATTTGCAATGATTCAGTTATTAAAGCCTAAACCTGAATAAATAGCGTTATTTTTTAGCTTAGCTGCATAGGAGTGTAACGAAATGCTCACTGATATTGCACAAACGTTAAAGAATAAAGATATGTGCAAAGAATTGAGAAATGGTATAGACTGCGTAAACTATTAAAGAATGGAGAATATAAAGATGAATGATAATACAAGAGAGCAAGAGAGAACAGAGCTTTACCGTACAATATGGGCGCTTGCTAATGAACTTAGAGGAAGTGTCGATGGTTGGGATTTTAAACAATATGTTTTAGGTATGTTGTTCTATAGATATATATCTGAAAACCTTACAATTTATCTGAATAAAGGTGAATGGGAGGCAGGAAATACTGATTTTGATTATGCAAAAATCAAAGATGATGACGCTTTAAGTGTTAAAGATGATTTAGTGCAGGAAAAAGGCTTCTTTATTATGCCCAGTGAATTGTTTGGTAACTTATTAAACAAAATAAAAAAAGCTGATAAAGACGCAAAGGATCAAGCGGAAAAAGACGGCAAAGAAGTAGAAATTGCTGATTTGGATGAGAATTTGAACGAAATATTGCAAACGAACTTTAAAAACATTGAAGCCTCTGCTATAGGCAGTCCAAGCGAAGAAAACTTCAAAGGTTTGTTTGACGATATAGATGTGAACAGCAATAAGCTCGGACCAACAGTTATTAAGAGAAACAAAAGACTTAAAAGATTAATTACTGTTATCGGGGATATGGATCTTGGTAACTATCAAGATAATTCAATCGATGCTTTTGGGGACACCTATGAGTATCTGATGGGAATGTATGCTTCTAATGCCGGCAAAAGCGGCGGCGAATTTTTCACCCCACAAGAGGTATCTGAGCTTCTGACAAAAATTTCGCTTCTTGATAATAACGGTAAAATGAAAACAGAAGTAAATAAAGTATACGACCCTGCTGTGGGGAGCGGTTCATTACTTTTGAAGTTTGCAAAAATTCTCGGTAAAGATAATGTTCGCAATGGATTCTTTGGTCAGGAAATCAATATTACAACTTATAACCTTTGCCGTATCAATATGTTCCTGCACGACATAGGTTACGATAAATTCAGCATTGAACACGGCGACACTTTGACTGATCCTAAGCATTGGGATGAGGAACCGTTTGAAGCCATCGTTTCAAATCCGCCTTATTCTATTAAATGGGAAGGTTCTGACAACGGAACACTGATAAACGATCCTCGTTTTTCTCCTGCCGGTGTATTGGCTCCTAAATCAAAAGCAGACTTTGCTTTTATTATGCATTGTCTGCATTGGCTTGCTACGGACGGAACAGCGGCTATTGTTTGTTTCCCCGGTATTATGTATCGTGGCGGCGCAGAACAGAAAATCAGAAAATATCTGATTGATAATAATTATATCGAATGTATCATTCAGCTGCCCGATAATCTTTTTTACGGAACAAGCATTGCAACTTGCATTATGGTTCTCAAAAAATCAAAAGTTGACAACCAAACTCTGTTTATTGATGCTTCAAAAGAATTTGTCAAGTCTACCAACAGCAATAAATTGGGTGACGGAACTGCAAGCAACGAGCCTAATAACATTCAGAATATATTAAACGCTTATATCAACCGGAAGACGGAAAAGCATTTTACTGCTCTTGTTAAACAGGAAGATATTGAAAAAGCAGATTACAATCTTTCTGTGTCAACTTATGTAGAAAGTGAGGATACAAGAGAAGTTATTGATATAGCTGTCCTTAACCAGCAAATATCTGAAATTGTTCAACGTGAAAATACATTGCGTGCCGAAATTGATGCGATTATAGCTGAAATTGAGGAGGCGTAATGTATGAGACTTAGTAGCAGATTATCTGACAGAGATAAAAATCATGGTGAAGTAGAGTCGTTTATTGATCCTGACAGATATACATCACAAAAAGAAGAGGAAACTGATGAAATAGTTTATGTTTCTTCAGGCGATTTTATCGAAATACAAATCGGTACCATTAATTTGCCTTTTTACTCAACAATATGTGAAGATACCAATTCCTTTATTTCACCTAAAAAACTACATTGCTTAATCATCAATGAAAAAATGATTAGTATTGATTGTCAGTTAAAGTGTACAGATTTTGATAAAGAAAACTCAAAGTGCAGAAAATGTAATCCATATATTCAGGCTTGGTTTTTAATCGAAGCTGACGATATATTTGCAAATACTCCTAATGTAAATTTGGTGAAGCAAAATTTCAAATTATCTGAGAATGTAAAACTTGCTATAGAGATTGAGGATAAATATTCGGAGTGGTTAGCTAAAGCGGAAATTGCACATAAAGAAAGGCTTGGGGCAGGAGCAATCATATATTTAAGATCTGTATTTGAGAAAATAACACATGAAGTTGGTTTAAACGCAGGAGTCAAAATTAGAGATAAAAATGAAAAAATTCTAAATTTTCGTGAAGTCTTGCAAAGAGTTGATTCAGAATGCTCCATTATACCTTCGATATATGCTGAGAATGGATATGATTTATTTATCAAATTAAGTGAAATAGCCCATGGTAATTCTGATGAAATGACAGCACTAAAAGAATATGAACCTTTAAGAAGATTGGTCATTGGAATTATCGAAAATGTTAGAAGAAAAAATGAAGAAATAAAGAATAATGCTGAAATTCAAAAGGCATTACTTGATGCAGGTTTAGCCGTTGGAGGTGAGGAAAATGAGTAAATTAGAACAACTTATCAATGAACTTTGCCCCAATGGGGTAGAATATCGAAGACTTGAAAATTGCTGTGAAATCTTGGATAACAAAAGAAAGCCTGTAACAAAATCCGCAAGAGAAGCAGGTAAATATCCGTATTACGGAGCAAATGGTATTCAAGATTATGTATCTAATTATATATTTGATGGCACTTTTATTCTCGTCGGCGAGGATGGTAGCGTTGTAACCGAAATGGGAACACCTATTGTTACTTGGGCTACAGGAAAAATATGGGTGAACAATCATGCTCATATTATTTCAGAGATAAATGGTGTTTTGCTGCGTTACTTATTTCATTATCTACAAACTGTACCTGTAAAACACTTGATTCATGGCAATATTCCAAAATTAACGGGCGGTGATTTTAGAGCATTAAAAATTGCTGTTCCGCCGTTACCAATACAAGAGGAGATTATTCGTATATTGGATAAATTTACGGAACTCACTGCGGAACTCACTGCGGAACTCACTGCGGAACTCACTGCGAGAAAACAGCAGTATGAGTATTATAGAGATAGACTTTTCGCTAATTATAAATCAGCACCTAAGAAAAAACTCATTGAAGTTGCGGATATTTCCCGTGGAATTAGAGTAGTTAAAAAGCAACTTATTTCAAATGGAAACTATCCTGTTTACCAAAACAGTCTTGCACCTATGGGATATTATGACAAATATAATTGTAATGGAAATACAACATATGTTATTAGTGCAGGCGCAGCAGGTGAAATAGGTTATTGCGAAACTAATTTTTGGGCTGCAGACGATTGTTTGTTTTTTTCTAATCCTAGAGAAATTAACAATAAATACATTTACTACTTTTTACTTACAAAACAAGACTTTATCTATTCTAATGTAAGAAAAGCAAGTATTCCTCGTTTGTCTAGAACTGTAATAGAAAATTTACAGATACCAATAATATCGATCGACGAACAAGAGCAAGTTGTAAATTTGCTAAATCGTTTCGATAAGCTTTGCAACGATATCAGCGAGGGATTACCTGCTGAAATTGAAGCAAGACAAAAACAATACGAATATTACCGAGATAAGCTCTTAACTTTTAAGAAAAAGGAGGTGGCGGAAAATGAATAGCTTTGAAATTGTGGCAAGCTCTACTGAAAGTACGGTAGTGGCTGAGTACACACCCGAAAAAAGAAAAAGCACCGACTATCAAAGCGAAGCGGCGCTTGAACAAGATTTTATAAATCGCCTTGTCAGTCAGGGCTACGAATACATTACTATAAAAAGCGAACAGGACTTAATTGACAACCTCCGTACACAGCTTGAAAAACTGAATAACTATACCTTTTTCGATAAAGAGTGGAACGACTTTTACAACAGCGTTATTTCTAACGGAAATGATGGCATTGTAGAGAAAACCCGCAAAATACAGGAAGATTATCTGCAAAATCTTACCCTCGATAACGGTTATGTAAAAAACATCAAGCTGATCGACAAAACCAACATTCATAACAATCATTTGCAGGTAATAAACCAGTATGAAGAAGACGGCGGGAAGCATGATACTCGTTATGATGTGACGATTTTGGTAAACGGATTGCCATTGGTGCATATTGAGCTTAAAAAACGAGGGAACGCAATTCGAGAAGCGTTTAACCAAATCAATCGATATCAGCGTGACAGCTTTTGGGCAGGCAGCGGATTGTATCAGTATGTACAGCTGTTTGTAATCTCCAATGGGACGCATACAAAGTATTATTCTAATACAACAAGATTTCAGCATATCAAAGATAATGCAGAGAAAAACGCAGCAAAAAAGAAAAAGACTTCTAATAGCTTTGAATTTACAAGTTATTGGGCGGATGAGAAAAACCGCACCATCCCGGACCTTGTGGATTTTACAAAAACCTTTTTTGCAAAACATACGCTGCTTAATATTTTGACTCGTTACTGTGTGTTTACTTCAGAGGATTTATTATTGGTAATGCGTCCTTATCAAATTGCGGCAACTGAAAAAATCCTAAACCGCATTATCGTTTCTACCAACCTCAAAAAAACCGGCAGAAAAGAGGCAGGCGGTTACATTTGGCATACCACCGGAAGCGGCAAGACTTTAACAAGTTTTAAAACTGCACAGCTTGCTCAAGGATTGAATTTCATTGATAAAGTATTGTTTGTTGTCGATAGAAAAGATCTTGACTATCAGACAATGAAAGAATATGACAGGTTTGAAAAAGGTGCTGCCAACAGCAACACCTCTACTAAAATTCTGCAAAAACAAATGGAAGATGATGATGTAAGAATTATTATCACAACCATTCAAAAATTAGATAAATTCATATCTAAGAACAAAGAACACGAAGTCTATAAAAAACATATTGTTATGATTTTCGACGAATGTCACCGTTCTCAGTTTGGAGATATGCACAAGTCGATTACAAAGCACTTTCAGAATTATCATATTTTCGGTTTTACAGGCACACCTATTTTTGCATCAAACTCTAACAGTTCCAATGCTTTGAATATGCGTACTACAGCACAAGTATTCGGCGGAGAACCAGACGAAAACGGGAACAAAGTAAGACCGTTGCACGCATACACCATTGTAGATGCTATTCACGATGGAAATGTACTGCCTTTTAGAATCGATTATATTAATACAATCAAAAACCCAGAGTTGTTGAATGACAAACAAGTAAAGGCAATTGACCGTGAAAAGGCTTTGCTTGATCCTAAAAGGGTATCTGAGATTACACAATACATTCTTGAACATTTTGCACAAAAAACTTATCGCAATCAAAGCCGTTCCTATTATGACCATAAAGTGATTACGAATGTAGAAAAAATGGCGAAGTCCAAGAATAATACTGTATCAGAGCAAAAAACAACTGCAAAAGTAAATGGTTTTAATTCTATTTTTGCAGTCGCATCTATTCCGGCAGCGATTGCTTATTACAATGAATTAAAAAAACAAATGGAAGAAACCGGTTATAAATTAAATATTGCTACAATATTCAGTTTTAATCCAAACGAAGAAGATCCGGATGATATATTGAAAGACGAGAATTTCGATACAAGCGGTCTTGATCAGACATCACGAGATTTTCTTGAAAGCGCCATTTATGATTATAATAAGCTGTTTAATGTTAGTTATGATACATCCTCCGATAAATTTCCTAACTATTATAAAGATGTTTCATTGCGAATGAAAAATCGTGAGATTGATTTGCTGATTGTAGTCAATATGTTTTTAACAGGATTTGACGCAACTACCCTTAATACCTTGTGGGTAGATAAGAATTTAAAAGATCACGGTTTGATACAGGCGTTTTCCCGTACCAATCGTATTTTGAACTCAGTTAAAACATTTGGAAATATTGTTTGTTTTAGAAATCTTGAGACAGCCACTAATAATGCCTTAGCGCTTTTTGGAGATCAAAATGCAGGGGGTATGGTTATTCTGAAAAGTTACAATGAATATGTGAATGGCTATGAAGATGAACACGGGAAACATATTGAAGGTTATAATGAGCTTGTAGCCGAACTGGTAAATGAATTTCCAATAAGCAGTCAAATTATCAGCGAGGATAATGAAAAAGAATTTATTAAACTGTTTGGACGCATTTTGAAATTGAGAAATATTTTAATGTGTTTTGACGAATTCGAAAGTGATAACTCTGTATCCGTTAGAGATTTACAGGATTATCAAAGCATTTATATTGATTTATACCAAGATTACGCTAAAAAAAGTGATATTGAAAAAGAACGAATCAACGATGACATTGTCTTTGAAATAGAACTTATAAAACAGGTCGAGGTCAATATAGATTATATCTTGGCGCTTGTCGCTAAATATCACGAATCAAATTGTGAGGATAAAACGATTCTTGCTAATATTAATAGATCAATAAATGCAAGTGTTGAACTGCGCAGCAAAAAAGATCTAATTGAGGGATTTGTTGCCCAAATGACAGTAAAAACAGATATTGAAAAGGACTGGAAAGACTTTGTTGAAAAGCAAAAAGAACAGGACCTAAAGATAATCATCGAAGATGAAAAATTAAAATACAATGAAGCTCAAAAATTTATAGAAAATTCATTCAGAGATGGTGGGATAAAAACCACAGGAACGGATATTGATAAAATATTACCACCAATTTCAAGATTTTCAGACGGTTCAAATAGAGCTTTGAAAAAACAGACTGTCATTGATAAGCTAAAAGGTTTTTTTGAAAAATATTTCGGTTTAGTATAATACAACATTCGCTACCAGCTTAAAGTAAAAATAATAGCTGGAATAGGGATGTTTTCAAATAATTATAAAAACTGTTACACACGCTGATGATTTCATGTGTAACAGTCTTTTGAATTTATTACGGATCAATCACAGTCGATGTTTTTCCGATACCGACTGCTTCATTCACAAGCCTTGTCCATGTTGCACATCCGGCAATTCCATCTGCGGTTAAGCCGTTGTTACGCTGATAAGAAATCAAAGCGTTGCGCGTATTATTTCCAAATGCTCCGTCGAGGGTATAGGTGGTATAACCTAAAGCGTTCAGTGCATCCTGTAACACAAGCACATAAATACCGCGCGAACCGCTTCTGACGACCGGATAACCGGCAGAACATGCAGGTCTGCCATAGCGTTTGTCCAAGTGTACCCATGTCGGTGTCATGCTTTGCGGTTCTACATAACTCCACACACCGAGATTGTTCGCAACATTCCAAATCCAATTGCGCTGTGCTGATGAAAGCGCCTGACCGACATCAAAGGCTACTCCGGCATAATGCTGCGACTGGCGTCCGTGTCCGCCTTCCCATATACGTTTAAATGCATAACGGAAAGGAATCGGTGAACCATAGGTTCTTCTTGTCGCATTCCATGCTTCCATAGCCGCATTTGTGGTCCACAATACTGAAGAACCAGAGCTGCCTCTGAACTCACCGACAAGCATAGTTCTGCCGTAGGCATAAGGCATCGGATCAGATTCATTCAGCCGATACACCTGTAAAGCCTGTGTATATACATCATATACAATGACCTTAGCCATATGTTTCCTCCTTTCTTTTCATCCTATGCGATGTTAAGCGTTACAGTATAGGTGAATGAATGTATCGAAGATGAGATGTTTTCTTTTGTATTCATAAAAGTGCCTTTCGATAAGTATTATCTGCATTTACACATATCCTAAAAACTGTTAGAATACTTCTGACAGACAGAAAGGCGGTTTTTCAATGAAATATATTTTTACTGATATGGACGGTACACTCCTACACAGCGATAAGTCACTTCCCAAGCAACTTTTCCCTTTATTAGACGAGCTGCAAAAACGTGATATTAGTTTCGGAATTGCCAGCGGAAGACAATATTATAACCTTTATGATCATTTCAGAGAATATGCGGATCATATGTTGTTCATCGCTGAAAACGGTGCAGTGATGTTTGAAGGAAAGCAATGTATTTATCATAATGAAATAGCCTATGATATGCTGGATGAACCGGTGCAGCGAATTCGAGAGCTGGATCATGCGTGGTGTGTGCTTTGCGGTATTCAGAATGCCTATATAGAAAATAACAATGTCGAGTTTTTAGAAAACTGTCGTATGTATTATCGCAATTTACAGCTTGTTGATGATGTGATGGAAGCCGCAAAGCATGATACGATTTGTAAAATATCAATCTATGACGCTATCGACAGTGAAACACATACAAAGGCTTATCTGAGCGGTCATGTTGATCGGTATCATATGGTGACGAGCGGGAAGCACTGGGTGGATCTTACGAATCCAAATGTGAATAAAGGAACCGCACTGGCCTATTTAAAACAGTTGAAAAACATCGATCCGCAAGATATTATGGCATTCGGCGATTTTATGAATGATTATGAAATGCTTTTGGAATGCACAGAATCCTATGCCCCGAGTAATGCTCATCCGGATATTTTAAAGCTTGCTCACTATCATACCGCAAGCAATGATGAAGACGGTGTCATACAGGCAATCAAAAACCGATTTCAAATTAAACTCAAGGACGATTGAACAAGAGATGAAAACCATCTCTTTTTCTATGCATAAGATACAAATGGGTATTTGTGATAGACAGATTCTATAGGTATACATACGGTATATCAAGGGGGAATGTCTATGACTTTGCAAGAGGTAAAGCTGAATACCAGAGCAATCATCAAAGAATTAAAGGTTCAAGGCAGCATACGCAGAAGACTGTTAGATTTAGGGATTTTACCGAATACCGTAATTGAACCGGTTCATACATCACCGTCAGGCTATATGCGAGCATATTTCATAAAGGGAACATTAATTGCACTGCGAGACAGTGAAAGCAGTGAGATTATTGTGGAACAAAGGGGGTAGGGTATGTTTAGTAAGCTAATGGCAGTAAATGAACAGTTAAATGAAGCCTATTTGAATGAAAATAAAGGCTACACCATTGCATTGATCGGCAATCCCAATGTCGGAAAAAGCACGGTGTTCAATGCCTTGACAGGAATGCATCAGCATACAGGTAATTGGCCCGGGAAAACCGTAGCGCTGGCACGCGGCAGTTTTCTTCATCATCAAAAATCACATGAAATGATTGATCTGCCGGGAACCTATTCATTACTGGCGCATTCTCGAGAGGAAGAGGTAACACGTGATTATATCTGCTTTTCACCCTGTGACGTTTGTGTTGTAGTGTGCGACAGCACGTGCTTAGAGCGCAATCTGAATTTAGTGTTACAGACCTTAGAAATCACTGATAAGGTAGTTGTATGTGCCAATCTTTGTGATGAGGCTAATAAGAAAAATATCATAATCCATAAGGAAAAACTGGAACAAGCCTTAGGAGTAGAGGTTGTATTAATGAGTGCACGAAGCGCTGTCGGCTTAGATGAGTTGAAAGAGGCTGTAATGCGATGCGGGGTGAAACAAGGGGAAATGCATCGTTCACCCGTTGTTTATCCGTCAATGATTGAAGAGGCAATCACTCATATCAGTAAAGTGATTCAAAAGAAACAGTTGCAGGAGCGATTTATTGCGATCAAACTGTTAGAAGGTAATCAACAATTCTATCAATGTGTTAAAAATAAAGAAGCAGTTCAAACAATTGTTCAACAGGAAATCAAGCAGCTAAAGGATTGCGGCGCTTATGATCGATTAGAGGATTCAATTGTAGGTGCTATTAATCAAAAAGCTTTACACATTGCGAATGATTGTATTACTTATCAACAGACAGATTATTATGAAAAGGATCGTAAAATTGATCGAATTGTTACACACAAGGTGTGGGGTATATTATTGATGATTGCATTACTGGGGCTCATTTTCTGGATAACAATATCAGCTGCTAATGTACCGAGCGAGCTGTTGGCCGATGGTTTTCATATCTTTGAAGGTAAACTGAATACGTGGTTTCATGAGATCGGTATGAATGAGACAGTACGAGCAATTCTGATGGATGGTGTATATAAAACATCGGCTTGGGTCATATCTGTCATGTTGCCGCCGATGGCAATATTTTTTCCGTTATTTACGATTCTTGAGGATTTCGGTTATTTACCGCGAGTAGCGTTTAATCTTGATGGTTATTTTCGTAAAGCGAAGGCGTGCGGGAAGCAGGCACTTACTATGAGTATGGGGTTTGGTTGTAATGCTGTCGGTGTCAGCGGTTGTCGGATTATCGATTCACCGCGAGAGCGCTTGATCGCGATCTTGACGAATAATTTTGTCCCCTGTAACGGACGTTATCCAACTCTGATTGCGATCATTACGATGTTTTTTGCCGGTATGCTGGCAGCACCTTGGAGCGGTATTGTATCGGCATTGTTGTTGACAGGGACAATTTTACTGGGAATTATTTTAACCTTTTGGGTATCACGTCTCTTAAGTATGACGTTATTAAAAGGTGTACCGTCTGCGTTTACATTAGAGTTGCCGCCATACCGCAAGCCGCAGTTCGCAAAGGTAATTGTTCGATCTATATTTGATCGTACATTGTTTGTACTCGGTCGGGCAATCAGTGTTGCAATTCCTGCCGGTGCATTAATTTGGCTGTTTGCGAATATTACGATACAGGATCAGACATTGTTGGTGATCATTTCTGATTTCCTTGACCCGTTTGCGCGACAATTAGGTCTAGACGGAGTAATTCTGTTGGCGTTTATCTTAGGTTTTCCGGCAAATGAAATCGTTGTGCCGATCATAATTATGGCATATATGTCATCGTCATATATGATGGAAATGGATAACTTAACGGCTTTAAAGGATTTGTTGGTAAGCAATGGATGGACATGGGTAACCGCTGTCTGCACGATGCTGTTTTCACTCATTCATTTTCCTTGTGCGACTACATTGTGGACAATTAAGAAAGAGACGGGTAGCTGGAAATGGACTGCATTGTCATTTGTCATTCCTACGGCAGTAGGGATGAGTATTTGCTTCTTGATTTCACATATTGCCGGTTTATTTATGTAGTAAATTCATTCGAATAAAAGGATGTCATTGAAAAAGATGGCATCTTTGCTGTTTAACAAGACGAAAAACTCACGGTGAGAAGCTAAATAAAGAATGGCTATTCCGTTGTTATAGTGAACCTGTACAGAATTCATTTCAAACATGAAAAAACTCCCTTTAAACAGGGAGTTATTCATAAATGGTGGGAACGGTGGGACTTGAACCCACACGGGATTTCTCCCAACGGATTTTAAGTCCGTTGCGTCTGCCTATTCCGCCACGATCCCATTTGCTGGAGGTTCCGACCAGATTTGAACTGGTGATCACAGAGTTGCAGTCTATTGCCTTACCACTTGGCTACGGAACCATCTATGGAAGCACTGCTATAATATTATATACTAAATTGAATAAAATGCAACACTAAATGATGAAATTTTTTAAATTTTATGTCCAATCGTTGTCTATTTCGTGTCGATACTCAATATTATCCTATGAAATACAAATCATTTTGCTTACTCCGTCCACAGATCAGGTATGAAAATCGCAACGATGGGATATGCTAAAACTATGTGAGGTCGATGAAATGGAAACACTAACATTTGAGCAAATCAATCAATGGCACAATGCCTATATTCATAATCCGCTACAGACTGCGATGCGCCATGCTGTATACAATAATCCTTTGGATCAATGCGTAATGGTGCAGGAAAACATGACGAAAAATCAAAATCATTTTTCAGTTGAAATTAAGACACTGCCGGCTGCGGATCAGCTGACAAGCGGACGCTGCTGGATATTTGCCGGATTGAATATCTTGCGTGAGGAAATAGCGAAGCGCAATCATATGAATCAGTTTGAGTTATCACAAAACTATTTGGCGTTTTATGATAAGCTGGAAAAGATACATACATTTACGGAATTGGCGATAGAGATGAAGGACAAGCCGATCGATGATCGCACTTATGTATGGTTTGTTTCCAACGGTGTACAAGACGGGGGACAATGGGATATGTTTGTTAACCTTGTGACCAAATACGGAATCCTCCCGAAAGATTATATGCCGGAAACTTATCAAAGCTCCAATACTACCACGATGAATCTGTTAATTAACTCTCGCTTACGCAGATATGCACAAGAGGTACGAAATTTAGCTTCACTGCAAAAAGAAGATGAAATTATCATGTTAAAAGCTGCTGTAATGCAGGAGATGTATGGCTTTTTATGTACCTGCTTCGGTGTGCCGCCTAAATCGTTTGCCTTTTCCTATGCCGATAAGGACGGAGATGTACATCATATGAAAGAGATGACACCGCAGGAATTCTATCACGACCAAATCACTCTGAATCTTGAGGATTATATCAGCTTGATTCATGCTCCGACAAAAGATAAACCGTTCCATCAAGTGTTCCAAGTGAAATATTTAGATCACGCCGGCGGAAAGGCTGTACGCTATCTCAATGTTGAAATGGATGCGTTAAAGCAAGCAGTAATACGTCAGTTAAAGGCAGACTGCCTTGTATGGTTCGGCAGTGACTGCAATCAATTCAATGATAAAAAAGGCGGTTTTTGGGATGATCGATCATTTGATTACACAGCTGCATTTGAGCTTGATTTCAGTATTGATAAAGAAACAGCTCTCGATATGCGCGACAGTACGATGAATCATGCGATGGTACTGAGCGGTGTCGATCTTGTAGACGATAAGCCGATCAAATGGAAAATTGAAAACAGCTGGGGTTCCACAACCGGAAACAACGGTTATTTCATCGCCAGTGATTCATGGTTTGAGCGCTTTGTCTATCAATGTGTCATTCATAAAAAATATTTAACTAAAGAAATGCTTGTCGATTTAGAAAAGGAACCGAAATTATTGGAACCGTGGGATCCGATGGGAACACTGGCTGATTGACGAAATAATAATCGGCGGTTACCCTCAAAATGAGAGAAGCTGATTAGTAGATCCATACTTGTAGATTCATACTTTATATATGATTGTAACCAGAGACCGGCAGATGAATCAGCCGGTTTTTCAAATCTTATAAATATTCAAAGCTTTATCGAAACATTGCCAAATCAATATTCTGCCAATGTAAAATATCACATCTTCATCGTTACGAAGACAGTAAGGCTCAAATTTCAGCATATGAAATCGAATTACTATGAATTCTTTTCACTCTGTAAAACTGATATGGTATAATAGAACCATATGGCATATCGTAGTCTGAAAGGAGAGCAGAAATGGAATACAAGTTAATTTCCATAGCAATCTTAATCGCTTTCTATGGCTGCTATTTTATAAAAATGATTTGTCAAAAAAAGCAGGGTATACGGACTGATCAAATCGGAAAGGACAAAGTTGGTGTTGTGAAATTCATAGAGATTACTATGAAACTGGTTGCGGTGCTTGTCTTTGCGGCGAATCTTGTGGGTATTATTATCGGAACAAGTTATAGTCCCGCGGTAGTTCGTACCATAGGAGTGCTTATAAGTATTATTGGAACAATTATATTTATCACTGCAGTATATACAATGCGTGACAGCTTTCGAGCAGGAGTTTCCAAGACCGATAAAACGGAATTAATAACAGACGGTATTTTTCAAATCAGCCGAAATCCCGCTTTTCTCGGCTTTGATCTTTTGTATATCGGTATATTATTACAGTTCTTTCATTGGGTTTTATGTATTCTGAGCGTTTTCACAATCATCATGTACCATTTACAGATCGTTTGTGTAGAGGAGCCTTTTTTGACAGATACCTTTGGAAATGAGTATCTGCAGTATCGTAAAAAGGTGTGTCGTTATATCGGCAGAAAGAGATAGATGCGGCTTGTGCGACTGTAAATATAAATGAAGTTTTCTCAATATTGCTTTACAGAAATAAGATCTGAATTCATGCATTTATTATCATGACTTATGATAATTATTTTCAACGACGATTAAAATTAAACAGGCAGTCACAATTTTTGAAACGGTCGTAAAACCGAACGTTTTTTATATTATATAATAAATAACAAAAATATTATGTAAATATCAGGAAAATTTTACCTACCTCGCTTGTAAGAATACAAAACTTTGTACAAAAAATATTATAAATTATGACATTTCAAATTTTTGCATTTTTATTTGAACTTTTTTTTAATTAAAAGTTTCTTTTAAGTAGAAAACAAAAAATAAGAGAGGTAAAAAAATATGATTTTAGAAATGCGTTATGAGAACTTCCGTTCCATGAAAAAACCGACTGTATTTGATTTAAGTGCAGAAAGCATCTGTGAATTCAGAGATTCAATCATGAAATGGAATCGAAATAAGACAGATGAATATCGAATTGTTCCTTTGAAGCTGTTGTACGGTCAAAATTCCAGCGGCAAAAGCAATCTGTTGCTGGGAATCCAAATTTTAAAAGAGATTATATCCGCAGGCAGAATCGATATTCCTTTCAGTGTTCCGTATGAAGAATTAGTAAATGCCGAAGGGAAGGATCAGCCGATTTCTTTAGGTGTAACCTTTATTCACGAGGAACGTGTTATTGCCTATGATGTATGCTTTGATACCGAAAGTGTCATTTCTGAAAAATTAAGTGTAAATCGTTCTGTTATGTTTGAGCGTAAAGGCTCTAAATTAAATATGGCGAAAACGAATAAAGCGGTAGAATATTTAGATGAGCAGCGAATTCCGAGCATTGAAATCAATGAGAAGCAATTTAAACGCTATAAAGGAACAGATATTTTCTTAACACGCGGTTTCAAAAGCTTAATCGCACCGACTTTGGGCGGAATGATTCAGGATTATTTTGAAAAACGAGTATTTATCACAATGGAAGCCGGTAATACTTTGAACCATCCGTTATCACTGAAAAATGAAAAAGAAGTTGCCGCATTCTTAAAATCGGTGAATTTAAAAGAACCGTTGGATGGTTCCGTACCGTTGGCAACCGGAACTTTACGCATGGTGCATTTTGCGGATATGCTTTACAGTGCGTTAAAAGAGGGCGGAGTTTTGATTATGGACGATTTAGATATTTCCTTAGATCCAAATCGTATCATTCCGTTACTGTCACAGCTTCATGATCCGAAAATTAATAAAAATGAAACACAGCTTGTGTTCTCAACCTTTAATCCTGTATATTTGAACAAATATTTTGTACGTCGTGATGAAATAACATTTGTGACAAAGACTAAAACAGGAACTAAGATGAAAACATTGATTGAATATGCAAATCGTGAGAATAACTATATGCGCAAGTATTTAAAGGGTGAATATGATACAATAGCTCCGATTAACTTTAAGGCACTATTCAAAAGATAATAAGCGATATGAATTGAACTGCAGTTGCAGTTCTTTTTCATTACATAAAAACAGGTGATCGATCATTCATTATCTAATAGATTGTATACTTAAGATATCATTCGAAGATTTCGGATTAGGAACTTGTATTCATGTAAAAAAGATTAAGAAAAGTATTTGTCGAGATTGAAAAACATAGAATTATCATGCGTTCTATGGTATGATAGTAAAGCTAAAATGAAATAGGTGAAAACATGAAGCTGTTGACAACTGCGATGACAATTGATGATATTGCGATATTAGCGGATGCAGGTGCAGACGGACTGCTGTTCGGCACTGCGTTTTTTTCCTTGCGCGCTGCGGCAGTATTTGAAGAAGCACAGTTGGCAGAGATTGTAAAACGCTGTCATGAATGCAAAGTTGAAATGCGCGTGCTTGTGAATCGCATGTTTGATGAGCATGAATTATCGCGCATTAAAGAGCATCTTTCTTATTTAAAGGAAATCGGCACGGATGCAATTTATTTCAGTGATGAAGCAGTTTTAGCTTTGGCAACAGAGCTGGAGATGACTCATCTGTTGATTTATCAAAGTGATACTTTGCTGACAAATCATATGGATGTGAATTATTATTTGGCTGAAGGAATCCAAGGTGTTGTGTTGGCCAAGGAAATCACTTTAAATGAAATTACGGCGATTGCACAAGCGAGCGATGCTTCCAAAACGGAATTGATCGGGCACGGCTATTTGACAATGATGCACTCAAGACGAAAGCTGTTAAGCAACTATATGGAACATTTAAATCGTGATGATAAACTTTTCGGTTGTGATCATTTGACGATTGAGGAAGCAACTCGTCATGAAGCAATGCCGATTTATGAGGATGCTTACGGAACGCATGTGTTTTCCGCTTTTGTTCAGAAAAGCTTCACGGAATTCAAACAATTAACAGAAGTGAATATCGGTGCGATGCGGATAGACGGTATATTTCATACTGGAGCTGATATTGCGTTTATCCTGTCTATTTATGATCGTTTAAGAAAGCAGGAAATTGACAGCGAGGAAGCAGAAGAGCTGTATCGCTCACATTTTCCGAAACAATTATCAACAAGCGGCTTTTATTATCAAGCCACCGGTACAAGTAAGTAGGTGTTAGCGATGAATCAGATAGAATTATTGGCACCGGCAGGTGACTTAACCCGTTTAAAAACAGCGGTTCGCTATGGTGCCGATGCGGTATATATCGGTGGGAAGCAGTTTTCGCTGCGTTCTCGCGCAAGTAATTTTTCCTTAGCTGATATTAAAGAAGGAGCAGCGTTTGCGAAGCAGTACGGTGCCAAGGTGCATGTTACAGTAAATATGCTGCCGCATGAAGAGGATCTCAGCGGCTTAAGCGATTACCTAACGGCTTTGCAGGAATGCGGTGTACATGCGATCATATGTGCATCACCGGCAATTATGATGTGTGCGAAGCAAGTCGCACCGAAGTTAGAGGTACATGTATCTACACAGCATTCACTGACTAACAGTGCAGCTGCCAACTACTGGAAAAGCAAAGGTGCCGATCGTGTAGTTTTAGCTCGTGAATTAACTTTGTCGCAGTTAAAGGAAGTAAAAGAACACAGTGAACTGCCGTTAGAGGTGTTTATACACGGCGGTATGTGCATATCTTACAGCGGACGCTGTATGCTGAGCAATCATATGACCCTGCGTGACGCCAATCGCGGCGGATGTGCACAAAGCTGCCGTTGGAAATATCGTCTGTATGATAACGGTAAACCGATCCACGATGAAGCAACATTGTTCAGTATGTCCAGCAAGGATTTAATGGGGGCGCGTTTTTTGCCCGAACTGATGCAGATGGGAATTGCCAGTGTAAAAATCGAAGGCAGAATGAAAAGCACTTACTATATTGCGACATTGGTACACACGTATCGTATGCTGATCGATGAATTGCTTGAAAACGGCAGCGTCTCGGATGAAAAGATGGACTGGTATTGTGCTCAGCTTGCAAAAGCAGAAAATCGTCCGTTTGCGACCGGCTTTTTTCAGGGAGTTCCCAAAGCGCAAGACCATCTGTATGGTATAAACGGAGCCGGCATCAGCGGGGAATATATCGCCGATGTAATCGATTATGATTCTGAGCAAAAAATGGCTGTATTAAAGGTCCGTAATAAATTTGATCCGGGTATTAAAGCTGAGGTTTTTGCGCCGCATGAACCGCCCAGACAGTTTGTAATATCCCAAATTTATGATGAAGAAGATATGCGCTTGGAAACGGCGAATCAGCCGATGCGTATCGTAAAAATCCCAAGCGAGTTTCCTATGAGTAAGCATGCGATGATTCGCAAAGTAATAGATAAGAAAAGACAGATAGAATAAAAAGAAAGAGGGAATAAGATGAAATTAAGTGAAAGTTTCTTTTATACATTGAGAGAAGATGCAAAAGACGAAGACAGTACTTCCGGTAATCTGTTAGTGCGCAGCGGCATGATTAAGAAAAGCTCCAGCGGTGTTTATATGATTATGCCGATGGGAAAACGAGTGTTGCGGAAAATAGAGTCGATCATCCGCGAAGAAATGGATGCGACAGGCGCACAGGAACTATCAATGCCGGCATTGATTTTGGAAGACATCTATGTGAAAAGCGGACGCCGCGATGCGTTCGGCGCGAATATGTTTGCTTTAAAGGATCGCTATGACAAGGCATATGTATTAGGTCCTACTCATGAAGAATTATTCGCCCTTGCGGCAGGAATGAAGGGCAAATCTTATAAGGATTTCCCTTATAATCTCTATCAGATTCAGACGAAATATCGCGATGAAACACGTCCGCGTTACGGATTGATTCGGACTCGTGAGTTTGTGATGAAGGATGCGTATTCTTTTGATACCGATTTAGAGGGTCTGCATGAATCATATATGAAAATGTTCAATGCGTATTGTCGAATTTTCGATCGTCTGCATTTGAATTATAAAATAGTAAAAGCTGATACAGGCGCAATGGGCGGTCTGTTATCAGAGGAATTTCAGGCAATCTGTGAAATCGGTGAAGATATTGTGGTCGGTTGTGAACAATGTGATTTCTCCAGCAATATGGAAATTACAGAAGTCATCGATACTGCCGAAACAAGTGATGCGGCTTTTGAAGCATTAGAAATGGTAGAAACACCGAATGCAAAGACGATTGAAGAAGTTGCGGCGTTCTTCCGTAAAACACCGGCAGATTTTGTGAAAACATTGCTTTATCAGGTTGACGGGAAAGAAATTGTTGCATTCTTATTGCGCGGTGATCGTGAATTGAATGAAACAAAAGCATTGAAGCTGTTAAAAGCGAATGAAATGGAATTGGCAAGCTTTGCGGATGTAGAGCGTATTACGAAAGCAAAGGTCGGATTTGCCGGTCCGATTCGTTTGGAAGGCGTAAAAATTATCATGGATCGACAAATTATGAAGATGAAAAACTTTATCGTCGGTGCCAATAAAAGTGATCATCATTATATCAATGCGAATATCAGCGATTTTCATGCGGATGAGGTGGCAGATATCGCATTAGTCAAGGCAGGAGATATTTGTCCGCAGTGTAAAGCCAAGCTGACATTTACGAAAGGGATTGAGGTAGGTAATACCTTTAAGCTCGGTACCAAATATGCCGATAGCTTAGGACTTCAGTATCTCGATCAGGACAATACCTTGAAACCGGTTGTCATGGGTTCCTACGGCATTGGCTTGGAACGATGCATGGCGGCAGTCGCAGAGCAGCATCATGATGAAGCCGGAATCATTTGGCCACAAGAAATAGCCCCGTTCAGCGTTGCGGTCGTTGTTGTGGCTAATAAGGATGAGACACAAATGCAGGTGGCTGAAAGCTTGTATCAACAGCTGAAAGCGCAGGGGATTGATGTACTCTTGGATGATCGAAAGGAACGTCCAGGAGTGAAATTTAAGGATATGGAATTGATCGGTATCCCATATCGTATTACGGTAGGGCGCAGAATCAATGAAGGTATTGTCGAACTGAATATTCGCGGTAATGAAGAAAAACAGGAAATCGCGTTAAATGAGATTGTAATAAAGCTGATGTCTTATTTACACAAATAAAAAAGCGATACACTTTATCTATTTGATAAAGCTGTATCGTTTTCTTTTGGAACTTGAGTTGTCTGTACTTCTTCTAACTTACAAGCAGCTCGCAGATTTTCAAAGATTAAATTTGATAAGCCATGACGATAAAGGAGTAAATAAACTTCTTAGTATTTACTATAATTACGAAACAGACTTTCAGATAAATAATTCATATCATCATTGCTGTTTTGTTCAAAATCCTGTCCCCAAATGAATCAGTCTTAGAGAATTTAAAACACTTTTCATTATTATCAGGCAAGCTATTGAAAAAATAGCTGCAAGATCTGCTGAAGACTGTCGGTCTTACACAAACCTGTAAGAAAAAAGTCGTTAGATTCTCTTTGGGAATGCGGCATCATTTGAGTATTGCGATTGCCCTGTTCGGTAATCCGAATCATTTGATAATAGATGAGCTGATTAACTGCCTGGATCTGCCGGTATCAAAAATTACGTGATTTGATTATAAAATTTTATGAACAAGGAATCACTGTTTTAACATCAAGTCATCTACTGGATGAATAGGTAAGATCGCAACTTCTTACAAATACTGTTCCTTTCTGTTAAGAGCGATGTGTTTTCGCATCGGCACAATCAGCGTCCTTGGTTATATTCTTGTGTTGCTTGCAGCTGTACATGCTTTCTGTCGCAAAGAGAAATTATAATATTCATAAAATGCGTCGGTTTTATCAAAAAATATTTATTATCAAGCAACCGCTTTTGAGCTGGTTTCTTACTCTTTTTGTCTTTCGGTTAATAATAAATCGCTAATTAGTTTGAATGTGTAAAAACGGCTTGATAACAGCTGTAAAAGCGTATGTAAGGACTAGGCGAAGGCTTAAAAATATGATATAATAATACCGATATTTTGATAGGATGCGATAACTATGTGGAAAAAGTTTTGTGTTTCAATTCTTTCGATCTGTCTTTTGGGTGGTGCAACGTTGATCAGCGGTTCCTTATTTGCGGCTGATGAATCAACATTGCGATTTAGTGAGAATACGAAAGAACATCATTATGTAAACGATGAATTTTCCTACACGCTTACCAGTGATCGCAGCGATGAGACAATTCTTTATGTCGGCGGGGGAGAATTACACGGCGGTGCTTTTACCTATCAAATTCCGTTTCATGAAACAAATATCATTACAATATCCGATATACGAAAGCCGGGGGTTTATCAGGGTGAACTAAGTGCAGAGGTGAAATCTCAAGGCAGCAGTAAAGAAATCAGCGGTGTGCTTGCAGTTACCGTTTACGGTATCGTTTATCAAAACGATACGATGACAATGGAGCCGCACCAACAACTCAAGCCGCAAACTTACGGTACATTACCGAGTGATGTTCATCCGCTTTTTACTTATTCAAGTGATAATGAAGCAGTCGCTGTGGTTAATGAAGAAGGAATCATTACCGCCGCAAAGGAAGGTACTGCAAATATACATATGGTCGTGTTTGACGGTACTGCAGATGCGGACCGGCGCTTATATGAAAGTGTGTTGAAGATAGAAGTCGCCGTCGCAAAAACAGAGACGACAAAGCCGCAGATTCAAAAAGGTGAAGATAATGATTTCCGCTTTATTCAAACACAGCCTGTTGCCGCTGAAAACGCAGAGAAGCAAAAAATCGGTTATATTGAGCATCCGCAAAGCGGAACGTATCAATATGAACTTGCAGAAAAAGACCGAAAGCAGTTTGAAATAATCGACGGTGAATTATATGTGTCGGGAAAACAGAAAAAAGGCAAACATCATGTAAAGGTAACCGTGACATCGGAACAGGACAAGCTATATGAAGTAACCTGTGAATATGAAGTGATTGTGAAAGCTGATAATTCTAAAGAGGAATTTCAGTTTCGCTATGAGGGAAAAGCAGTATCGAGCATCGTGCGTTCTTACGAAGCAGGGAACAACAGCTTTCAGATTACGAGTAACAAAAATTTAGAAGAGGTTTTGTTTCAGCTAAAGAATGAAGCTGACGCAGAATATCTAAATATTTCACAGACAGGGAATGTGATCATCAAAAAAATCAGCAAACAACCGATTATGGTTACGGCAAGATGGCAGGATCAGGAATATGAGTGCAGTGTCATGATCGATAAAGCAGATCAACAGATTTCCTTACCGAGCAGTGAAATAAATATATCACCAGAGGACGGACGCTTTGATCCGCTGATTAAAGGGCGGATGGGAAACGGTGCATTGGTAGCCAAGCTGATTAGCGATGAGGAATGTATCTTTTTGTCCTACAGTGAACCGGGTGGTCTTGTGATCAAGCCGCTAAAAGTTGGCAGTGCGAAAATCGAAATTTATAATGATGGTGATGCGAACTATAAAAAGAGCAATGTGATTTCGTTGCTTGTTCATGTAAGAGAACCGGAAGTTTTAAATAAGGAATGGCTCGGTGATGCAAAATGGCTGAATATGCAAGGAAAGCTCGGAGAAAAAGGATGGTATACCTCTGCCGTTACCTTATCCTTACAGAAAGATGCACCGGCATCCGCTTTTCATTACAGCGAAGAAAGCTATCAAAAGTTGAAGTGGGATTATAACGGCGATGCGACGCTACCGATATCGTTCAGCGATAAACAAGGTGTGAAAAGCACGGTTGCGAAAGTTTCTTTTAAAATCGATACGCACGCACCATTAATCACTTCCATCAGTGAGCGTAAAGCAGCTGATCATAAATGGAAGGAATGGGTCGATGAATTGACTTTCCAAAGTGTTTTCGGTGAAGGAATGATCATAGATATTCATGCCGATGATACATTAATGGATCCTGAGATTAAGACAAGCGGAGTAAAGGAAATTGCTTATCAGATTTATCGCATTGACAATGACAAAAAAGAAACGCTGTTGAGCGAGGGAGTGGAAACAGGGGAGAGCGTTTCGATTCAAATAGATGATACCGGTGTGCATAAAGTATGTGCAGCAGCGAGCGATCATGCCGGTTTAAAAGGAGAAAAGACGTGTCAGGTTCTGAATGATGAGGCGATGACAGTGCTCAGCGCGGAAAATTCAACCATGTTATTTTATTCTCGTGTCTTTACGGACAGTGACCGCATTCATGTACAGTCAATCGATGATACGAAACCGGAAGATATTGTGAAGATTATTCCCGAAACTGAAGAAATAACCGATGTAAAAGGATTTCAAATCGAGTGGGAAAATCATGAAAATGCGATTGCCAATCAACCGATTCAAGTAACCATACCAATAGTGAATCAAACCAAGCCGGCAGGTTATTGGGTACAGCGAAAGGGCAGCGGTTATGAGCCGATTGTAACAACTGCTGAGCCGACGGCACAGATCCTTCATTTATCATCATTAGAACCGATTTATTATGTAGAAACTAAACGCAGTGCTACGGCAGGGCAACTGGGATTTTATTTGGCAAAACCAAACGACATGCTCGAAACAGCACCCAATCTGCACACCGAGGTTACCAGAGTATCATTTCAGCCGTTTACCTTTGCGGAAAATGATCTGCAATTGGTATTGTATGCAGCAGGAGCGGTACTGGTCGTATGTTTTATTATCTTATTAATCAGAAGCGGACGTGAAGAATATTAGCGATCCGCTTTTTTTATCGAGAAAATCTTTTCACTTAACAAGTTAATCAAAATAAACGCTGATTTCGCATCATGTCATGCTCACGAAAGCTAAAATAGCGATTGCGCGATACGATCAAATGATCCCATACTTCAATACCGATCATTTCTCCGCTTTGCTCAAGCGCATCGGCACTTTTTATATCGGCTCTGCTCGGCGTAAGATTACCGCTCGGATGGTTATGTGCGCATATAATGTGAGTGCAGCTATATTTAAGCGCTTCCTTAAATACCTCTCGCGGATTCGCAAAGCTTCTTGACAAGGTTCCGATAAACATATCCTTATGAGCAATGATCTCTCCGCGTGTATTTAGAAAGAGAACGACAAAAATCTCTTGGTCCTTGTGTCCGATATGGTTCATCAGCCATTCTGTAATTATCTGTGGCTTATGATCAGTGTGTGTCTCTTGTTTCATACGTTCTAAAGAAATTCGTTGAATTAATTCAAAGCACACCAATAATTCAGTTGCTTTGGCAGCTTTGATTCCTTTAATCTGCATTAATTCATCAATCCGCAGATCCATCAAGGATAATAAATTACCTCTTAAATGCAATATCTCATCAGCCAAATCCAACGCTGAGCGATCTTTAGTCCCGCTTCTTAATAAAATCGCAATCAATTCACGATTTGATAAAGAATGTACACCATCATTCAGCGCTTTTTCCCTGGGACGCTCCTGCTTGTTCATTTCTTTTACTTTCATTTTTAATCAACTCCAATGCTGTTTTATAATCTTTTTCATTAAGTGCATCAAGCACAGCTTCATTTTGTGACTGTATTGTCTTATTCACAAACGGAATGTTTTTTTCTTTCAAGACTGTTTCGGTTTTTTGCACATCACTTTGTGAATCACTGATATTACAGATCACACTGTTCATACCGTCAATTTCATAGATCCATGCTTCAATTCCTAGTTCTTTAAACTGCGCAATCGCTTTTTGTGCATTATCACCGTTTTGATATAAACCGATTTGATGATAATATATTGTAAATTGCATTTCCTTTTGTGCTAAAAAGGTTTGGAATAATAAATAATAAATGATTGCGAATGCGAGAGAAAAAATTAATCCGGATACATAGATCGCCTTGCGATTTTCCATAGAATCACCTCGTTTCATTATATGTCCTGCGTTTTGACTGCTTGTCTTTTTCAATCAGAATCCGCTCGACAGTTTTCTCTCTTTTATATGTACACGGAAAAAAGAGAAAACCCAAAAAAAATCTATCTTTTTTTTCATTGTGTGGTATCATATTGCTGAGAAAGAGAAAGGATGCCCGATATGAGAAAACGGATCTTATCGATAGTGATACTGAGTATGTTGTTTATCTGCGGATGTCGCTCTGAAGAAAAGGTAATGCCAGAGCAATCCCCCAAAGCGGTTTTACAGCTGTATTTAGAAGCGATAAAAAAACAAGATGGGATGGTGATGGCCGATCATACATCAGATCAAAGCGGTGTTGATTTTACGATCAGTGAGGAAGATGCAAAAGTATGGGGTCTGAATAAGGACAGTATGTGGAAGCTATATGCACAGCTGTTGAATTTTACATATACGTGTGATGAAGCTGTGGTAAATGAAACAAAAGCTGAAATAAAAATTCATGTACAGGCGTATGATCTTTCTGAAGTATTAACGGACATTGTTTCCAAGCAGGAAGAGACCTTTCAGGCAATCAACGGTGATGATTTAAGTGAAGCTGATAAAAACCAAAAGATTGCGGATATTATCATTGAAGAGTTTCAAAATGCCGAGCGATCAAAAAGCTTTGATATGACAATGCGACTACAGCTGGTTGATAATAAGTGGCTGATAGAATCGCAGGACGGGGAGAAACTGTTGGAACAACTGTTCGTAATGAAAGCAGCGCAAGCAGAATAGGTTTTCTTGATTATTAAGATAAATGATCAAGCAGTTAAATCACATCAATGTGAAAGAATCTAAACAGATTCAGGAGGTAGAAGAATGAATGTATTAGATCACAATAAAGCACATCAGAAATTTTTTGAGGAAATGACGCGGATTCCGCATGGTTCTTTTCATGAGCGTGCGTACAGCGATTATTTGATTGATTTTGCGCAATCGCATAATTTGCGATATATTCGCGATGATATGAATAATGTAATTATCTATGTACCGGGAACAAGCGGATATGAAAAGCATGAAACGGTGATTTTACAGGCACATATCGACATGGTATGCGAAAAGAATAAGGATGTTGCATTCGATTTTGAACATGATGCATTAAAACTGCGTTTGGATGAGGGATGGCTGTCTGCGGAAGGAACAACACTCGGTGCGGATGATGGCTGCGGTGTTGCATATATGTTGGCGATTATGGATTCCGATTCTATTGCACATCCGCCGTTGGAATGTGTGTTTACGGTACAAGAAGAGGTCGGATTGTTCGGTGCTTTAGGATTGGATCGTCAGAATATCAGCGGCAAGCGACTGATTAATCTCGATGACGGCGGTGAGTTTGCGAGCGGAACGACCAGTGCCGGCGGAGTAAATGTTATTGCGAAGCGAGCACTTACTTGGAAGGACGAGGAAAAGGAAGCATTTGAATTAACGATTGGTGGTCTGAAAGGTGGTCACAGCGGCGGAGAAATACATAAGGAACGCGGCAATGCGAATAAATTAGCAGCACGTATTCTATATACGCTGTCAAAGCAAGCTAAGCTTACTTTGGCTCATGCGGAAGGCGGCATGAAGGATAATGCCATTCCTCGAGAAGCATCGGCGATATTCCATACAGCGTTGTCATTCAGTGATTGCAAAGAAATAGTGGAACAACAGAAAAATGAAATGATGAAGGAATTGGAATTCTCTGACACTGATTTGCATATTACGCTGACAAAGACGAAAGCAGCTCGTTTTATGAGCGAAGAAGATTCTCAGTCTTTTATTAATTTTATGCGTTTAATTCCTAACGGTATGCGTCATCGCAGTATGTCAATAGAAGGATTAACAACTGCATCGTCTAATGCCGCTGTTGTAACATGTGACAATTCTGAAATCATGATCAATACTTCTGTAAGAGGTGCTTTAGAATCATATATTGATACGATTGCAGAAGAAATAGAAATTTTGGCTAAACTGTGCGGTTTAGAAACAGTACGAGATGCTCGTTATCCGGCGTGGAGCTATGATTCAGAATCCAAAATGCGTTCTTGCTTACAAGCAGTATGCAAAGAGTGTTATCAGAAGGAATTGGTATTGATGGCAGTCCATGGAGGTTTAGAGTGCGGAGTGTTCAAAATGATGGATCCTGATATGGATATTGTTACGATGGGACCGATTATGAAGGATATTCATACGCCGAAGGAATGCTTGAGTATAGATAGCTTTGATCGTACATTCGATTTACTTTGTGCATTTTTAAAAGAACTGTAGAAAGTGATTAGCTTTTGCAAAATTGTAATGTGTAGTAAAAGAGATCCTCTCATTGAGGGAATATACTATTATCAATGCAAGCGTCCATATTGATCAGTTTGCCGCAATCACTTTCAAACTATGAATTTCTAATCAATATGTGAGTGCATTTAAGCGTCAAAAACAGATTATACAGATAGTGGTGATGCAAGATTTGATAACAAATTAAAAGATAGATGCAGCGATTGCATAATAGCTTATGAAATGAATTTTTTATCAAGATATGCTTTCAGAAAACAATAAAAAATATGTTCGATGCGATTGAACATATTTTTTTAATTTATTAAATGTTTGATGATTGGAAGCTTTTTCAATAATACAGCGAGATAGGATAAGCTGATAACTAACAATAATCCTTTTATAAGGTTTATAAACAAGCCTCGGATAGATAAGGATGGATAGATAACGAGATCTAAAAGCGTATAACCGACAATCCAATGTGCGTAATAGACGAACAATGTGTTTCTCGAAATCGTTTGAAAAAACTTTTGAGAATATGATGGTAAAGCTTTTATTTTTATCGCCATTAGGTAAATTGAACAGGCAATCATCATTCCGGAAATCGTCATCGTACCGTTATAGATAGCATCATAAGGAGCATTGTCAGCATTACTTATGATTTTCCATCTAACAGTCAATAAGATAAGGCCGCCTAATAAGCAAAGCAGTAATTTTAACATCGGAAGCTCTTTTAATTTATCTTTCTTTTGATGAATCAAACCACCCATAATAAAATACATCAGCATGCAGGCTGAACTGAGATTAAACGGAAGCAGACCGTTAAGTCCGTTTAAATCAAGATGACAAAGCATGGGCACCTGTTTTACAAAGACGTAGAATAAATTAGGAATCAGAAAAAGGACAAAAATCGTAATACACAACAATGCCAAGCTGTTGCGATAAATCGGCTCATTTTTATCAGCATCAAATGCTTTTTTTAAGATAGGGAATAAAAGATGAATTCCGATCAGTGTTGGAATAAACCAAAAATGATTGGTTGGGACAGGATTATTTTCAAAATTAGACAGTAAAATATAATTAAACAGCTGACGAATACCGATGGTTGAAAAATCAATTTCTGTATAAAAGCCGATGATTAGTAATGTTATGATACGCCATGCACAGAGTACGAAAAACATTTTGATTATTTTGATATAGTGTGCTTTAATATCTAATTCTTTATTAAGCAGTAAAGCACCGTTTACCATAAAAAATAACGGTACACCAGCTACACATAAATTATAGAAAAAGATTTTTATGATTCTCAAATATTCAGTATCGGCACTGCTTAATACAATACCGAAATGGTAGGTACATACCATTAAGATAGCGATAGATTTTAAAAAATTAATATACTGATAATCTTTTTTCATAAATAACCTCACTGCTTCAATATATCGTGCATCTTACCATGAGCTGCTTTTGCTTCCTAGGGCAGAAATTTTTTAATAGCTGTATGTCATAAGTCTTATAACTGATTTTTGGTATAGCTGTCAGATAATTAAAAAAGACTATGATGCTAAAGCTTCTATCACAGTCAAGTTGATAAATGGTGCCCGAGGCCGGACTCGAACCGGCACGGTATCGCTACCGACGGATTTTGAGTCCGTTGCGTCTACCAGTTTCACCACTCGGGCAAGTGCTTTATTATTTTACACGAAAAAAAGGGGAAATGCAAGATATAAAATGAAATTTATGATATTTATATTTCTAATCATGATAATCGCACTAAATTTAGAAAGGAGCTATTTGATCGAAAGTTTATGAAACAATGAAACAATGGCTTGAAAGATTCTGAAAATAAATGAAAATAATATTTGACGTGAGCGAATAATAGACTTATAATGTTAGTTAAGTATTAGAAAAAAATAAAGGAGCGATTATATATGAGTAGAGTATACAATTTTTCTGCGGGACCATCAATGCTACCGGAATGGGTACTGAAAAAGGCTGCATCAGAAATGATTGAATATGGACAAAGCGGACAGTCTGTTATGGAAATGAGTCATCGTTCGGCAGAATATCAAGCAATTATAGATGATTGTGAGGCGCGCTTACGCAGAGTGATGAATATCGGTGATAACTATAAGGTATTGTTTTTGCAAGGCGGAGCCTCCTTACAGTTTACCATGATTCCGATGAATTTATTAAAAAACGGTCATGCCGATGTAATTAATACGGGACAGTGGAGTAAAAAAGCAATTAAAGAATTAAATAAGCTGGGAAAAGCAAATGTACTAGCTTCTAGTGAGGATAAAACTTTTTCTTATATTCCTGATGTGACAACACTGGATTTTCATGAGGATGCCGATTATGTGTATATTTGTGAAAATAATACGATCTACGGTACCAAATATAAAACACTTCCGGATACGAAAGATATTCCGTTGGTTGCGGATTTATCCAGCTGTA
Organism: bacterium c-19; assembly: GCA_009917405.1. Lineage (GTDB taxonomy): Bacteria > Bacillota_I > Bacilli_A > Erysipelotrichales > Erysipelotrichaceae > C-19. The sequence continues at coordinate 2,909 of QZED01000015.1, read as the reverse complement.
TCTTAAGTGAACCGATTGATGTCTCCAAATACGGATTGATCTTTGCGGGAGCGCAGAAAAATATGGGGCCTGCTGGATTAACCGTTGTGATCATTCGTGAGGATCTGATAGGGAATGCGAAGGAACAAACACCGAGCATGTTAAATTATCAAATCATGGCGGATAACGGTTCTATGTTCAATACTCCTCCGACATATGCTATTTATATGTGTGGTCTTGTTTTACAGTGGATTGAAGAGGAAATCGGCGGCTTAGAGGCAATGAAGCTACGCAATGAAAAAAAGGCAAAGCTTCTGTATGATTACCTTGATAACTCTAAGATGTTCTCTAATCCTGTGAATCCTCAGGATCGCTCACTGATGAATGTTACTTTTGTCAGCGGAGACGCAGAATTAGACGCTAAGTTCATTAAAGAAGCAAAATCAAACGGATTTATCAATGTAAAGGGACATCGCAGTGTTGGTGGAATGCGTGCCAGCATTTATAATGCAATGCCGATTGAAGGTGTTGAGAAATTAGTAGCTTTTATGAAGGCGTTTGAAAAAGCCAATCAATAATACGGCAGTATACAATAATAAAGAAAACAGAAGTAAAGGAGATCTATAATGTACCAGATAAAAACAATGAATCAAATCAGTCCAAGCGGATTAGCGCGCTTCGGTGAACGATACCAAATCAGTGATGATGTAAATCAGCCAGATGGTATTATCGTACGATCAGCGAGTCTTCATGATGTTGCTTTGGATAACAGTGTAAAAGCAATCGCCCGAGCAGGTGCCGGAGTGAATAATATTCCGATTCCCTCATGCAGCGAAAAGGGTATTGTCGTTTTCAATACTCCGGGTGCTAATGCGAATGCAGTGAAAGAGTTGGTATTTGCCGGAATGCTTTTAAGTGCCAGAAAAATTTATCAGGGAATTGCTTGGACAAAAAATGATACAAAGGGAAATATTGAACAACGAGTAGAAAAAGAAAAGAAAAAATATGCCGGCAGTGAATTGATGGGCAAATCAATAGGTATTATCGGTCTCGGTGCGATCGGTATTCAAGTTGCCAATCTCGCGTTAAAGTTTGGTATGGATGTTTACGGATATGATCCGTTTATATCAATTGATGCGGCTTGGAACTTATCTCGATCCGTGAAGCATGCGAAGAGCTTGACTGATATTTACAAAAACTGTGACTATATAAGTATTCATGTTCCGTTAAATGACAAGACAAGATATATGATTAATCAAGAAGCGATCAATGATATGAAAAACGGCGTGCATTTGTTGAACTTTGCCCGCGGTGAATTAATTGATGATCAAGCGGTAATTAATGCAATTCAAGACGGTAAGGTTTCTACTTATGTCACCGATTTTCCTAATGATCGCTTAGCTGCTTTGGAGCAGGTCATCACAATTCCGCATTTAGGTGCGTCCAGCAGTGAGGCAGAAGAAAATTGTGTTGTAAAAGCGGTAGAAGAGTTGAAGGACTTCTTGGAAAACGGAAATATTACCAATTCGGTCAATTTCCCTAATGTCAGCTTAGAGCGAAGCGGCGGTGAGCGAATCGGTGTAATTCATCGTAATATCCCGAGTATGCTTGCGCAGATTGCTGATACTTTGGCTAAGAATAATGTAAACATTGCTAATATGATCAATAAGTCAAAAAATGATTATGCATATACTCTCATTGATTTAGATAATCAAATTGATGATTCACAGCTCGCTAATTTACAAGCGGTGGGAGGAATTATCAGAGTAAATGTATATCCGTCATTAAAATAAAAGAGGATATTTCGCAAGAGCAGCTTTGTAAGGTATTCGTGCAATTCAATAAATATAGTGCAAACTGAATCTTCTTCAGTCTTACAGAAAGAACATTTCGTACTAATGTAATGTTATCGAGAAATGTTCTTTTTTGTATAATAAAAGCAGGAAGAAAAGCATCCTGCTTGATATAGAATTGAATCATTGAAATGAATAGAAAGAATCATTTTCACCGAAAAGAGAATCAATTATAAATTTGAATGTTAATGATAGAAAGTCAGGATGTATCATAATTCCTGGCTTTATCTTTTCGTAGGCATACAACTGGAAAAAAGTCGTTAGAGAAAAAATGGCTTTTCTTTTTATAGACCTTGGAGTTCGTAACAAAGATTGCCATTTTTCCTTTTCTTGTTTGTGTGTATGTTTATATTTAAAACGACGATCATTCATGATTCAGCCAGTAATGAAACAAAAAGAAAAGGTAGCAGTCGAACTCATTAAATCCAAAAGCTGCCGTAGTTGCGTGTTCTGCAAAACTCTTCAAAATCATTTACGGTATGTGCAAGAGTAATACTATCTTTCAAAGATAGTTCAGTTATATTATACATAATTTCAAGAGAAATGGAAGACATCCATTCTTTTTGTGATGGTTGAGTTATCATATAATGATTAATACTAATTTTTTAAAATTTAGATTTGATCTCTATTACCTAATTTTTGTTGTAGTTGTTATGTTCGCGGCTTGCTTTTGACAATTTCGCGATGAAATGAAACTGCGGGATATTGTAAAATAGTACTGATAAGTACCGATTAGAGAATAAGAATGAAAATTGTGTGCAATGATAATCATTTAATGAAAAAATAGGATAAAGAAGAATGGATGAGTATTGAATATAGGTAATTGAAAGGGCTAAATCAACTGTAATCAAAAAGAAATAGCAACATTTTGAAAAAAAGTAAAGAAAAAGATTGACAAGAGAAAGAAGAGTGTTGTATCATATACGAGCGCCAAAAAGCGCGAAACGGTCTTTGAAAACTAAACAGGAAACGTCAATTTCAAATATCAAAAGATATTTCGGAAAACAAAAAAAGAAAAAGCGCAAAGCGCTTGAGCTAAATCAAATGGAGAGTTTGATCCTGGCTCAGGATGAACGC
>QZED01000157.1 GCA_009917405.1 bacterium c-19 | reverse complement strand
GCAGGCCTTAAACGCGGCTTGGCAAAAGGTCGCAGAGAAGGGCGTAAAGAAGGATTGGCAGAGGGGATGGCAAAGGGGATAGAGAAAGGTCGAGCTGTCGGTCATGATGAAGGATTCACAGAAGGTATGATTAAAAATGTAATTACCATAATGAGAAAAACAAACCAAACTGCGGATCAAGTCATGGACTTGTTGGACATTGATAAGTCCCTTCGCCCTCAAATTATCCGTTTTATCAAGCAGCAAAATCAATAACTGCTGCATCCCCAGCTTGACTAAGATAAATGAAAAAATAAAGATAAATGCAATCGGCTGCGATTAACGTATCACGGCCTTTTTCATCTTTGAGCGATCGTTAAGACCTCTCTTTTTGCCGCATAGATTTCATCAAGAAAAAGAAATGCAGAAATAAACTGCATCAGACGGTGAAACCATCGTTTCCGTATGTCAAGCAAAAATGAAAATGTCTCAAAAAAAGTTAAACATTAGCACCAGATTGACGGTGCTTTTGTTTCGCAAGATAAGATTGAAAAGAGGCATGTTTCCACGGATGTGACATAGGTGGAATATAAATCTTTTTTTGCTTATCAGCTGTAACTATGTGATCAAATGTTTTTGATTTAGCTTCATGAGTCGCAACTTCTTCTAAAGCAAAGATATGATCCAAAATATTCACATATAAGCCTCCATCAAAGGCTTCAATCACCATGGCTGTCATCCCTTTCTTCATGTATGCCTTATTTGCATTACGTGTGATAGGCAT
>QZED01000156.1 GCA_009917405.1 bacterium c-19 | reverse complement strand
GGTCATGTAGATGTAAGCGGCGGTGTAACTCCTTATACGTACTCTTTGCCGAGCGGGAAAGGAAATAACGGTTCGTTCTATATTGATAACAGTGGTAATGTGTATGTGAATAAGGGAGTAGGAAGTAACGGTCTGACTCCGGGTGATTATGAAATAGAAGTTGAGGTTACGGATAATACTTCACCGACTCAAATGTCTGTGACGGTAAAGACAACGATCACAATCTCACCGGCAGAACTTGAAGGAGTGGGATGGGAAGATCCAAAGAATGCCGGAAAGGTATTGCCGACTAATGTTTATGAAACTACGTATGATCCAAGCGGTGAACCAAACAACGGCGGAACATTCTATACACGCTTAATTGAAACGACAGCGGGCAAGCTGAATAATACAGTAATCACCTATACGTTAGAACCGAATCCTAATGATGTATTAAGCATTTCAGGATCAAGTACCATTCAAGCGACAGTGAAAAAGGCAAGCAACGATACAACGAAAAACAATGTGAAGATCAAAGCGCATATTACTGGTGGTATCTATGGCACCACAGGTGTAGATACAGAATTGATTGTGAATGTGAAGAAATACAAACAGACAATTGCATTTCCTGATACGAAGCTGTTAAAGCTTCCTGTTGGCGGTGCTTGTACCGCAGTAACGGCAGAGATCACTTCTGATTATCATAAAAAAGATGAAGTTATTCAGTATACATCAAGCAATACGAACAGTAATGCGCCATTCACGATCAATACGAAAGGTGAGGTTTGTCCGAC
>QZED01000155.1 GCA_009917405.1 bacterium c-19 | reverse complement strand
TCTTATTTTATAACATCTTTTAGGACAAAATCAATTTCGTTACATTAAGACATTATCATTTTCGATTCATAATAGTCGGAACGGACAGAGAACACTGGTTGATTTTGGCGGGAAAGTATGCTATATTTATTTGTGGAAAACCCAATCAAAAATTGAAGGGAGATTATAAAATGCTAACTTTTATATTATTTGTTCCTATGCTTGTTCTTTTGGGTTATTTTATATATTCACGAAGCAAATTCAAAAACAAGTCAAATGCAGGAGCATTTTTCTTTGAAAATGATAGTTTGGTACTTAATACAGGTATTCCATATCCTATTCCCTTAAATGAAATAGAATGTGTTGAATTGAAATATAATCCGTGGGAGTTAGAGCATAAAATGTCTTATAGCATGGCAATCAAGGTTACAAAGAAAGACGGAAAAACAAAACAGGTATTTTATAAAGGGTATAGGACTGCAAAATTGGCGTTGCCCTCTGATATGAAAATGGCATTAGAGGACAAAGGTATCCGTTGTGTGATGGTTGACAAATAAGGGGAACTCCAATTTATCAAATTAACTTAAAACTAAAATAAGGCGGCGGGGTAGGCGTTGACTATCCTTGCCGCTTTGTCTATTATCGCTCCATATCCTGTTTTTTTCTGTGGGTCTGTTGTTCCCGCTGTTCCTGCCGCAAGATACTGTAAACGCTCTTTCTGATTTTCGTGGACATCAGATCTATTTAACAGTTCCAGTTTATCTTCAATAACAGCCTTCTGTTTTAGGGAAGAAGAGG
>QZED01000154.1 GCA_009917405.1 bacterium c-19 | reverse complement strand
GGCGGGCGGAGTTATCCCGGAAAAACGGGTGGGCGGACGAATATGGGCGGATTTACCTGTATTACCCCATCTGCGAGGTGGTCGCCCTGCTCCACTGTGGGCGGCAGAAGGCGGTGAATACCCTGCGGGAGTTGCAGTATGCGGGGCTGGTGGAAATACAGAAACAGGGCTGTGGAAAACCCAACCGCATTTACCCAAAATCCTATGAAGCGGTTCCAAACACCGACTTCAAGAAGTCCGGCTGCGGTACGCCGGAGGGATGAAAACCGTACCCTACAAGTACGAAAATCAATCCTCTTGGAGTACGGAAACCGGACGATATATAGAAATACAGAGGTTAAAACCATCTATTTATATCGATTCCATTCCAATCCTATCAGAGATATTTTCGGCGGGAAAACCCGCCGGAAAGGAATGGAATGGGGAAAGGAGTTCAATGGCGCAACACGCAATTTTGCGATTTGAGAAACACAAGGGCAACCCGGCAAGACCGCTGGAAGCCCACCACGAACGGAAAAAGGAGCAGTACGCCAGCAACCCGGACATTGACACCAGCCGGAGCAAGTACAATTTCCATATCGTCAAGCCGGAGGGGCGCTACTACCATTTCATTCAGAGCCGCATTGAACAGTCTGGGTGCAGAACGAGGAAAGACAGTACACGCTTTGTCGATACGCTGATAACCGCCAGCCCGGAGTTTTTCAAGAAGAAATCCCCGGAGGAAATACAGGCGTTTTTCAAAAGAGCGGCGGACTTCCTCATTGACCGGGTAGGCCGGGA
>QZED01000153.1 GCA_009917405.1 bacterium c-19 | reverse complement strand
AGTCTTGATACAAACCAAGTCTGTGCCATGAACTTCGATCAATTTGTTTTTTTCAATCAATCGTTCAGAAATTCTCTTGAAGACTCCAACACGTTGATCAGGCGCATTACAGATATTCTTTACAAAGAAAATCTTTCTAATGTTGTGATAGTCATGGAATCTACTTCACTCTATTTTTTCCATGTTGCGAATCGGATTTCAATGGATGAAGAACTGAAACAATTTCATTGTGCTGTGTATTGTGTGAATCCCAAGACCATTGCCAACTATAAGAAGTCGTTCAATGAAATGTCCAAGACTGACCCTAAAGACGCATGGCTCATTGCTGACTTTGCCAGGGTCGGTCGTTGTAAGAAGTTGAACGAGTGGCGCGGTGCTTCTTATGTGGCTCTGCAGCGTCTTACACGCTATCGCTTTCATCTCTCACAGAATTTATCCAAGGAGAAGAATTACGCCTTGAATAACATTTATCTCAAGCCTGAAGTGAAAAGTTAAATTCCACTTCAAAAAGCACATAAAAATAAGTAGAATTTACTGTTACAAAAAGAAAGCAGATAGACAGGACTAGGATATATCAAGAAAAAAGTCTTGTGGATTTTAGTTTTTCAGTTATAATGTATATGTAGATAAGTCAAAAAAGGGCATAACGAAAACAGGTAGAAAAAGCAGTTCAAAAATTTATGAAAGACTTAATTCCACCTTGTTGAAGTGAATAGACTAAGTAGGCTGACAGCCAATTTTTCTTATCTATTTCTTGATGAGATAGGGTTTTAATATAACCTTATCTTTGTCAAT
>QZED01000152.1 GCA_009917405.1 bacterium c-19 | reverse complement strand
TCTTATTTTATAACATACTTTAGGACAAAATCAATTTCGTTACATTAAGACATTATCATTTTCGATTCATAGGTATTCAAGGAAAAGGTGCGGTTTTTGTTGCAAAAATCGTCGGAGACTATTATAATATAGTAGGCTTACCGATTGCCGAATTGGTGCAGCGGTTAAAAGCTTATCATAAGTGATGCCGACATAGTATAATGGTAATACAGAGCAATGGTAATGCTCAGCTCGCAGTTCAATTCTGCGTGTCGGCACCATATAGTTAATAAAGCCTTTGTTTAAAGGTTTTTTCTTTTATTAGTTGTAGTGCTTGTGCTATTATATAATAGATTAAGGAGGGAATACGTGTATGTGGAGCCAAGTAGTCGATGATGTTAATGTCTAATTATATTAGATTTTAAACTTTAGTAAAACTATCCCATCTCTCTTAATCGAGGGGTGGGATGTTTTTTTTCTTTATGTAACAGGAAATTATTAACTATATTATGATATAATAGATGGGTCATACTACGCTCCTTCTTGTAACAGCAAGGAGGTGAGAGCTGATGTTGGAGACAATAAATACGATCGTTATTACCATCGCAGCAGGTGTTATCTGCCATATCATCTGCAAACGGCTAGACGGTAAGAAGTAGTATGATTAGCCAAGAGTCGATACCTGCCAGTATCGGCTCCTTTTATCAAAACCACGCCTGAAAGACGTGGTATGAACCAGCCCTATAAGGGCCTATTGTTGCGTAAGGTCTTTTCGACCATTGAGGCCTGACAGCCGCAACGCTTTCTCTAACTGCCTC
>QZED01000151.1 GCA_009917405.1 bacterium c-19 | reverse complement strand
AGCACAACGGCGAAGACCAACAGTAATGCAGGTGATTATCCGATCAAGGGAGATGCAAACATCTTAAACAAGACTTATCCAAACTACAGTTTTAAATTCAAAGAGGGAACACTGACTATTAAGGAAGATAATATCGAAGATGACTGGTACCACTTAGAAATCAATGATGGAAACAATACAACCTATACAGGCAAGTGGACGAATCAAGCAGTCAATATCATCAGTGATCACGCCGAGTATATCAACCTATCGCTTGATCAAAGTACATGGAAACCAAATCAAGTCACAGTCACAAAAGAGGGAGAAACAAATCAAAGCTTCTGGATGAAAAAGGACAGTGGCGCGATCACAAAAGAGAAACAAGAACTCATTAAGATTGATAAAACACCGCCAAAAGTAAAAGGTATTAAAGCAAAAGACACAAACAATAAGCTACAAGATATTATTAATAAGCTCAGCGGCGGCATCTTCTTCAAACCGGGAACTGCATTTGAGATTACGACAAGTGATGCGAAAGATGACTTAAAGGTCAGCGGAACCAAGGAAATCATTTATAAAGTTTATAAGTTAGATACTATGGCTCGTTCAGGTGAAGAACTGATGAAAGAGGGTAAACTAACTGTCACAAAAGAAAAGGCAAGTATTACAATCAGTGAAACTACAGGTAAATACAAAGTATGTGTGATACCGACAGACAACGCTGGTAATACAAATACCGAAAGCTGCCATGAAGTAGAATTGAAGAAAATCGATGTTGATGTAGACAAAGATGGAAAACCTGACTTCAACGATCCTGA
>QZED01000150.1 GCA_009917405.1 bacterium c-19 | reverse complement strand
TCCATGCGCAGCTGTTCTTCCCATTCACTTTGTGTATATTCGCCTTCTATAAAGCGTTTATTTGATACAAGTAGCTGTAATATCGGCTGATAATTTTCAAGCACTGTGACATCGATCGTTTTCGTTCCGACAGCACCTTGAGAATCAGTCACTTGATAGGTCACTTCATAATTGCCTGGTGTATGCGTATCGACATTGTTAGCTATGATTCGTATTTGGTTGCTCAGATCACCGTCTTCAAAGTCGTAGGCGCTCGCATGTCGTTTCAATCGCTCAGTCAATACCGCATTGGTAAACTCATCCTCATAGATCGTGATATTGTCTGCTTCAATCTGCGGTGCTTGATTATAACGAATTTCTACCGTTATTAACTTCTCACCTTTTTTACCGAAGCGATCAGTCACCTCATATTTTACTCGATACATTCCCGGTAATGCCGTATTCGTTTCATCTAAGGTAATCTGAATATGATTGGTAATATTTCCGTCTTCGACATCATTTGCACTCGCTAACTGGTTTCGTAATTCCTCACTCCATTGTTCTTGTGTGATCGAGCCTAACTGATACACTTGATTTTCTGCTTGGATGATCGGCGGATTGTTGTATTTAATCGTTACTGTAGAGCTTTCCTGTATTTTTTGATCCACACTGTCTGTTACTTCATAATAGACTTGATAGTTTCCCGGCTTTGTCACATCGACATAATCGGCAATAATTCGAATATCATCGCTTATGTCCCCGTCTTCTAGGTCAACGGCTCTGATATTTTTCATGCGGTAATCGTTCAGCCACGTCTGTTCACTGAT
>QZED01000149.1 GCA_009917405.1 bacterium c-19 | reverse complement strand
CTTGTATCAAATAAACGCTTTATAGAAGGCGAATATACACAAAGTGAATGGGAAGAACAGCTGCGCATGGAAGGAGTCAGCGCACATGACAGAGAAGATCATGATCTGACTGATCAAATTCAGATTATCAGTGATAACACAAATCCGCTGAAACGTGGCAATTATGAAGTGGTATATACAGTAAGTGATCGCTTTGGTAAATCAGCCACAAAAACGGCAAAGGTCACAGTAGAACCAAACGAAGCACCGATCATCTATGCGAATGATAAGTATTTTACAACATCAGATACGATTACTGATAAGATACTGCTAAAAAATGTATATGCAAGTGATGATCATGATACGGACATTAACAAACATATCACAGTGAAGTCAGAAAATATTGAATCCGGTAAAGCAGGAGTTTATGAGGTAACTTATGAGACGATAGATTCTTTAGGTAAAAAAGGAAGTAAGACGATTCAAGTACATATCATTGAGTCAACAGAGCCGCCGATTACACCGCCATTGCCTGAGGATGAAGAAGCACTGTATTTATGGAATGGGCATGAACATGGCTTAGTAAACATAACGAAATTGATGGAACATTCAGACTTGGGACATGATATTAATGCACTACAGGATGTTGTATTCGGGATCTATGCGAAAGAGGACATCATTTATCAAAATCAGGTGGTATTAAAGGCAGGAAGCTTGGTGGCGATCACACAGGCTGATGAATATGGTCAACTAAATGCGATCATTCATCATAAAGGCAAATATGTTTTAAAAGAACTTAAAACCAATGATCACTATGTGCTTGAAGAAAAAGAATA
>QZED01000148.1 GCA_009917405.1 bacterium c-19 | reverse complement strand
TTTGTTAAAGCTGAATCATCACTTGCTTTCAGTCTTAAGGTAATGCTTTGATTCGTCCAGTTCTTTTCGTTATAAGGTTGTTTTGTATTATTATTCAAATAGCCTTTGACTTCTAATGAGATTGTTTGATCACTGATCTTGATCTTTTTAGAATCATAGCTTACTTTATGTCCTACTTGATCTTCTACACTGATTTCAATCAAATAACAGCCTTGTTTAGATAAGGAATAATTCAAGGTTGTTTCAGTTGATGGTGTATCATAAGTAATCGGTTGTTTGCTTGAATCAACTGTTCCGTCTTTCTTTAACGGTGTAGCTTTAATCACATAACGTCCGATTCCGCTTTCTCCATCTTCTGCACTGATCTTCATATCAGCACTTTCTTTAAACAGATATTGGAAAGTACCATTGCTTTCACTTTTTACTGAACCATCTTCGCTGAATTCCACACTTGATATTTCAGGATCACTCTTATCAATCTTCAGTGTTTCTTCAATTGTATTCGTAGTAGCACTATTTCCTTTTTGGAAGCTGAGTGAGACAGTATTTTCTCCTTCTGTAGAATACGTATGATCTCCTGTTTGATAAGTACCGTTATTCACTTTCATCTTATTGTACTCACTGTGTTTTGGATGAATAATGATATTCTCTTTCTGCCACTTTGAAATATCTGCGATAGACCCGTCACTTAATCGAAATTCATAGAATTGACCTTTGTTTTTATCATCAATATTTACTGGTTTACTCTTTACATTAATCGTGATCTCTTTCTTAAAGGTTTCATTCGCATTATCAGTCACTTTTACATAAAAGGTATAGCTTCCTTC
>QZED01000014.1 GCA_009917405.1 bacterium c-19 | reverse complement strand
ATACAGGATAACATCCATGTGTTAAGCTTCAACTCATAAATTTATGTGTCCAGGATTCTGGGTACATATCATAATCGGAACAGTCACTTTATTAAGCTTTTTCTCTGCCTTTTTTTATACTCGCATAGATAAAATATGGTATTTCCGCGATTATGCCGATCAATAATGAGATCACAAGTAAAAGCGGAGAAAGCAATACTTTTACCGGCGTTTTCCAGTTCTGTAATGACTTTTTCAAAATCATATAACCGGTATGAACAGATGCGGTTAAGTAAGCCGCAAGAACCGATATGATCAAGGATTTGATAATGATGTCCGTTACGATTTCTGCATTCACGGAAGTGTAACGCTTAAAAAAGTTTGTATATACGATTGAAGCTGTCGCTACAGATACAAGCACTGCATCAAGCAGACTGATAAAGAAGACGATAACATTTTGATGTACATAAGTACTGTAAGGTCTTAGTGTTGACGGCTGCTTTTGTACTCGCTTTGCAGGCTGAGCTTCCTGTACTTCCTCTTGGAAATCGAACGGATCTTGTTTGCGCTTTTGTTTTTTTCCTTTGGCTTTGCGCAGTTGTTTCTTCGATATTATCTCTTCCTCAGGAATCGAAGGAGTACGCATCGCTTGTTTTGGACTTAGTTGCTGCGAATTTTCTGATGGATAAGCTTGATATGGTTCCTGTACAAGTTCTTCATCCATTTGGTTGCGGCGCTGATTCATTTGCTGCATATAAGCAGGCTGCTGATTGAGTTGAGGTGCCTGTACCTGATTAGGATAAAGTCCTTGCTGTTCATTTGCGATATTTCTTTGCTGGTGAGCGCGTTCTAGATTCATAGCCTGTTGTGAGCGTTGATCTACAAAAGCCGGCGTATTTTGATGATTGCGGAAATCCTGCATAAAGGCAGCACGGTCATCTTGATATGCGAAGCCTTGCGTTTCGGCAGTTTGATTAATCGGCTGCTGCTTCTGATAGTTTCTTGCCGGTTCGCTGATCGAAGGAGTCGGCTGTGCAAAGGATTGCGTTTGTGCTGTTGGTTCCATGCCTTTACGCGCAAACCAAGTAGGGTCTAAATCATCGTCTAAATCCTCTTGTGCCATCGTCTGCGTGCTTTCATTTACAGCACCTTTACGCTTCTGATTTAATAAATCCATCTCATCATCTTCATATAATGAGAAAGTATTGTTTTCATTCAATTCACTGTTCATCTCATCAAATTCCTTTTGTACATTGGCACTATGACGAGGATCTGAATTTTTCTGCGTACGCTCTCTTCTGAACGCAGGCTGCTGATAATTGAATGAGCGATTTAAGGACTGTTGATTTTCCTCATATAACGGATTATTTCTTCTTGTTCGATTCATATCTCTATTCATAAGCTGTAATGTTCCCGTTCCTTTCTGTATCCCATATATCTTTGTTTTCAATTTTTCCATATATCCAAGGCTATCCTGATCAAACACATACTGCTGAGTTTTACGGTAGTAGTCTTCCCATTGCGGATGATCACTTTCCACCATAACCGCTGTCATTAAATAGTATAGATAAAAGCCTAGCGGTTTTGACAATACGTCGGTTTGAATCAGAAATTTCTCAAAATAGATTTTCATCAGCTGTTTTTGCGAGCCGTAATATTCCTGAATACCTGTTTCTATTTGATAATACAACTGATAGTCACGCTGCTTGATATAAGATCGTTTTTTTGTATCATTCTTTAAAAATACTGCCGGAGGTTTATCATGAGACATCGCATCGATTAATTCATGTAAGACTCGGAGCATATAACTGCCCAGCGTTTTACATTCATTGATTTCATTCATATAGCTGTTATACAGATGTTCAAATCCCGATCGATTACCGCTGTGGAAGCATGCGAGCATCTTTAATTCCCACAGATACTTCATCTCTTTGCTGTTTTCATCGATCTGACGATCGACCTCATGAAAGCAACCTCGTTTAAACATTGCCCATAATGCCTGCTTCTGCGCCCTTTTCATGATCAAACGAAATATAACAAGTGAGCAAAGGAAGCTGCAGATCGTTAATGAAACAACGCATATCGGATAGGATAACGGTGTTTTTCCGTCAAGTATCCAAGCTCCGCCGAAGCCGATAAATCCGGAAGCTATTAGAAAAAGAATGAACCAGCCTATTATCTGGGTCTTATCTTTCACTTTTATTCCTCTTTTCCATCCCCCTATCATGTGAATTATATCAAATTTCAGTAAAAAAAGAAACTGTTTTTATACGAATACCATTATTTTCTAACGATAATTTATGTTTCTTATAAAATTACTTTTCCATTAAATTCAGCTGTAGGGGATTCATATTGTGCAGAAAGAGTGGTATAGCATTAGGATACACCGTTTTTTATCGTCTATGAAGGAGACTGAATCATCACGTTTTTGTATGTTTTAATAATAAATATTTCTGTTCATGGACACCCACTGCATAAAATATTATTGTAATTGTTCATAATGAGTGATAAAATATAAGTTAATGAACATTAAGGGGCAGGTAAAACGAAGCAGCTTGTTCATTTAAAGATGAGGAGGATAAGATGAATACACAAAAGGTTTTATTAACACCGGGACCGCTGACAACAAGCGAGACCGTAAAGCAGGCAATGTTGGAGGATATGGGCACAAGAGATACAGAGTATCAGGAATTAGTACAGGATGTGCGCCGTATCCTGTTGACTTTGGCTGACGGTGATGAAAGCATCTATACGAGTATTTTATTACAAGGCTCAGGTACCTATGGGGTGGAGAGCGTTTTAACGAGTGTAGTTAAACAAAACGAAAAGGTTTTGATTTTATCCAACGGAGCATACGGTGAGCGAATGGAACAAATATGCAGACAAGCAAAGGTTCCGTATGATATTGTCAAATATTCGATGATTCATCAACTGCCGTTAAATGAGCTGGAAGCGCAGATTGCACGTGAGGATATTACACATGTTGCTTATATTCACAGTGAAACAACGGCAGGAGTGCTGAATGATATTCAAGGAATTCAAAAGTTGATTCATCGTTATCATAAAATCAGTATTGTCGATGCGATGAGCAGCTTTGCGAGTTTACCGATGTCATTGAATAAATTAGATGTGGATTATTTGATTACGAGTGCAAATAAGTGTCTACACGGAGTACCGGGATTGGCGATTGTTTATGCTAAACGTACTCATTTAGAACAATGTGAAGGAATTTGTCCGTCACTTTCCTTGGATTTGTATGCACAATACAAAACGATGGAACAAGGAAACGGCTCATTTCGCTTTACGTCACCGACGCATGTATTACGAGCTTTAAAGCAGGCAATCGAAGAGTTGCAGCAAAGCGGTGGAATTAACGCAAGACATAAGCGTTATGTGATGATTCAAAAGCGGATCCGTGAATCGATGCTTAAGCAAGAATTTGAAACTTTGGTGCCTTACAGCGATCAGTCTCCGGTAATAACGACTTATCTGTGTAAGGAAGGCTTTGTTTTTAATGATTTCTATGATTATTTCAAAGAGAATGGCTATTTGTTATACAGCGGAAAATTACCGCAGTATGATGCATTTCGTATCGGTAATATCGGTGAAATCAGCGATGAGGACGTAGATCGTTTTATTGCGTTGTTGGAAGCATATTTTCATGAGGTGAGATAAATGGAAATTAAAAATTTTATTAACGGTATTCATCAGCTGAATATTCAGCATTTTATTGGAGTACCCGATTCGGTATTAAAACCGTTATGTGATTATTTGAATCTGCATGAAACAGATGCACATCATCGAGTGCCAGTAAATGAAGGAGCCGCTGTTGCGCTAGCTGCCGGATATTATTTAGGCAGTGAACAAATAAGCTGTGTATATATGCAAAACAGCGGTATGGGGAATGCTTTGAATCCGATTGCGAGCTTAATTCATCAAAAGGTTTATGAGATTCCCATGCTGTTTTTGATCGGATATCGCGGAGAGCCTAATCAAAAGGATGAACCGCAACATATTTTTCAGGGTGAGATTACTTGTCCGCTGCTGGAGTTATTAGAAATCGAATACGCAATTATTGATTCTGACACTGATGAAAAAACATACCGAGAGCTGTTGAAAAAAGCACAATCTAAGCTACAGGAAAAAAAGCAATTCGCGTTTGTAATAAAAAAAGGGTCTCTGTATAATGATCAGAAGTTTAATCAGGAAAACGGCTTCAGTTTTAAGCGTGAGGATGCGATTCAAACAATTTTGAAGCAGAAGCAGCCGAGTGATTTATTTATCACGACTACCGGTAAAATCAGTCGCGAGGCATACGAACAAAGTAATGCACTGTACGGTGAGCATAAGCAATTGTTCCTCACCGTCGGTTCTATGGGACATGCTTCCATGATTGCACAGGGAGTTGCGGCAGTAAATACGAATCGCCGCGTTTTCTGTGTTGACGGAGATGGCGCGGCACTAATGCATATGGGTTCAATGGCGTTTATTGCCGATATGCAAAGTCATAATTTATGTCATATTATCTTAAATAACAATGCACATGAATCTGTAGGTGGAATGCCGACAAACTGTCAAAACACTTCTTTTGCCGAAACGGCGAAGGTACTTGGCTATGCGCATGTGTATCACGTTGAAAATGCAAATGAATTGAGCGATGCATTGGCACAGGCACGTGAATTAAACGGACCGATTTTGATTGAAGTTATGGTCGCATTAGGAGCACGAGAGGATCTTGGGCGTCCCAAAGAAAGTGCCGTTATGAATAAGCAGTCCTTTATGGCTGCCGTTAAAGGAGAATAAGATGAAAACAGTTTATACATGCTTTACAACCGATGTCCTGCATGAAGGACATATGAATATTATTAAGGAAGCGAAGAAATACGGGAAGCTGATTGCCGGAGTAATGAGTGATGAGGCAATGGTAAAGTTTGACCGTTTTCCTACTTTAAGCTTTGAAGAGCGCAAGCAGCTGTTTATGAATAATGAGGATATTGATGAAGTTGTAGATCAAAAGAGCGTTTCTTATCGAGAGAATCTGTTAAAATATCGTCCTGACTATGTTGTACACGGAGACAACTGGAAAGACAACGAACAAAAATCGGTACGCGAGGAAGTGATCATGATTTTAAAGGAATGGGGCGGTACATTGATTGAAGTGCCATACACAAGAACTGACAGAGTTAAGCGAATTGATAATAAAATGCGTGAACAGCTGAGTATGCCGGAATTTCGCCGCAAGCGTTTAAAGCAGTTGCTACAGCTGCGCCCAATCGTTAAAGCGTTAGAGGTACACAGTGGAATTACCGCGTTAATTGCGGAAAAGACGATTGTGGAACATGAAGGCGAATTGGATCAGTTTGATGCAATGTGGATAAGCAGCCTTTGTGATTCTACAGCAAAGGGCAAGCCGGATATTGAACTTGTGGATATGTCAAGCAGAATCAGAACGATTGATGATGTGATGGATGTTTCCACAAAGCCGATAATTTTGGACGGGGATACTGGCGGCTTAATCGAGCATTTTGTATATAATGTCAGAACTTTAGAGCGTATGGGGGTTTCTGCGATTATTATTGAGGATAAGACCGGCTTAAAGAAAAATTCCCTTTTCGGTACAGAGGTCGCACAAACTCAGGATACAATTGAAAATTTCTGTGCTAAGATTTCAGCCGGTAAAAATGTACAGCTGAGCGATGATTTTATGATTATTGCCCGTATTGAAAGTCTGATTTTAGAAAAAGGCATGCAGGATGCATTAGATCGTGCATTTGCTTATGTGAAAGCGGGTGCGGACGGTATTATGATCCATTCGCGTAAAAAGGATCCGGCAGAAATATTTGCGTTCTGTGATGAATTCCGCAAAAGTGATCAAACAACACCGATTATTGTGGTGCCGACTTCTTTTAATACTGTAACAGAGGAAGAATTGGCTGAGCACGGTATTAATATTGTCATTTATGCAAATCAGCTGACCAGAAGTGCATTCCCGGCAATGCAGAATACGGCAATCGATATTTTGAAGCATCATCGTGCTAAAGAGGTGGATGACCGTTTAATGTCAATAAAGAGTATCTTAACTTTAATCAACGAATTATAATAAAAGCAGCAGAATTCAACCATGAAAGGATTCTGCTGCTTATCATTTAATTGTGCAATAATATATCGGCAAGATTCGCGTGCGGATCAATGATCGGCTTTAGCTTTGCGTTTCGGCTTGTTAAAATGACGCAGACCCCGGGACCGTGACCGCTTGTGTACGAATCGCTGTGAACGATAACGCCGACACTGCCACTGTCGCTGCGATAATGTGCACCGTTGGTACAGTCATGATTTTCAATATAAACAATATCACCGAAGCGTAATGTATCCAAATGATATTTTAGATTACTTTTGGGATCCTGAGTCATAATATCATAATCACCGGTCATTAAAGTAGTTTCACCGAGACCGCTGCCCATCAAATGTGCCGGTATTATATGTGTAACTCCTATTGTTAAGCTTTGAGCATCATTTTCAATGATATTCAGCTTTTGTAACAGCGCAGGATCAATATTCATCACCGTAATATCGGGATAATCAAGCAGTTTTAAGCCTTGACCGCACGCTTTGATCGAAATGCGGTCGTTGATGTTCAGCTTTTCCAATACATCGGCGTCAAAGTAGGCAATCACATGGTTAATCCCACCGTGCTTGCCGCTCACAAACCCTTTGCAGCCTTTGGCATCGCCGCTGATAATTGTCGCTTCATTCCCGATACAGGAAAATGCCATCAATGCACAGTTTTCTTTACCGTCACTGTTTTTTATCGATACGCCCGGTTCAATATGATCGCCAACGAGATTCATACAGCTGTCTCCCAGCTTGAAATTATAGGTAATGCCGCCGACTCCCAGTGGAATTCGTCCTTTTCCGTCAAAGCCGACCCAATAGCCGTCACCGCTCGCTGTAGGATGATGTACGGCTCCCTGCATACTTTGCATCACGAGTTTTTCTTCATTTGTTTTCATAGGGTATCCTTTCCTTATAATTTTTTATGTAAACTATTATAACAGAAAAGCATTGGATATGGTATAATAAAAGCCTGAGGTGATAGGATGTTGATTCGTCATTGTAAAACAACAACTACGCAAGAAACGATATTGTGCGGAGAAGCGATTGCGAAAACAAGAGTGCAGATCGCCGATTTGTTATCTGAATATACACAAGATCGTATCTATCGCGATTTGCATTTTAATTCCGACCGCATTCTTTATCAGATGGAATCAAAGTCATTTCAATTACCGATGAAGCGCAGTTTTACCGGTTTGTATATGGTACCGGTCACGATCGCAGGTGAGAAGTATCGCTTTGTGCTTGACAGCGGGGCGCAAATATCCGGTGTACGACAGGAAATTTTAGAAAAAATCAATGCTGAAAGAATGGGTTCGGGATTGTCGATCGGTTCAATCGGAGGCACCAAAAAAATGCTGACCGCATATATTTTAGAGGATATTCAGATCGGTTCGCTGACGCTGTATCAATTTCCGGTGATTACGCTGCATCCCCCGAGAATTTCACCGATGAATTCCGGCTTTTATCTGTTTGACGGAATTATCGGCTGGGATATTCTGTCACAGCTTGATTTTGAAATCGATGATGTCGCAAAAGTATGGAAAGTATTGGAGAATCGTTATTCTTTTGCGCATCCGAATATGGTCAGAGCCATTTTTCCGATTTTGCTGGTAAAGGATGCTAAAGGCAATTTGTTGAAAATGGGTTTGGATACCGGCGCACGCTGCGGCTGGGTGAATAAGGAAAAGATGGAATTGTTAGGCTATGAACTGAGTCAGGATGTTGAGATGTACGGTTATGGAGTCCACGGCATTGAGAATATGAATATCCAACTGATAAAAGAGATGGATTTCTATTTGTATAAAGCGCATATTCATCTGCGCTATATGCATACCGGCGATACGAATATTTTCGCAACGATGCCATTAGATGGTATTTTAGGAAACGAGATATTCAGAAATCGCAGAATCAGATTTATTAACAGTAAAGAAATGGTATTACTTGTATAGGAGGATGATTTTATGAAAATTTTAGGTTCTATCGTTATGGAAAACGGTGCTGTGATTCGATTTGAATTGTATCCGACAGAAGCACCTATTACTGTGGAGAATTTTGTTAAGCTTGTAAAGCAGGGATATTATAACGGCAAAACATTCCATCGTGTCATTCCACATTTTGTTTCACAAGGCGGCTGTCCTAACGGAAACGGTACCGGTGATCTCGGATACACGATACCATGCGAAACGCAAAATAATCCGCATCGTCATGAGAGCGGAAGCTTGTCGATGGCTCACAGAGGGAAAGATACCGGCTGTTGCCAATTCTTTATCTGTCATGATCCACAACCGCACTTAGACGGTGTTCATACCGTTTTCGGCAAGGTTACGGAAGGTCTTGAAGCCGTTCGCAATATGAAAAACGGTGATGTGATGAGCGAAGTAACGATTGAGGAAGCTTAAAATGGAAGATACAAAGCGTTTGGGAATCCCATTGCTGCTTATTCTGTTTTCTGCTTTAGCGGTAAAACTGATTCATCGCTTCTTTACGTTTTCATTTACACCGACACTGATAACTTTTTTAATTGTCTGTTCTTTGTTTCTGTTCGGAATGGTTCTGAATAAGAGCCGCAAGCGCAGAAATCCGGCAGTATTTAAAAAGGTTCTGGCAATTCTTGTTATGGTACTGTTGATGCTGATGCAGATGGGATATTTTACTTTACCGTTTATGAAGGACGCATTTGATTTCTTCGGAGTTGATGGGTTTTATATTAATATGATTTATATTTTCTGCGGTTATCTGTTCGCAGATTAAAAAACCGTAAGGATCATCGATTGATTCTTACGTTTTTTTCATATTTATTATTTAGTTATTTGTCGGCGCAGGCGCTCAAACCCTAAAATAGCAGCACTGCTTGCCGCTGTCATGGCATTGCGGAAGTCATTCGCATATGGAATATAGATGTCCTGATCGCTTGCCTGTTTTACAACAGAAGATAAACCGCGCAGTTCACCGCCGATTGCTAAGACGATTTTTTTCGGAAATGTATACTCATAAACATTCAGCGAATGGTCGCTGCGTAAAGCACAGACTAAGGAAAACTGCTGTGCTTTACAGGCATTGATCGTTTCCTGCATATCATCGGCAATCACCATGTTCACATATTCGCTGGCGCCAGCGCTTGCTTTGGCAACCACTCCTGCAGCGCTGTTCCAGTTGCGCGGGGGAATAATAACACCGTCACAGCCTGCCGCATATAAGGCTCTGATCACATAACCAAAATTAAAGGGATCCTCAATTCCTTCCAACAGAGCTAAAAAGGTTGTTTCTGCGTTTTGAAATGCTTCAATACTTTGATAACTGCGCTCACCGCAGATTGCGATAATACCGCCGTGTGTCTTACCGTTGGCAAGTTGATCAATTTCATCTCTTGTACATTTATTGACTAAAATATTGCGTTTTGCGGCTTGATTTAAAATGAATTGCGTATCACGGCTACATTTCTTTTTCTCAACCATAATCTGTTGGACCTCTCTTTGTTCGGCAAGTATTGCAGCCTTAACCGATATATTACCTTCTAAAATTTGACTCATTTCTACACCTTCTTTACCAACATTATAAAGAACAATGTATAAATGTTCAAGAAGAACTGCCTAAGCGCATGCAAATGTGGTAAAATAATGAGTAATGACAGGAGTGATTTTATGAAGGTAGCATTTGTAACAATGGAAGTAAAAGGTGGACATTATGAGGAAAATTTTGCATATATCAAGCAACAGATCCAGCGGGCGAAGCAGGATCATGCCGATTTAATTTTATTTCCGCAAAACTGTATCAGCGGTGTATACGGCACTGATTATATGAGCGATGCGGATTATTGCCGCTATTTGGATTCCTTTAATGAGCGCATCAGCGCTATGAGCGATACGATTGCGATCGTATGGGGAAATATTAAATATCGAGGCGGAAGACTGTTCAACTGTGCTTATTTCGCATATCAAAAAGAGGTTTATATGCGTGTCAAGCACAAGCAGAATACCGCCTTTGTGAGTGAAGAGGCTTATACATCATCATCAATTCATCGCACGATTACTTTTCATGGATTGTCAATCGAATTAAACTTCGGCAATGAAACCAAGGATGCCGACTGGAATATCAATCTTGATGCGCGTCCATTTGATATTCATAATCCACTGAAACTGCACGGAAATGTGCTGTATGTCAATGCGGTGGGAATGCAGAATGAAGGTAAAAAGGTCGTTATAATGGAAGGGGGAAGTGCGATCTGTAAGGATGGTCAATGTCATTGGCAAATGCCGTATGGGGAAGGCGGATACAAACTTGTCGATATCGAACAAACAACAGCAGAATCATGGCAGACGCACTCCTTATTAAAGCTTATGGGAAAAGCGATACAAGACTTTGATCGGCAGCTGCTGGGCGGTAAAAGCGCATGGATTGTCGGTTTAAGCGGCGGATTGGATTCCTGTGTATCAGCAGCATTACTTGCCTATGCACTGGGAAGTGAGCGTATTATCGGCTATGGGATGAGCAGTGCGCATAATAGTGAACAGACCAAGCAGAATGCCCGCTCACTCGCGGCGGCATTAAATATTGAATTCCATGACGGTAGTATATTACCGCTTGTAGCTGCGAGCAATGAAGTGTTGAAACAATATGGCTATGAGGAAGCTCAAGGATTGACAGCGGAAAATGTACAGGCGCGTTTACGCGGACATCTCTTATCCACTTTCGCAGCCATTCATCAAGGGGTCGTTGTGAATAACGGAAATAAGGTAGAAAATGCTTTAGGGTATTGTACACTGTATGGTGATGCCATCGGGGCGATCGGACCGTTGGGAGATTTGACGAAGGTGCAGCTGTTTGACCTTGCGAAAGAACTCAATCAACACTTTCAAAAGGAAGTGATACCGAAAAATTTATTACCGACCATGACTCATGGTGCAATTCATTTCCAAGTACCGCCGACGGCCGAATTAAGAGCTGACCAAATAGATCCGATGAAATGGTTTTATCATGATTATCTCGTCGATCATCTCGGCAGAGATTTGACCATAAGACAGTTTCTTAAATCTTATCTTAACGGAAGTATTTGGAAGGAAGAAATAGGGAGTATCATGCGCTTTTATCAACTGGATGATCCAAGTGCTTTTTTAGCCGATCTCGATTGGTTTTTGCGTACTGCGAAGCGCAATGTATTTAAGCATACACAGGTACCGGTGATTCTCACCGTCAGTCAAAACGGTTATGCGCTGCGCAATGAAATACAGGGATTTTATGAAGCAGAAATCTATCAGGATCTGCTTGATGAAATAAAATCGATGAAAGTGTAGTTTATACTGTTTTTTCTCAGAATATCGTGATAAAATATTGGGAAACAGGAGGTAGAAATTTTGAAACTTCATTTTGATGATAGTATGAAAAAAAAGATAATTACCTATGTCAGTGTTGCGGTAATTACAATTATCATTTTTTTCTCTTTTTATAATATGCAAGCCTTAAAAGGCTTCTTAAGCAGCTTGGTTTCATTATTGTCACCGTTTATTCTCGGGTTTGGGATAGCTTTTTTACTGAATAAGCCGATGATGTTTATTGAGATAAAACTGCTCGGCAATTTAAACATCAAACAAGGGCATAAGCGAACAATTGCGGCGATCAGTGCTTTAATCATTGGGATTGCGG
Organism: bacterium c-19; assembly: GCA_009917405.1. Taxonomy (GTDB): domain Bacteria; phylum Bacillota_I; class Bacilli_A; order Erysipelotrichales; family Erysipelotrichaceae; genus C-19. Next base: position 33,590 of record QZED01000014.1, on the reverse strand, counting down.
CAGTTACACTGTTTTTCTGCTTATTGATTCCGCAGCTTATCAGCAGCGTTGTCTCTTTGGTGGATTCATTTCCGAAATATGTAAGAGATTTTCAGGTATTTTTAGATGAGATCATTTCCGAAAATAATTTGAATGTAACCGAAATACAACAGTTTTTCGGTGATCGTGACATTTTTAACCGATTAACCCAAATTGTGACAGATGCGCTTCCGCAGATGGCGCGCATGTCCTACAGTTTTATGAATACGCTGTTGAATTTAGTGCTTGGGATTATGTCGGCTTTATATATGATGCTGGACAAGGAAAAGCTTTGTCGCCATCTTAGAATCGCAGTTTATGCGATCTTTCCGAAAGATACAGCCGGTTATCTGTTGCATATCAGTGAAACATCGGCCAATATTTTTAATAATTTCATTATCGGTAAGGCAATCGATTCCTGTATTATCGGAATTCTTTGTTATATCGGTATGAGCATTCTGCAACTGCCCTATGCATTACTGCTGGCAGTGATCGTCGGCATAACAAATATGATTCCGGTATTCGGTCCTTTTATCGGTGCTGTTCCCGGTATCTTCCTGTTATTGATCATTCACCCGATTGATGCCGTATATTTCGCAATATTTATCTTGTTGCTGCAACAGTTTGACGGTAATATTTTGGGACCGCTCATTTTAGGTGATAAGCTTGGCTTACCGAGTCTGTGGATCCTGTTTGCGGTATGTGTCGGTGGCGGATTATTCGGTGTGCTCGGTATGTTTATCGGAGTTCCGCTGTTTGCGGTTATTTATACTTTACTGAAGGAATTCTTTGCTTATCGGCTGAAACAAAAAAACATGGATTTTCAGGATTTTAATGATCCTCAGAATGTGGAAAAACCTACTGAATAAACTTAAAAAAACCTCAATTTTGAGGTTTTTTTGCATTTTTTTATAATCGTAAAATCATGAGTTTTCCCCATTATTCCTATTGAGTTATCCACATTTTGTGGATAACTTATGCTTAAATGTTGAAAAACTGCCTAACAAAAGGGGATTTAACATGTAACAGAAAAAAGTGGATTGTGGATAATAAAAGTTTTCCACATACTGTGGAAAACTAATTGTTTAAGGCAGTGGATGAAAAGTCGGAATCATGTCTTGAAATGTGCAATATTCACGAAAACCCATAGACTTTAATACATTGATGACCTGTGTGAAATGAGCAGCTAAATGTTCCTCTTTATGAGAATCGGAACCAAGAGTAATGATACGCCCACCAAGCTCATAATACAGTGCTAATATTTCACGGCAAGGTGTTAAATCAGGTAAACAATAACGAAAGCTGGAAGTGTTTACTTCAATGCCTTTATTTTCTCGAATCGCAAGCTTTAATATTTCTTCAATGATGTCTTTAGATTTTGCGAACGGATAAATTCCGCATGCATCATCACGCTTAATAGCATCCAAATGTGCCAGTACACTGTAGTTGTGATAATGCTTCATCACTTGATAGATTTCTTCATAATAGGCATTATTGTATTGTTCTTGTGTTTTTCCTCTTTGAAAGTCCTGATTCCAAAACTCTTTATTATCTATTTGATGACAGGATAATAATACAAAGTCAAAGGAATATGTATCATAAAGCTTTGCGAAATCGGGAATCGTATGCACCTGCATTCCGAACTCTGCACCTGCTTTAAGGTTTATTTTATTTCCGTAGATCATCCTGCAGCGTTTTAGCTCAGAAAAAAATGCCGGATAGTCACAGACTTGGTTTGGCTTCATACCGAAATCAGTATGTTCACAAAAACAGATTTCATCCAAACCGAGTGAAATTGCTTTTTTTACAACCTCTTCCATCGGATAAACACTGTCATCACTGAATGAGGTATGAACATGATAATCACAAAGCATAACCCACTTCCTCTCTTTTGCATAATGGTATCAAAAAAACAGCCGATATGCAAGTGCGAGTGAGGAACCAAAATGCATGCTTCAGAAAACGGCTGTTTATTAAAGGAATATGATTGACTTATGAAATCATGCTTATTGTTGAAAACGACGGCTTCGCGTATAACAGGCATATGCCAAAGCGATCAAAATCGTGCTGTATATCCATATAATCACGGTATTTGCAGTAAATACTTCAAAGATATTCAAAGAGCCGAAGCCAAAGAAAATAAATGATGAGACAACTTTAACAAAGTCCGCACTGAAATGTGCAAATATGAATTTTCCCGCAAAGACACCGATTATATTGGCTGCGATTAAACCGAGTGAGGAACCGAGAAAAATTGGAAAGTGTGCGTCCATATGATCGGCAGCGAACGCTACAGTAGCAAGCTGTGTTTTATCACCGAGTTCTGCTAATAAAAACGTGAATGCAATAGCTAAGATCGGAATGTGAAAATTGAAGGAATGTGCATCTTCGTCCTTTGACGGCTTCAAATTGACCATACCGAAAATCAAGAAAATAGCGGCAGCACTCAGCTTTACCATTTCCATCGGAATCAGTGTGCCGATCAGATCACCTGCCAGTACCGATAATGCGGAAATCATAAATACACCGCTGATCATGCCGATGATGACCTCTCGCATTTTGTATTTGTTGGTAAGTGCCATAATCATTAATTGTGTTTTATCTGCCATTTCAGCCATAAAGATTAACAGGAAAGTGTGCAGAATCATAACATCACCTCAGTAAAGGTTATGTCAATAGGAACTACAGTATGAAAAAAACGTGCGATTTTCACACGTTTTCGATTAATCCATGCATATATAAGCAGCCACAAGCTTCATTGTTTGTTCCACGGCGTTATAATGAGTTCTTTCCATTCCGTGACTCGCATGAACTCCGGGGCCGATTAAAGCGCCGCGAATATCATGTCCGGCATGTAGGGCAGCTGTTACATCGGATTGATAAAAAGGATAGATATCGACTGCATAGTTTAAGTCTAATGATTTTGCCAGTTTCATCAGCTTTGAAGTCATTTCATAGTCATACGGGCCACCGGAATCTTTGGCACAGATGGATACATCTAATTCTGTACAGCTAAGATCCAAGCCGATACAACCCATATCGACTGCAAGTACTTCATGAATATGAGACGGTATCCAACATCCGCCGTGTCCTACTTCTTCAAAGGATGTCAGCATCACCGATATATTGCATTTTGGCTTTTGGTTTGCTTTGGATAAAGCATGAAGCACACCCATAATAGCACTTACGGAGATTTTATCATCTAAGAAACGTGATTTAATAAATCCATTTTCCAATATTTCAACTTTAGGATCAATCGCTACAATATCACCATTTTCAATTCCCAATTTTTTCACATCATCGGCACAGTTCACGACTTCATCGATACGTATTTCCATATGCTCGTCATCTCTTGTCAGCTGTGCGCTGTCCTTATAGACGTGTGCTGCACAGGAAGTAGAAAGAATCGTTCCACTGTAGCACTTTTGATCTCTTGTATAAATACGGCAGTATTCACCGTCTAATGTGGGCATCAGCGGTCCGCCGATTCTCGTCACCGCTAGCTTACCGTCACTTTTAATCGATCGCACCATTAAACCAAGTGTATCGAAATGTGCGGTTAATGCGATAGTCTGTTCACTGTTTTCTCCGTCAACGGAAATATACAGATTGCCTTTTTGATTATAATAAGTTTTATAACCTAAAGCCTCAGCTTCCTGCTGAATCATTTTTGACGCTGCCTGTGTATAACTGCTCGGACTGTCAATAGCCAACAAGCGCTTTGCAAAATCTAAAACATATTGCTTATCAAATATTAAATTCATATCATTACCTAAAAGCATTTCAGCTTTTCCCTTTCTATTTTAAGATGTCCACACTATCACTGTGATCAATTTCTTTCAGCTTTACACTGACCGTTTCCTGAAGTGAAGAAGGAATATTTTTTCCAATATAGTCTGCACGAATCGGAAGCTCTCGATGTCCGCGATCCACCAGCACCGCTAATTGTATCTCTTTTGCTCGTCCCGTAAACATAATGGCATCCATAGCAGCCCTTACCGTCCTGCCTCTAAACAGCACATCATCCACTAAAATAACTTTTTTATCCTTTACCGGCAAATCAGTTTTTACTAATGGATGACGGTTTTCTAAGTCATCACGGAATTGTGAAATATCAAGAGCATATACGGGTATTTCATTTCCTTCTACCGTTTTGATCATATCCGCAAGTCGCTGTGCCAAGGGGATTCCTCTTGTTTGAATTCCGACTAAAATGATATTTTCCGTTCCTTTGTTATGTTCAATGATTTCATGAGCAATTCTTGTTAAGGATCTTCGCATTCCTTGTTCATCAAGCACTGTTTTTATATTCATACATACCTCCGGTTGGGTATAGTATAACGTTTTTTTTGTTTTTCTGCAATGTTTTACGATTATTTGCAAGGCGCTCAGTGAATAATTTGTAAGCTGTGTTAAGAAATATAAATATTTCGCATGAAGATTGGTACAGAGACAACAATCGCTTTAGTTTAGTTCTGACATTAAGTCCAGCATTTGATTAAGCAGCTTTTTTAACTGCCGAGTATGAATGACTTTATCGGCAAACGGGACTTTTAGAATCATAACGGAATTAAGGACCATTGTCTCACATAAATGATTCCACAACAGATCAAACTGTTGTCTGATTTCTGAATTCGTAAACAGATTATGGTTTGGCTTATATTGTTCCAGTTCATCAAGGGATGTGACAGCAAAGATTTGATATTGCTTCACTTCAGGATCTAAAATACATAAAATATTAACTTTATGAAATTGTATGCTTTTTTCATACGTAGTAAAGGGAAGAATCATATGAGTATTTTTCGCTTGCTCATTGATCAAGACTGCCGCTGTGAGTTTTTCTAAAATGCTTTCTTTGCTTAAAGAACCGGTATGAATATAGGAACCGATTTGTACTCCGGTAGTAGAAACAGCGTCATCTAATAGATGCAGAACACCGTAGTTTTCGAATACTGGATCGTAGGGAATTTTGCAGTTTTGCAGATGTTTTAATAAGGCATCGGTAAAAATGCTTAGCTGATGACTCGATTGTGCATAAATCAAGGTTCCGTAACTTTGATTGTTTAGCGCGATATCAAACATTGCTCCTGAAAGTACATAATCCCGTTGTTGTAATTTGATCAAAGAAATCAACGATTGTATCATATGCAGACACTCGTTGACGGAAAAATCATTTTCATTTTGCTTGATGCTGCAACCGATATATTGGTTGTAATTACGATCGTATGTGATGATATTTTGATCTGTTGGCATTTGTATGCCGTAAAGCAATAAAAAATCATGATGAGATAACTTAGCATTCAGCGAATAGAGTGAAGAAATTGCTGTTGCGTATGCTGCAAGTGCTTTGGGAATTAGAATAAGTCCATGCAATGAAGCAGCCTGTATAGATAACGCCATATAGTTTTGAGGATCTATGGATAACGAATGAAAAGGAAAGCCACAGTCGTATTGTATACGGGCACTTTTCTGCTTCGGTAAGTTAATACCGGTACGACGATGAATCAGTATTTCATCTATAATTGCTATTTTATCAAAGGGCAGATACGTATAAGGATGCGCGAGCGCACAGGGAGAGGTGTGAAACAGACAGTCAAAATGAAATTGGTGGGTATGCAGCACAGCCTCGTTTCGCTGCGACAGCTTGCACATTGTCACATACAGTTGATTCAGCTTTTGTTCCTGAACCTCTTGCCCGATTAAGTATTTTTCACATTTACGAATATAATCAATAAAGATCAACAGGGACGGATGTGGGTAGGGTGTCTTGGTTAAGAGCGTATAAACGAGTGACGGCGCGATGTCGTAAGGATAGGTGTTTAGTACTGTGTCTAAATATTGTTTTGGAGTGAGTGGTTCATAAAAGATCAATGTATGATACATGTAAATCGCCTCTGTACTATTTTATGATTCGGCATTTTTTGCGTGAATAATGCGAAATATTTCAGAAATGCTAATGATGAGGTGGTACTATGTATTATAATTATCATGCACAGGCAAAAAAACTGATACAGACAGGGCATTTAACACATTATGAATTTGTGGATCGATGGAATCATATTGCGCCTGCTCTTGTCTTATTTTTTGATAATCATCAGCCTATGCCGATCAGAGAAGAACGATGGAGTGAATATCTGCAAATACTGTAGAGAATCATCCTAATAATTGTCAGAAAAATTCATTTTAGTGTTGCCAGTTTGTTTGAAATATGGTAATATATTTTAGCAGTCAATTTAGGGGTGTAGTACAATGGTAGTATGATGGTCTCCAAAACCACAGACGCGGGTTCGATTCCTGCCACCCCTGCCATATGATAATAACAAGCACTCTGATGAGTGTTTTTTTATCTACAGAAAGCAAAGAAATAGTGAAGAGACATATTTACTCATGAAAAAAGCCGATGATCAGCTATCGATCATCAGCTTTTCTGTAGCTATAAGCTTAAAATAAATTTAAGATATCCTCTTGAGTCATTGAAGTAATAATTCCGTCGCTATTTGTAATAATTGAATCACCGAGCGCTCGCTTCTGTTCCTGAAGATTCATAATTCGCTCTTCGATCGTATCCTTCGCAATCAGCTTAAACACTTGGACATTGTTATGTTGACCGATGCGGTATGCACGATCGGTTGCTTGATTTTGTGCAGAGATATTCCACCACGGATCAAAATGAATCACTACTTCGGCACTTGTTAAATTCAAACCTGTACCGCCTGCTTTTAAAGAAATCAGGAAGATCGGTATATCATTTGTATTAAACGCATTTACCAAATGCTGACGCTGTGCTTTTGGAGTAGAGCCTTTTAATAAATAATACGGAATACCACGATTGATCAATTCATCTTCAATCATTGATAACAGGGAAGTAAACTGTGAAAACAATAAAATTTTCTTATCGGCTTGAATACAGCTTTCTACCAGCTCCATGCAGGCTTCTAGTTTCGCTGAAGACCCTTGATAATTATCATAGACTAAGCGAGGATCGCAACAGAATTGACGCAGTCTTGTTAACATACTCAATACCATGATTCGTGATTTTTGGAAACCTTTTTCCGCAAATGACGCATGTAAATCATCACGTATTAAAGCAACGTTTGCCATATACAGCTTACGTGCATCTTCGTCAAGATCAATTAACAGCGTATTTTCTACTTTTTCCGGCAATTCCTTTAATACATCTTTCTTAACTCTTCGCAGAATAAACGGTTCTACCATACGGTGAAGTTCCTGCAATACGGTAATATTGTTATCCTTTACGATCGGGATTTCATACATTCCTTTAAAATATTGATAATGATATAAGTAACCAGGCATTAAGAAATCAAATACTGACCATAACTCTGCCAATGAATTCTCAATCGGTGTACCTGTTAAAGCGAACTTATGCACCGAATGAATCTGCTTTACACTGAGCGCATTTTTTGTCGCATGATTCTTAATATACTGTGCTTCATCTAAAATATGATATGTAAATGTAATCGAATCATATTCATCAATATCACGTTTCAGATAGTCATAAGAAGTAATCATGACATCAAAATCTTTGTGCTTGCGAATCAGTGCTTTGCGCTCATCACTACTTCCGGAAATAATCAGACTGCTAACATTGCGTGAGAATTTATCAATTTCATGCTGCCAGTTCAGTAACAGCGAGGAAGGACAAACGACAAGGGCAGAGAAATCAGGGTGCTCATTTTTTTCTGCCTGCAATAATGCAATCACCTGAATGGTTTTACCGATTCCCATGTCGTCGGCTAAAATACCATTGAAGCCGTATCCTGCCATCGTTTTCAGCCAGCGAAAGCCGGTTTTTTGATAATTACGCAGCGTATTCTTCATGTAAGGCGGAACTTCAAAATCGCAATCGGTAAAATTCTTGATATTGCGAACAATTTCTTTAAAGCCGGTATCTCGCTCTATTTGAATCATTTCACTTTGCTTCATAATATTATCCAAGTATAAAGAACGGAATTTATCAACGACAATCTTGCCTTTTTTCAAATCCTGATCTTTTACATGAATACCGTCAAGAATAAATGACAGTTCAGACAAGGCACTGTCCTCAATATTGACGAATCCTCCGTCTTTCATTCGATAATATTTGCGATGTGCGCGATAAGCCTGTAATACATCGGCTAGTTCATCGATCGGAAAATCATATGTATTAAAATCAATTTCTAACAGGTTTGATTCAATTCTGACGCCCATTGATACATGAAAATGATTCTTAATTTCGATACTGTTAATTGCATCACTCGCATAGATTTCACAGTGTTTATTCAATTCCTGCAATCCGTGATTAATGAACTCATAGATCGCATCTTGTGAATTTTCGATATAAGCAAACTGCCCGGCAGCATCTACACCCGTAATATAACGTGACAAGACCAGACGCACGGCAATTTCTTCATTAAAATTGCGTGTTGTCGCTATCGTTTCATTCGTGAAGGCGTTGAATTCCTCTAAACCGTAACAGTATAACAAGCGAAGTGAAATCGTATTGATTCGCGGCATATCCACATATAAACGGCAAACGAGCGGCAACGGCGCATATTGCGAAATATCGTCACCATTAATTTCAATATAATCCTTAATCGACATAATGACATTATTATAAAAAGCAGGCATATGTTCTTCGGAAATGGTCAGGGGTTCCTTCTTCTTTGATAAGATGTTTAACAGATCCGTACAATGCTTTGTGTAGTCCTCATCACAGCGATATAAGCAGTGTTGAAATAACACATAAATATTTTTTATACCTGAGAATACTAAAAACTTACCGCTGTGTAGAGAGATTTGATATTGATCTGAAGCTTTTTCTACTTGAATGGTAAACGGTGGATTTTGATCAATGAATTTCATATTAATCAATGTTTTTTCTTTAATACGATACATCACATCACAATTTTGATACATCGCAAAGAATTCATCCAAGGCATGCGGTGTTAAACAGAGATTTTTATTCTCGGGACAGTTGCGATAACGATAGGTGGTTAAAAAATACGGTGTATCATAACGATGAGAAAATAAGAAATCCAACAGCTTTTGAGAAGCATCATCAAAGCTGTGACGATTATGTAAGAACTCAAGTTCACGTCCGTAGCGTCTTTTTACATTGTTATCAATATCATCTAAAAAATTATTGATGTTTTTTACATTATATTGTTTCGTATCCTTTAGCTTTAAGGTGACGGCGATTACGCCGTGAGAGCGAAGCTCAAGAATCGGTTCAATATGAATATTTGCTTTAATATTCATAGCCAAGCTTGAATAAATAATCGTATTTTCATAGGAATTCATCAACTGTAAAGCATAGGGATCCTTCATCACTGTTTGCTCGGAATCGACTTGCTTTTGCTGATGCTGCTGATCCTCATAAATTTTATACAATACGGCAACACAATGAGTACAAGGCAGCTGCGTTTCCTTATGAGCTGCACAGCTGCACATATGTGCTTTAATCAAATAATCATCCTTATCAACGGACATATTAACTTCATGATAATGCTTATCATCTTGAACAGTCGCATTAATCAATATGATTTCCGCATTGGAAAAATCGTCGATTTCTAAAGATACGACGTTTTTTTCTTTAACCATCTGTACTCCTGCTTCATAAACAGCATCTGATGCAGCGAAGTCTTTGATTTGTGCGATTGTAAATTCCATTTCTATCAACCTTCCTGTCATTATATTTTATCATTTTTTTATTACTTTTTGCATATATTTATGAAATAAAATTAAAATTAATCCCTATATGTATTTCATTATGCAGGAAGAAGCTGTTAAATAAGTTAGATGAAAGCTATTTGCTTGATTTCAGAGCCTTTTGAAGAATGGCATTAGCACGCTCAACCTCTGTTTTAGGGCAAGGGGGAATATGGTCGAGGGTGTAAGGGATACCCAATTCTTTCCATTTGTATACACCGAGTGTGTGATAGGGAAGTACCTCGATTTTTTCCACATGATCTAATGTTTCGATAAATGCACGCAGTTTTTCTAGATAAGCATCACTGTAATGTTTTGTCGGCAGCAAAACATGGCGAATCCAAAACGGCTTATTGTGATCGCTTAAATAGCGAGCCATCTGTAAAATGTTTTGATTAGTATGACCGGTCAGATCCTTATGAACAGTATCATCAATATGCTTGATATCCAAGAGAAATAAATCTGTGACTTCAAGTAATTGTTGAAATTTGCTTAAAAATGCCGGATCGTTTGAAAACGGCTGTGCGCTCGTATCGATGGTGATGTGAATATCATGTGTTTTTGCCATGGTACAAAATTCTATCAAAAAATCCAGCTGTAGTAACGGCTCGCCGCCGCTGATTGTAATACCGCCGTTTGTTCCCCAATAAGAGCGGTAGCGAAGCGCTTTTTCCAGTATTTCTTCACATGTTTGTTTGTTTTGCTCGGAAATGTTCCAAGTATCGGGATTGTGACAAAAGCGGCAGCGCATTTTGCAGCCTTGTAAAAAGATGACATAGCGGACTCCAGGACCGTCAACTGATCCAAAGGTTTCAACGGAATGAATTGCACCGAGATATTTTGACATAGCTTAAGCTGATATTGCTCGTATACAGCCGCAGGCTGATATTACGGATATCTTTTCCTTTCTAAAAGGCTTCGTCAAATGACGAGGCCTTTTTATGTGTTTCATTGTAAAATGTAATTTGTTTATGCCTATTATAGATGATCATGGCACGTACGTGCGATGACATCTAACTGCTGCTCATGGGTTAAATCAATGAACTTCACGGCATATCCGGATACACGAATCGTAAAGTTTGCATATTCTTCTTTTTCCGGATGTTCCATAGCATCTTTCAGCTTTTCAATACCGAATACATTAACATTTAAGTGATGCGCTCCTTGATCAAAGTAACCGTCCAGCACATGAACTAAATTATCAATGCGCTCTTGTTCACTGTGTCCCAAAGCACCGGGATTGATTGTCTGTGTGTTGGAAATACCGTCTAATGCGTATTCATACGGCAGCTTGGCAACGGAGTTTAAGGATGCAAGTAAGCCGTTTTGTTCTGCTCCGTATGCCGGATTGGCACCGGGAGAAAGCGGTTCGCCGGCTTTTCTGCCGTCAGGCAATGCACCGGTTGCTTTACCGTATACGACATTGCTGGTGATTGTTAAAATAGAAGTAGTCGGTTCTGAATCGCGGTAAGTATGACGTTTCTCGATCTTTTCCATAAACGTCTTTAACAGCCAAACTGCGATATCATCGGCACGGTCATCATCATTACCGTAGCGAGGGAAATCTCCTTCTGTTTCAAAATCGATGACTAATCCGTTTTCATCACGAACTGTCTTTACTTTTGCATATTTAATGGCAGACAGTGAATCAACTACATGAGAGAAGCCGGCAATACCGGTCGCGAAGGTGCGTCTTACATCGGTATCGATCAGCGCCATCTGACTTGCTTCATAGTAATATTTGTCATGCATATATTGAATCAGGTTTAAGATATTGACATACAGATCTGCCAACCATTCCATCATAATATCGTATTTATGCATAACCGTATCATAATCTAAAACTTCATCACGAATCGGTGCGTATTCAGGACCTACCTGTGTTTTGGTCTTTTCATCAACACCGCCGTTGATCGCATACAGCAGACATTTTGCCAAATTGGCACGTGCACCGAAGAATTGCATTTCTTTACCGGTCTGTGTTGCGGATACACAACAGCACACTGCGTAGTCATCGCCCCATACCGGACGCATTACATCATCATTTTCATATTGTACACTGGATGTATCGATAGAAACCTTAGCGGCATATTTCTTGAAGGCTTCCGGCAGATGAGAGGAATACAGAACGGTTAAGTTCGGTTCCGGAGCCGGTCCCATATTTTCAAGTGTATGCAGGAAGCGGAAGTCGGTTCTTGTGACCATATGACGTCCGTCCATACCAAGACCCGCCACATCCAATGTTGCCCAAACTGGATCACCGGAGAATAACTGATTATAAGAAGGAATGCGGGCAAATTTTACCATGCGGAATTTCATTGTCATGTGATCCACAAGCTCTTGTGCTTCACTTTCGGTTAAAATGCCGGCTTTAATATCACGTTCAATATAAATATCTAAGAAAGTGGAAACACGTCCGACACTCATAGCGGCACCGTTTTGGGTTTTAATAGCCGCCAAATAACCGAAGTATACCCATTGAATCGCTTCCTTGGCAGTTACTGCCGGTTTGGAAATATCATATCCGTAAGCAGCTGCCATCTCCTTCATACCTTTTAAGGCTTTGATCTGTTCGGCAAGTTCTTCTCTTTGACGAATGATATCATCGCTCATTACGCCGCAGCCGCAGTTTTCTTTGTCTTTTTCTTTCATTTTAATTAAGTAATCGATACCGTAAAGGGCAACTCGGCGATAATCACCGACGATACGACCGCGTCCGTAAGTATCAGGCAATCCGGTTACGATCTTATTGCGGCGTGCCAAACGCATTTCCGGTGTATAACAATCAAATACCGCATCATTATGAGTCTTATGATAAGCATGGAAGATTTCATGCAGCTTTTCACTCGGTGTATAGCCGTAGGTCGTACAAGCTTCCTCGCTCATCTTAATACCGCCGTAAGGCATAAATGCACGCTTTAATGGTTTATCGGTCTGTAAACCGACAATCTGTTCCAAATCCTTCATTGCTTCATTGATATAGCCTGGACCGTAAGCAGTCAAAGATGAAACGATTTCTGTTTCCATATCTAAAACGCCGCCCTTGGCACGTTCTTCTTTTTGAAGCTTTTGCAATTCTCCCCATAATTGATCGGTTGCCTTTGTTGAATCAGCTAAAAATGCTTCATCGCCGTCATAAGGGCAATAGTTGTTTTGAATAAAATCGCGGACATTGACTTCTTCTTTCCAAATACGGCCTTTGAAGCCTGCCCAAGCATTGTTTGTATTGCTCATCTTCATTCCTCCTGTTTTTGATATGATCTGCGTAATCACAATCATTGTGTACAGTATAACATACTTTGTAATGAAAGTATCGTCATATGCTCATCCTGTTCAGGAAAAAGAAAAGAGTCGAAAATCTGGTCACTACCCAGACGGTCGGCTCTTATCCATTATACTCCCTGTGGTTAATTCCACGAATGACAATGTCATTTTCCGTCAGTCATATAACTGCTAATACTTTACCATTGAATCTTAACACAGTCAAGAATTTTATCGCGGAAATTGTTGGAATTTATCGAGAGTCAGCTCGATTATTCAGTCGCTTTATCGTTAATTTTATATTGATAATAATACTCGACTGAGCGTAGTTGATCAATCAGCTGTTGCGTCGCTTCACTGATATTTTGTGTCCATTCACCGTTAATCAGCTTCCAGCTTGTATGAAGTACCGGAATCTCCTTTTTTAAGTCATCGGTATATTTCATATATGCATTGCCTTGCCAACCGAGATACTGAAATAATTCATTCATTAAGTAGTTAGGACTGATCGTCGGTCCTTCTCCTTTAGGTAATTGATTATTGTATAGCTTTTGAGCTGCCTGATTCGCCCAAATTACATACGGGGTACTGTAGTAGTTTAAAAAACCGTCCTTTGTACCGATATCCATATTGATACCAAGCTGCTCAAAGCCTTGTGCACCTTGTCCGAACACCGGATTATGATCGCCGAACAGCACCATAACGGTCGGCTTATCACTTTCCTGAAATGCATCGTGCAACATCTTTATTTGTTCATTGGTATTTTTGATTCCGTTTAAATAATAGTTGACACCATTGCGCACCTCGTCAGTGAGGTTGTTTTGTGAACTTATATAATCGGGAATATTCGCTCTTTTATCTGTAGGGTATGGACCGTGTCCTTGATAATTCAAGCTGAAGTTGAAATACGGCTGACCGTTCTTTGTTTTTTCTTCATACTCTTTTAAAATATCGGGAAAGAAATCATCATCATATGCGATTTCATTATAGCGATTTTCTATATAATAGAATTCTTGAAAGCCTATATATTCATTGATATTTCGACGATTATAGAAACTGCCGAAGCTTGGATGCAACGCCACAGTCTTATATCCTTGATCATTGAAATAGTGTACATAGCTGTTGGTTTTATGCAAATACATCGGGTTATGGAAATAACCGCTTAAAAAACTTCGTTCCGTATTGACCGTACCGCCGCCGAATACATTAGAGATTAATGTGCCATAATAGCCTTCAGCTTTTATTTGATGAAACGGTGCATAAATTTCATCGGGAAGGGATAGATCAAATTTAGTGAAATCATTATAAGATTCCAACATGATCGCTACTACATTTACTTTTTTATCTTCCGGAATATTATCGCTCTGATAAGAGGAGAGAATCGCTTCACTCAATGCTTCATCATAATTATCCGGTTCCACTTCAAATGCTTTCTTATAGCTGTAGATAAACGGATAAATTAGACCGCGCTGTTGCAGCTGCTGAGCTTCTATCCATTTGTTATCCAGTGCATTTACATCGCCTGCGTTATTATAAATATCGTCGTTCAACATAGTGTTTGAAATCACAAAAAAGGAAATGAGTAACACCATACCAGCGCTGATTCCGCGATAGATAGGAATATGAATGCGCAACGGCTTGATTTTGATTAAGATAAAAACCAAAGTCAGTGAACCGACAATAAAGGCAATTTGCCACAGTTTCGGTGTAATATCATATTTTCCCGCCATGATCGAAGCTTCTGATAATAAATTGAGATCAGCAAATACAACCGGATAATCACGATACTTCAGTTTAATGAAATTAGTTACCGAAAGGATGATAAACGGCAACCCACCCAGTAACGCAGAAGCCCACAGGCGTTTGGTAACAATGTATAGAAATAACATTAACATAATGACCGGAAAAAAATTTAATCCTAAAACTTTTGGATCTAACAGATAGCTGATTACCAATCTTTTGCTCATCGGAGTGCTTGCACATAGAAAACTAAAGGCGGTAAGCATGCTGCTGTAAAATAAGATGATTAACAGATGCAAGCAAAGCTTTTTCTCAATGCTTTTCCACATATTCTTTTTACCGTCAACGATGCCTTTCTCGGTACAGATCCATGCTTGAGCGGCATATTGTGTAAATATTGATGCTTCATAATCGATTGCCGTGCTGACGGTTAGCTCATGATGCTTTAGCTTTTTTATCAACGTTTTCTCATTCATTGCCGTTGCTTCCAAACATTTTTTATCAAAGTTAATATCATATCCGATGACTTTGTCTGTCTGTTTCGGCAAAAACGGTTTACATAAGCAGGTTGGTGTATCACACAATACGGTGATCGGTTCGTTTATTAAGTCAAGTACAGCATGATTACAGCGGTGTTGATGAGATTCATAGAACGCTTCTATTTCTGTATGCAGCTGAAAGTGCTGATTGATAAAGTTCCAATAGGAATATTCAAAGCGATGATTGATTTTTGATAAGCAATAGTAGAAGCTCAGCTTTAAACCTTGCTTGGCATTGCTTTTTTTCATCAGCGAGCGATAAAAATCATATTTAATATTACCTTTGTATAAGCATTTTGAGAATAAAACCAAATTCATACAGTCATCTCCTTTGATTGACTTTGTTTAAAGACGGCTCTCATTATAGCAGATTTTTCTGTTTTTGTGTATGATTTAGAAAAAATGAACGGCTTTGTTTTTATCCGGTATTATAAAATAAAGATAGTAATATTTACTAAATAACTGTAAGCATGTATAATTAAAATAAGGAACCGGAGTGATGATATGAGTGAAAATCATAAGAATGATATGATTAATGAAGAAACATCAGACGAAACAAAAGTTTTACCGTTGGCTGAAATAGATGCACAGATGAAGGATGCTTATAAGCTGTTAAATAAGCAGAAAAATGAAAAAGCATCTGATGAACACGTTGCGGTTGAAGAGAATGAAAATGCTGAAAAGGACCCTGAAGCTTCAGTTCGTCAGGATGAACAGTCTGAAACAAATGATGAGCAGGATCAATCAAGTACAGTGATTGAACATGATGAAAAGCGAGAGGAAGTGTCTATTGAATCCACTGAAGAAGCGAACATAGGCTTAGAGGCAGAAGAAACTAATGCGGATTCTGAAGCCGCAAGCATTGATGAAGCATCTGAGCAAACAGTAGTGAATGAACAAGAAAGTACTGTATCTGAGGAAGATAAGCAGCCGATTACCTTAGAAGAGAAACGCCGCAAGGAGCGCGCAAGCAAAATGACGATTGAGGAACGCCGCAAGCTACAGCGTGAAAATCCTAAATCATTAGAAAAAGAATCAAAGCTGATTCAATATTTCCGGCAATGCGGCGGTGTTGATTATGGCTTTTTAGTATTGCTTGTGGTTTCAGAATTGCTGAATCTTTATTTGTCTTTTCAGATTATGCGTTATTTTAAAGTAACAGCTGCGATTTTTTGTTTTGTTATCGTAACCCTATTGTTAACCGGTTGTTTGCTGCTGACCGTGAAAAAACGAAACTATGGATTCATATGTAACGGAATATTATCACTGATTTTATTTCTGGGAAGTGTTGCGGCATATCGAGGTGCGCGCTTCAGTAATAAGGTGTTTGATAATACGGAATCGGAAACAGTGATGATCGTAGCTAAAAAAGATGCATCGATTAAAGCCTCTGATGATTTTAATAATAAAAAGTTTGCGACCGTAAAGTTTGAACCGGAAATTAATGAATTTGCTGAGACACTGCTGGATGAGAAAGGTAAACAAGGTTATCTCACACAGGAGTTTTCAAGTTATCAGGACGCCTACAATTCGTTGATGAATGGAAAAAGTGATATTATGGTCTATACACTACAGATGGAACAGCGTTTAGAAGAGAGTGATCTATACAGTAAAGATCAGATCAAAGTATTGTTTGAACAAAAGCGAGAACGAAAAGCGGTAGAGTCAAAAGCGGTTGATATTACCAAAGATCCATTTAATGTGTTAGTCAGCGGTGTAGATCTGACAAGCAAAAATATTAATGAAAAGGGAAGCTCCGATGTAAATATTTTGGTAACGGTGAATCCTAAAACAAAGAAGATGATTATGCAGACAATTCCCCGTGACAGCTGGGCGCCGCTTACATGCGTGAATGATCAACATACCAAACTGACCTATGCAGGTGCTTACGGCGGAATTGACTGTTCGATTCATACAATCGAGAAAATGTATGATATTACCATCAATTATTATTTGAAAATCAATTTCCAAGGGGTCATGGATCTTGTGGATGCATTGGGTGGCATTACCGTGAATAACAACATTGCCTTTTGTACTCCTTATAAGGATCGCTATGAGGTTGAGCGTGAAACGTGCTTCCATGTCGGAGAAAACCGTATTGACGGGGCTCAGGCATTGATTTATTCACGCGTTCGCAAACTGTTTACCGACGGCGATATCGAACGAGGACGTCATCAAATGGAAGTGATTAACGGTGTTGTCAGAGAATTTAAGCAGTCACCTTCGATGGGGACGATTAACAGCCTGTTGGGTGCCGTTGAAAATAACTTTACAACGAATCTGTCCGAATCTGATATTGTTGATGCTTTTCAGTTATTTATGTTAATGAAAGATTCCGTAGATGATATTACATCTTATACAATGGAAGGTGAAATGCTTTGGAACAATGATGAGATCACCAATGAATATTTATATTATTTCTATCCGAAAGACGATCAAATGCAATTAGTGAAAGATCGTATCGATGAAGTAATGAACGGCAAATAATTGTAAAGCCGGTTTGAAATCCTCTGTTTTGAGGATTTCTTTTATGTCCAAGCGTAAATCACAAAAGGAAGTGTATTTGCTGTTTATAAAACATTCAGAAAGATTGTTCGGCGGAAATATAGCCAAGCAACTTTCTTTTTTTATTGTTGATATGTTGATTTGTGGATAGAGAAACAGACTATCCATATTGTTGATCTCCGTGCATTTTCTTGATGGATCTTCTTATTAGTCTAGTGCAGTTTTCGTTGCTTGCCTGATCACACGAATGGTAAGGTCTGCCGAAGTATATGGACGTCCTTTTTTCTTTGCTGCCGGGCTTACGTTCAATGAGCGTTAAATAAGCGCCGTTTTGACCATCGCGGGGATCTGTTACCAAGTCATCCCTGCAAATGACCCAATATGCTCCTGTCAGACATTCTAAACGGTTTTTCGCTGATTGGAGTACCCTTCTGACGTTTAGGTATGTATTCCTTATAGTTTATCTTAGATTTCTGTTTTGTCATTCTAGGAAGATCGATCGGTTTAAGGTCGATTTTATTCTGATGGACATAATTATAGATGGTTTTAGTACATACTGTAGTCATACCAATAAGCTGATCAGAATCATGAAGGAGAAAATGGTTAACCGTATCATCAATGGAAGAAAGCGTGTAGGATTTGACCTCATTTACAATCAGATTGATAAAATCTTTCGCTTTATCGAGCTTTGAAACATTAGAAACCTTACGTAGCTTTGTACGCTTATGATATGCGACAAATGCAGATAATTCCTTATGAGTGAGATGATCAGAATCCAAGATGGAAATGGAAGCATCCTTAATGATGGAGTAAACATTAGAAACGGAAGTACCTACATTGTGCTCAGAAATGTTCCAAATCAAGCCCTATGCGGACAAGCCCAGTGCTTTTGGTTTATCTGTACATAGCTTTGTCAGCTATGATAGAATTGGTAAGTGGGATGAGGAAAGGTATAGGAAAGGCGGCAGAAAGCCTTATTTTATCGAGCTTTGCGGCACTCCGAGATGGATAAATCTCTATGCGGTAGCGGATGCAGATGCCTATTATAACTATGAAGTGTGAGAAAATGAGCTTGTCTGAATCAAGTTGAACAAGCTCATTTTTATATAGTAAACTACACCATCATCAACCTCAATCGTGTGTGCTTTACTAAGTTGACTTTTTGAGAAATCGGGTATACTATAGTAAAGTACACAATCGATGAGAAATTTTCGTGTGGTTTAGTAGAGGTGAGACAATGCTTGATGAAAAGTCGATAAACGCTGTCAGGAAGATTTTTTCCAAACACGATTATATAATGACTACTGCACAATTGGATTCCTACAGAATTTACTATGCGGATATTCAGCAGCTATTAAATGAGGGCTTCATTGAAAAAATCAAATGGGGCTATTATCATTGGACGGAAATCTATGGCGAACAGGAAGTTAAAATTATCAACCGTCTGTTCCCCGATGCAGTGCTTTGTATGGAAACTGCCCTCTTTTATTATCAGTATAGCGACCGCAATCCTGCCGAGTGGAATATTACGATTGATAAAAATGTCTCCAGAAGTCGTACAAATATCGACTACCCCTTTGTAAAGGCATATCGAGTTGAGCCAGTTTTAGTACCCCTCGGCGAAACAAAAGGCAGCATTAACTTTGTGGATGTCCGTATCTATGACCGTGACCGCACCATTTGCGATGTACTGCGGAATATGAACAAAATGGACAAAGAGATTTTTAATAAGGCAATACAAGGATATGTAAAAGACCCCAAAAAGAATATACCGAATCTGATGGAATATGCCAAAGTGTTGCGTATGCAAAAGCGTGTAAAAGAATTGATTGGAGTGTGGCTGTGATGGCTGATGTTGCGGCATCTGTTTTGGCAAAGCTTAAGAATAAGGCGAAGGCGGCTGGTATCAGCTATCAGCAGTGCCTACAGCTTTTTATGCAGGAGGAGTTTTTACGGAAGCTCTCAAAGTCAGGATATGATGATACACTTATTCTTAAGGGCGGATTATTTATCTATACGCTCACCAATTTTGAAAGCCGAGCGACGATTGATGTGGATTTTCTGCTTCGCAGCGTATCCAACTCATTGGACGAGGTAAAAGCCCTTATCCTAAAAATTCTTGCTACGTCTACGGGTAATGATTATATTGAGATGACTGCGAAAGGGTTTGAGGAAATCTCTCCGCAAAGGAAATATCACGGCATCAGCACACAGATTATCGGAAAGATAAAAAATGTCCGAGTTCCCTTTAATGTGGATATTGGCGTGGGCGATGTGATTGTCCCACGTGCCGAGCAGCGGACTATCCATACACAGCTCCCCGATTTTGTAGCTCCTGTTATTATGACCTATTCTCTTGAAAGCACTATTGCGGAAAAGTTTGACGCTATCTTGCAACGGTTTGAACTGACAGGCAGAATGAAGGACTTTTACGATATTTGCTATTTAGCGATGACTTTTGATTTTGATGGAGCAAAATTGCAGACGGCAATATCAAGAACATTGGAACGGCGAGGGACACCCTACGAAAAGGATAGTTTCAAGCGTATTCTCACGCTTGCCGAGGATGTGGATATGCAAAAGCGGTGGAAATTCTTCTTGAAAACCATAAAGGATGATACGCTTGAGTTTTCGGTGGTCATTGAGGAAATACAGAAATTCCTTGAGCCTGTATTTGAAGCAATTGTGAATGAGGATGAGTGGCAGAATTTTTGGGATACATCATCTAACATCTGGGTTAAAACTAGTGGATAAAAAAGAAAGGTTGGTGAAACGGGTGGGCGGTAAGGAAGCTTCACGAGGTTTTTTATATCAAGGTTTTGCTTCAGTATTAGAAGCATTAACCGATAAAGACAATTGGGATAAGATATATATATTGAATTTCCGACATCTAATGACAAAGTTGATATAGCATTAGGAAAAGCTGATAAAATCACAAAAAGCATACAAGTAAAATCAACAACAAATACATTTTCTAAATCTGATGTTATCGGTAGACCTTACCATTCGTGTGATCGGGCAAGCAAAGAAAACGAAGTACCAACATCAGAAGCAAGAGAGCGGCTCAAAGCAGTTCTGCCGTATTACCTTTTTTACCTTGAAAGAAAGCATAGTGTTTCATGATTTCACGAATGATGTATTCATAATGTTTAAAAGAAAGATGTTTAAATTTAGAAGAAGATGTAATAATATTGTGGTTGTCCATAGAATGTATCCTATCTGTTGTGTTGACTAAATGTTACCGTTTTTGTGGACTTTTTTCATCTTTTCTTAATTCCACTTTCATTTTACAATGAGCAATCATAAAATCTTATTATAAAATACTTGCATATCATAAAAATTAGCGTTATAATTAAGTTGTAAGATTTGTTACTATTTAATTAGGCAAGATCAGACAGCGTTTTCATACGGCTGTTTGATCTTTTTGTTAGACAAAAAGGAGGGCAGGAATGAAAAATTAAATAGAACAAGGAGATCGAAAAGGAAAGGAGTGAAAAGATTCAAAGTCTTTTCAACAGTGATTATGAAAAAATCAATGAAAACACTTTTGCATTTATGTGTTATTTTCTGCTTACTGCTGAGTAATTGTCTGACTCTTATCTCGGCAGCGGAATTAAAGCCATGGGAAAAGCCGATCAATCTGGCATTGAATAAAACGGCGACAGCGTCTACGCAATACAGTGCAAGTCTTGCGCCGTCCTACGCAGTTGACGGTGGTGTAGGTAAGGCAAGTCGATGGTCTTCCGATTATAAAAATAACGGATTGGACGCCGACGGTAATATTATACCGCAATGGATCAAGGTGGATTTAGGAGAGGCCTATCATATTGATGAGATTCTTGTCAATTTTGAAGCATCCTATGCACAGGAATTTACAATTTCAGGCTCCTTAGACGACAGTGATTACTTTGTGATTCGGGAAGTAAATGATGGAACAAAGGACGAAAATCACTATACGGATTTGGGCGGTAAGGAAGCCAGATATATCAAATTAGATTTAAAGAGTCGCCCGTATACCGGAAAATGGTATGGCTTTTGTATTTATGAAATTGAAGTGTATGATCATACACAAACAGAAAATATTGAAATGAGTGCGCAAAGCTGGGTAGATTATGTAGAAAGCATTTCACCGACAATAAGTGAAGACGGTACAAAAATAATTCTTCCTGAATTAGAATCGGAAAAATATGAGGTTGTGCTGTATGGCAGTGATAATCAACAGGTCGTTACATCGGATGGCAGGATCATCGAACCGCTTCAGGATATGAAAGTTCATCTGTTATATAAGGTACAAAACAAAACTGACGCTGATGACTTTGCGATTGCCTCAAAGGATGCACAAATCATTATTCCGGGTACTTATCAAGCTGAAGCACAGGATAATTCAAAACCGAATGTGCTGCCCGGTTTAAGAGAATGGAAAGGCGCAAAGGGATACTTTACGTTAAATAATAATTCAAAGCTGATTGTGAAGGATACCGCCTTAATTGAAACAGCGAAAACGATTCAGGCTTATTTTTCGGAAATGCTGGGCAAGAAGATTGAAATATCTGATACTGCACCGAAAACAGGTGATATCGTACTCACAAAAAATACTTCTGAAGCAGAACTGGGAAATGAAGGATATTTGTTGAATATAGGAGATGTTGTTGAGATTACGGCGCCGAATTCTCTCGGTATTCTGTATGGCGGTGCATCGATTACGCAGATCCTTTATCAAAACCCTAAGGAATTAAAAATACCGAAAGGCTTAGCTCGCGATTATCCGAAGTATGAAGTACGCAGCGGTATGATCGATGTCGGACGTGTGTACATACCGTTAGAATATTTAGAAGAAATTACATTATACATGTCTTGGTTTAAGATGAATGAGGTTCAGGTTCATATCAACGATTATTGGGGATCTTCAGGCTACAGTGCGTTCCGCTTAGAGAGTGAGCGCTATCCTGAAATTATCGCAAAAGATGGCTATTATACGAAGGAAGCATATAAGGCATATCAAAAAAAGGCAGCTAAATACGGTGTTGATGTAATCACTGAAATTGATACACCGTATCATGCAGAGAGCTTCCGCAATATCGATGGTGTAAAAATGCTGAAAAAAGGAGCCTTGGATATTCGCGATCCTTATTCTTATACAGTAATCGAGAATTTAATCGATGAATATTTAGATGGCGATGATCCTGTGATTATCAGTGATAATTTCCATATCGGTACGGATGAATATGATCAGAATTATGCCGAGGAAATGCGTGCATGGACCGATCATTTCATTAAATATGTGAATGCTAAAGGCAAGAAAGCGAGATTATGGGGCTCACTGGGCGGAGGAACGGCGAGTGAAGGCTTTGTCGGTTCAACTCCTGTTTCATCGGAGGCAACCATGAATATTTGGGCTCCGTATTGGTCTGATGTCAAGGAAATGTATAAAGCAGGTTATGATATTATCAATACATGCGGAGGATGGCTTTATATCGTTCCGGGCGGCAATGCCGGTTATTTGGATCGTTTGGATATCCAAGCTCTGTATGATACCTTTGATGTTTATAACTTTGAACCGAATCGTAAGGTTGGCAACGGAAGCGCAGTAATGCCGATTGCACATCCGCAAACGAAGGGCGCGGAATTTGCACTTTGGAATGATAATACTTCATTTAATATCGGATATTCTGAATTTGATTTATTTGATCGTGTAAAGGATGCAATCATGATTACTTCTGAAAAAACATGGTATGGAGAAAAAACAGACGGTCAGACCTCAAATGAATTTATGGAGCGAGTAAATGCGCTCTCAAATCAAGTGCCGCTTGTGAATCCGAATCGCTATGTAGCTTCTGAGGATGAAGTAATTGCAGAATATGATGCGCAGCATGTGAAAAATAATCAGCTTACAGATCAATCGTTAAATCATTATAATGCGACTCTGCATGGAGCACAGTTGTCGGATGGTGCAATTCACTTCCGATCAGATGCATATATGACATTACCGATGAAAAGCATCGGATATCCATATACGATATCTATGGATGTAAATATCCATGATTATAATTCCGACAGTGTTCTTTTCCAAGGAGAAGACGGTACCTTGTATGCTGATATCGATGGCAGCGGTAAGGTTGGATATGAAAGACTTCACGGCCGTTATACCTTTGATTACAGTCTGCCGAAGAATAAAGATTTGAATATGATGTTGGTATGTGACAGTGAAGATCTGTATCTCTATATCGACGGCATATTAGTTTCCAACGGTGAATTGATAGAGAAACCGATCAAGGAAAAGGAACAAAGAAGTTCTACGTTTATTTTACCGTGTGAAGCGATACTGAAAAACTTAGACGCAGAACTTAAGCATATGAAGATTTATAATTATGCGATGAGCAAGAGTGAAATTGCCGATGCTTATCAGGTAAGCGGCTATCGAGAGAATCTCGCTTTAAATAAATCGGTAGAGGCTTCCAGTAATGCTTCCGGCTTACTGCCGTCAATGGCAGTTGACGGAGATCATAACACGCGCTGGGGCTCAGCTTATATCAACGGTGTAGAAAAGCCGGAATGGTTGGTAATTGATTTAGAAGATGTATATCAAATTGATGAAATACAGATCAGTTGGGAAGCGGCATATGCCAGCGGCTATACAATTCAAGGCTCTTTGGATAATGAAAATTATTTCGATATCAAAACAATTACCGATGGCAAGGGCGGACTTGATGTTGTAAAGGAGCTCGGGGATCATGAGGTAAGATATGTAAAGCTGGCCTTGACAACACAGGGACGTGAGGATAAAAAATACGGATTCTCTATATGGGATATCGTTATTTATGAAAACCCGAATACACAGGCAAAAAATAAGGTTACTGATGCGCTTCAGCAGATGGAGACCTATGTTCCCGGTTATGAAGCGGGAAATTTACCTTTTGATCTTTATCAAGAGTGGAAGGCATTATTTGAATCCTATTATCAATTAGCAGATGAAGGAAAGCTGAATGAATTTTTAAAGGTACAGATAATTACTGATATTGCAAAAAAGATGGCTGATTTAGAAAGCAAGGTATTAAAAGAATCCTTGGTTCAAAAGAGCGCATTAAGGGCCGCTTATGCAGAGGCGATCAAATTGAAGGAGCATAGTTATACACCGGAAACGTATAAGGCTCTTCCTGAATTAATTGAGAAGGCTAAAAAGGTGATTGATAATCCGGCGTCTTCACAGGAAACCATTAATACAGCACTGAAAGAACTTCAGGCAGGAATGGATGCATTGCTGCCGATCTCAAGAGTTATTAAAAACGGAAATGTTCAGGTAATGGGAAATATTGCCGATGATGTCGTATTAAAGGTCAAGGAAATTAAAAATATCGATATTACAAATAATGAATTAAAGAATTATGAACTTGCAGAGGCTTATGATATTACATTGTATCGCAATAATAAACCTTATCAGCCAAAGCGTCCGATCACGGTTACTATTCAGACGAATAAGGATTATAAGAATGCTGACCATCAATTTGTATATGTGAATAAGGACGGTATCGCAGAAGCAATTACATATACCTATAAGGATAAAACAGTTTCATTCACTGCAAATCATTTATCTAAGTATGCCTTATTAACTAAGAAAACAGGTTCTGTGGATACAATAAAGCCAAATCCGACTAATCCTGATGATACGATCAAGCCGATTCATCCTGATGATACGATCAAGCCGATTCATCCTGATGATACGATTAATCCGATTCATCCTAATGATACGATCAAGCCGATTCATCCTAATAATACGATTAATCCGATCCATCCTAATGATACGGTTAATCCGATTCATCCAACTATTACTGATAACATTATTACAGCACCGAATACCGGGGACAGTACAATGTTGATCGGTTATGTATGGATCACTCTTTGTGCAGGTATTATCGTATTGCTTGCATATAAGAAGCAGAGCAAAGGAACAGATCAATAAGCCGGTGAAACTAGCTTAAGCGTTGTTCAAAAGCAAGTGTTTTATCTATCAAGGCATCTGTTCTAATAAAACAAAAAAGCAGTATTGATATATGGGCTGAAAAAAAGCTTAATTATCAAGACTGCTTTTCCTATGCTATATTGAAATGAACAAACATTGTATTAACGGTGAATTCCTGTGATACTACAAAAGATGTATTATCTTTTGTAATCTTTTTTTATTTGACCTCCGTCTTGTGCGTTTGTAATACCGAATAGCCGCATAAGAGGAACCTCTTAAAGAAACGATATAATTATAATACAAAATACGAGAAATACGATATAATAACACAACGGAATTGAACAAAAAAATAATAAAAAATCTTTATAAATGTCCTGTTGTATATACATTATGCTTTCATGTGTTAAACTCTCGTTTATAAAGCATCGATAATTGTACAGATACTAACAGAATGTGGTATAATAAATGAGATATTTATAAAAATCATTAAAAATAAATTTATGAAATGATAGGATGGAAAGGAATGGAATGATATGACAAAAATAAGGATTATCGCCCTTCATTTAGCATACGGCGGTGTTGAAAAAGCAATCATTTCTACAGCGAATCTGTTAGCCGAACGCTATGAGGTTGAAATCATATCAATGTATCACATGCCTAATTCTCCTGCATATGAGCTGGATCCTAAAGTGAAAGTAGTTTATTTGATGAAAGATATACCGAATAAAGAGGCTTTCTTAACAAGTCTTGAACAGAAAAAGCCGCTTAAGATAATAAAAGAAGGCTGTAAAAGCATAAAGATCCTTTATAAAAAACGTGCTTTATTAAAGAAGGCAGCTGCACAGATTCACGACGGTATTGTAATAACAACACGCAATGAAGATACCGTATTATTTAATCGGTATTTAGATCCGAAGGTTTACTTGATTGCGCAGCTTCATCATGATCATCGATTTGATAAAAAGCTGGTGAGTGACTTTCAGAAGCATTACGGTCGGGTTGATGTGTTTGCTTTATTAAGTCAAAGACTTTGTGATGAAGTATGTGAAATGATGCAAGGTTATAATACACATACGAAATGTATCGTGATTCCCAATTTTATCAATGATATACCGGCACAGGA
This sequence comes from bacterium c-19, assembly GCA_009917405.1. Classification (GTDB taxonomy): domain Bacteria; phylum Bacillota_I; class Bacilli_A; order Erysipelotrichales; family Erysipelotrichaceae; genus C-19. The sequence continues at coordinate 6,739 of QZED01000014.1, read as the reverse complement.
TATATTTCCGCAGAAGGAACATGTGTTATTGACTGTCGGCAGACTGCATAAGGTAAAAGGCTATGACCGGCTGATTAAAATGGCAAAAGCGATTTGTTCCGATACGGATTGGAAGCTGAATATCATCGGAGACGGTTTTGAGGAAGCAAATCTTCGTGCTTTGGCTAAAACAGAACATGCAGAAGACTATGTTGCGTTTTTAGGACAAAAAAACGGGGACGAAGTAGAAGAAGCGATGAAAAAAGCAAGTGTATTTTTAATGACTTCATACAGCGAAGGCTTTCCGTTTGTGCTTTTAGAGGCAATGCGCGCTAAACTGCCGTGTATTGCATTTGATGTGCGAGTCGGACCCGGTGCTTTAATCGATCATGAAAAAAACGGCTATTTAATCAAGGATCATGATTCTGATGCTTTTGTGAAGGCGTGTCGTGAATTGATGGTGAATCAGGAGATAAGAACAGAAATGGGCGAAGCGGCATATGAAAAATGCCGTTGCTATACCAAAAGTGCTGTAGCTGATTTGTGGTTCCGAGTGATTGAGAAGGGAATTTGATTATGAAGGAGCATTTGAAACAACATTGGTTTTTCTATTTGATTATTATACAGCCGTTTTTAGACATCATTGCCTTTTTTCAACAAGATAATGTGATCGGATCTTTAGCCGGCTATTCAAGATTATTGATTATGTGTGTACTGCCGCTGATCGTATTGTGGAAAACCCCGAAAAAGAAAACTTTTATTGCGTTTTTGGCTGTGATCGGGGCATTCGCTGCTGCACATGTATGCAACAGCTATCGTGTAGGATATATCAGTATTTTTCAAGATGTGGCATATATGGCACGAGTTATGGTCATGCCGATTACGGCAATCAGCTTTGTTTATCTGATTCAAAGTGATGATTATGCGGAAATGACCAAAAAAGGCTTTTATGTGAATCTTTTGGTTATATTTATCAGTATTGTAATTGCATATGCCAGCGGAACAGCTGAAGATACTTACGGAATTTACGGCTATGGTTTAAAAGGATGGTTCGCAAATGCGAATTCCCAAAGCATTATCATTATGTCGATCATTCCGTTGGCGATTGAGTATGCAAATACACGTAAAAACCATTGGCTGTTTCTGATGACGGTTTTGATCTCATGGTTCTTATTAATTTCAAACGGAACTAAAGTAGGATATTTATCTATATTTGTCATCTTCGGCGGAAGCTGCGGTTATTATTTGTTGGTGCATCTGTTAAAGATTCAGCGCATGGATCGCAAACGAACGCTTACTGTACTGCTGTATACCGCATTGATGGCAGTATCGCTCATTGCGTATCCGCTCACACCGCGCTATGGTATGGCGCATCTGTATGATACGGGAAGAACAGAGGAACAAAAGCATATTGATGAAGATCTTAAGGAAATAGAAAAAGACCATTTGACACTTGATGATCTGTTTGCCGATCCCGCTGTGAAGCAACGGATTATAACATATTATACACCGCTGTTAAATCAAGAAATGGTACAGCGATTCGGTACAGAACGAATTCTTCGCGAATACGGTTATTTGCCTACCGCATGGATTATGAGTGATGTACGCAAGCTGAAACGCATGAACTCGGCAATGATTTGGGAAGATAGTGATACATTGACCCGTTTGGTCGGATTTGAATACACCAATGTCCATAATCCTGACGGAGACGGATTTGATCTAGAAAATGATTATCCGGCGATTCTTTACTATTTCGGATATATCGGTTTCGGTTTGTATATTGCATTCCTCGCATGGTTCGGTTTGATGATTTTGAAACGTATATTAAAAGATTTCAAAGGAGCATTAACACCTCTCAATTTTGCATTGTTAATCACTTTTCTGTTACAATTAGGATCGGCAGAGTATTCGGGAGCGATCTTAAGAAGACCGAATGCATCTGTATATATGAGTATTCTATTAGCGTTGATCTATTATCAATGTCATGAAAAAAAGGCTGGTGAACATAATGTTTGAGTATTTGGAAAAGCTTTATAAAGGCAGTGATCGAGCATTTTATGAAAACTTAGAAACGAAATTACAGGAACGAAAAAAATGTCTTTTGGTAACAGCAAACCCGGAAATCTTTTCAAGAGCGCTTGAAAATAAAGAGCTGCATCAGCTATTATTAGATGAGCAGATTATGATTTCACCGGACGGTGAGGGTGTGGTAAAAGCGGCAAGGATGCTGGATTATCAGATATGGGGAAAGATTGCCGGTGTCGATACGGTTGCTAAAATGGTGGAATACTGTGCACGGCATCAATTAAGCGTGTATTGTTACGGTACTAGACAGGAAGTGCTGGATGCTTTACAAAGCAAATGGCAACAGGCATATCCCGAACTGCAAATTGTCGGCATGAAAAACGGATTTGATAATAAGGAAGACGCAGTCTTTGAAGATATGGTGAAGCAACAGCCGGATTTGATTCTGGTGGCACTCGGAGTGCCTAAACAAGAACTGGCGGTGTATCATCATTTAAAGCAGTTTCAGAAAGGTTTGTTTATCGGAGTCGGTGGCAGTCTTGATGTATTGAGTGGTACTAAGAAGCGAGCGCCCGCTATTTTGATTAAGTGTAAATTGGAATGGCTGTATCGCTTGATGAAGGAACCGAAGCGTATTAAGAAGTTCTATCAAACACATGTATTATTTTTATTTAAGCTCAGAAAGCTGAAAAAGCAAAAAACACACGATAAAAAGTGAAATTATCGGAAATGGAGGCATTCTATGATAAAAGTAATGACAGTATTCGGTACGAGACCGGAAGCAATCAAAATGGCACCCTTAGTAAAAGAGCTGCAAAAGCGTCAGAATATCCAAACGATTGTATGTGTTACGGCGCAGCATCGGCAGATGCTGGATCAGGTGTTGGAAACTTTTCAAATAATTCCTGATTATGATTTAGATATTATGAAGCAGGGACAGACCCTGAGTCAGATCACCTCAAGAGTATTGATTGGACTGGAACAGGTGATTCAAAAGGAACAGCCGGATTTGGTTTTGGTTCACGGAGATACAACAACGACATATGCCGGCGCCTTGGCTGCCTATTATCAACAGGTCGCTATCGGACATGTGGAAGCGGGGCTGCGCACTTATTGTAAATATTCACCGTTCCCCGAGGAAATGAATCGCCAAATGGTCGGAGTTATGGCTGATTATCATTTCGCACCGACTGAGCTAAGCAAAGAGAATTTATTAAAAGAAGGTAAACCGGAAACGAGTGTTTTTGTGACCGGCAATACGGCAATTGATGCGATGAAGACTACGGTAAAAGAATCCTATGAACATCCGCAACTGACATGGGCGAAAGACAGTCGCTTAATTATGTTGACGGCACATCGCCGTGAAAACTTAGGGCAGCCGATGCGCCATATGTTTCAAGCAATTAAACGTATTGTCAATGAACATAGTGATGTTAAAGTCATTTATCCGATTCATATGAATCCGTTGGTTCGCGATACCGCTAAAGAAATATTCAATGATCATGAGCGAATTCGTTTGATTGAACCGTTGGAAGTGTTTGATTTCCATAATTTTCTTGCACAATCCTACTTGATTTTGACCGACAGCGGCGGAATTCAAGAGGAAGCGCCTTCCCTCGGTAAACCGGTACTGGTATTACGTGATACAACAGAACGTCCGGAAGGAATTGCGGCAGGTACATTAAAACTGGCAGGCACCGAGGAAGAAACGATTTATACGATGACAAAGACATTGTTAACAGATCAAAAGGCTTATGAAGCGATGGCTCATGCCGCCAATCCATACGGTGATGGTCATGCCAGTGAGCGTATTGCGGATGCGATTGAACAATCTTTTCAAAAATAATGTCTGACGCTGTCTGTTCATGTCACATCTCGAATGTTTTATGAGCAGAGATAATATCTTATAAGGAAGCAGTGCTTACTTTTGTAATAATAACGGGATAGATTTATGTATCAAATCTGTAAGAAATACGATTGCTTTGTATGCATATGCTATAATACATACAATTGATCTTCGATACAGAAGGGAAGTGAGTGAAATTGTTGCTGATTCAAAGAGCCTTGAATTTTTACCATCGTAAATTTGACGGTTATGATTTTGAAGAGTATTTGATCATGGCTGCGGTATGCAGTATCTTTTTACCGTTTTTCTGTTCACTGACCCTGATTGGTATCATTTTACTATATTTATTATGCAAAGGCAGACTACCCGCAATTATTAAGGAATATCCAAAGGCTTATTATGTATTTGCCTTTTGTGCATTAACCGGTACAGTTTCATTGTTTTATCAAAATTATTTAGGTGCTGTTTGTACGTTAGGTATTGCCGCGGTATTCTTGTTTATATTGTTTTATCGAACGAAAGTGACGGCGCGTTTATTTGAATTAATCGTTGATGCATGTTGTATTATATCCTTATTCTGCTTTCTTTGGGCGCTGATGGAGTATTATTCAATCGTGCAAACATTAGATTATGATTTCTTTACCTTTGAGGTCGCAGATGAACCGATGTATCGTGTAAATTCCACTTTTTTTAATGCGAATTATTACGGTATGATGGTAGAATTTTTAATTCTGATGTGTGTATATAAAATGATGAATGTAAAAACAACAAGACGTGTAATCTTTTATTTAATAACGATTACATGTAATTTATTGGGACTGTATCTCAGCGGATGCCGCACGGCTTGGCTGGCATTTCTTATCACCATTCCGCTGATGTTTTTATTTAATAATCATAAGAAGTTTTTTATCGGTACTATCAGTATATTTATGATCGGTGCGATTGCATTATTTATTGATCCGCAGCTGTTTCCGCGATACGATAATTTGTTAATGTACTTTGATGTTCGTACTGATATTTGGAATACGGCGCTTCACGGGATTAAGGAGCATTTTTTGCTTGGTCAAGGTCCGTTGACTTATATGCATTCATTCAAGCAATACGGCGGTCCGCCCACCCAACATGCACACAGTCTGTATTTGGATCCGCTGTTGAGCTTTGGCATTATCGGCATCGCTCTGTTAATACCTTATTTTTATCAAAACGGTAAAGAAATATGGCACTTGTATAAACAGCGTATCAATATTCGCTTATTTTCACTGATTCTGGCCTTCTTATTGACAGTTCTTATCCACGGTTTAATGGATTATACAATTTTTTGGGTACAGACCGCACAAATCTTTTTGCTTGTATTAAGCGCTTCTTCTATATATACGAATCAGCGATCACATAAGCAGTGACAAGCAAGTTCAATGAAATATAAAACGGGTTAAGGCTCGTTTTTTTTATGTTCTTCAGTGAGATAATCGCATCTGATTAGTGTACAAAGAAAAGAAAAAGAAAAAAATCTAAACTTTTTTTATCTTTTTTTCGTAATTTCCTTTTTAGCGTGTATGTAATAAATAGAGGGAAATTGTGACATCTCTCGCCTATATTTATAAGGAGGATAATTATGAGCACAAAGTTGGAAATTGCGGATGCACTTGATTACAATCAATTAAATCAAGCTTATGATGAATATTGCAAGAAAATTCTAAGCAATAAACAAATATTGGCATTGATTATGAAAGAATGTGTTTCTGAATACAAAGACCTGCCTGTTGAGGAAATATCGCGTTATATTGAAAATGATCCGCAGCTGAATGTTACAATAGAAGATGATACGGGTAAAATAAAAGGTCTGAATACAGAAGATCAATCGATTCACGGTGCAGTCATTAAATACGATATATTGTTTGATGCGAAGCTACCCGATTCATCAGAGAATGAGACGATTGGATTATTTATCAATATTGAAGCACAAAACAGCTGTTATACATTTTATCCGTTATTAAGTCGAGCAGTATATTACTGCAGCAGATTATTAGCCGGACAGAAAAACAGAAAAGGCGGATTCACACATTCAAACTTTAAGGAACTGAAAAAAGTATATTCTATTTGGATTGTGATGAATTCATCAAAGCAAACAGAGGGAGTATTTAATAAATATACGATCAAAGAAGAGTGTTTTGAAAAGGAATATCATTTTCCGATAGAAGAATACGACAAGTTGTCTGTTGTAATGATCTATCCCAACAGCGGATATGATCTTAACGATCAAGAACATAGCTTAATGGAAATGTTATACATACTATTTAAAGCTAAAATGACGCCAAGTGATAAAAAGTGCCAATTAGAAAAAAACTATGGTATAATGATGACAAAGCAAATAGATGAGGAGGTCGAAGAGATGTGCAATCTATCACAGGGGTTGAGAGCGGAAGGAATCAAACAGGGAATCAAACAAGGGATTACGCAAGGGATCAAGCAGGGAATTAAACAAGGAATCAAACAAGGAATAACACAGGGTGTTGTTAAGGGCAGAATAGAAATGGCATATGAGATGGTGATTCGTATGATGAAAAAAACGCAAAAGTCAGCGAATGAAGTAATGGATCTTTTAGACATAGATGAAACACTTCGACCGGAAATAGCCAAACTGATGAATTCAAAAGAATGTGAATCTTGATAATCTAATCAATTTAAATAATTGCAGTTTAAAAGCTTTCCTGAATTGCAAGTAGAAAGTGGAAATAAGATAAGAGATTAAACATAGAAGCAAGAATCATCATAGAAACCAATGTTAGTTAATTCATGTAAGAAAGATTGTTCGGCGGAAATGTAGCCAAGAATCTTTCTTTTCTTATTGTTAATCTGCCGATTTATGGAACGAGAAACAGCTATATCAAC
>QZED01000147.1 GCA_009917405.1 bacterium c-19 | reverse complement strand
GTTGATATAGCTGTTTCTCGTTCCATAAATCGGCAGATTAACAATAAGAAAAGAAAGATTCTTGGCTACATTTCCGCTGAACAATCTTTCTTACATGAATTAACTATCATTGGTTTCTATGATGATTCTTGCTTCTATGTTTAATCTCTTATCTTATTTCCACTTTCTACTTGCAATTCAGGAATAGATTCAATTCATTATAAAAGCGAAAATTTCTTCTTATTTTTTTATTTCCCAACATGATTCGACAAAATTCGTCTTTTGAATCAGTTATACTATATATGACAGGTGCTTAAGCAACACTTGTCTATACGTAAATGAATCCCCTAAAACTATCCCTAAATTTACGTATATCATTCTATCCCTATAATATGGTAAAAGGCGCATTCTCCCCTTAAATTTTGCGCCTTTTACTATATCTGTCAAATTAATTTTGTTTCAACAATTAAATATTATATATAAAGGAAAAGCAGCTGATTACATATAATTAGCTGCTTTATGATTTATTTATGAATTCTTGTTTCTTATAAACAAGAAACAAGATGATTCCGAGAGTTGTGAAACAGAAGCCGATATACATCATAAGTGAGGTATTATCACCTGTTAAAGCCCCACCGACACTATCTCCCGGATAGTAAGTACCTTTTACATCAGTATCATGCCCTTGTTGATCGGGATCTTTAGGTTCATCAGGCTTATTTGGTTCCTGTGATTCATCGAAAGTCATTGTATCGAACGGAAATTCACCATCGACATTTTTATCAGGTTTCCATTCAGTGATTTCTTTGATATTTTCATCCGGTTTTCCATCTCCATCTGTATCGATATTTACATCGGGGATACCATC
>QZED01000146.1 GCA_009917405.1 bacterium c-19 | reverse complement strand
CCCGATACAATCGGTGGTACACAAACGACATATCGTTATGAGATCATCAACGGACAAGATTCGGGAATGTTTCAAATTACTACAGGTTCCAATAAAGGAACGATTAAAGTAAAAGCAGGATCTGAATTAGGAGTAGGAAGTTATCACTTCACGGTGAGAGTATCAGACAACTGGAGCAGTAAGGATATAGCAGTTACGGTGAATGTCGGAGTGGCAGGAGCTGAAAACTTACAATTCTATGAAACCACAGCCGCAATCAATATGATCAGTCAAAAGAGTGTAACAGCGACAGAAACAGGAGTAACTGTCTTTGCGACGGTAAAGGGCAGTACAAATACAAATCCAGTAAAATACAAAATAAAAGATGGATCCACGAATGTAATTGAGATCAATGAAAATACCGGAGCGATAACGATTCACGGAGTAGGAACGGTAACGATTGTAGCGGAGAAACAAGGGGCGGCAGGACAGGCAGATGCCTATGCAGAACTGACCTTTACGGTAACAGCAGGAGCGCAGAAGTTCATATATACAGATAATGCAGGAAATGAATTGCCGAAAAGCGGTACTGCCTACAGTGCTTATGTAGAACAATATGAAAAGGCGAAGACTTTTCAATTATATACGGCAGGAAATCCGACCGGTTCTACAGTAACGTATCAGTTAAAGGCAGGAAGTCCTACTGATGTGATCTCGATAGATTCGAGTGGTTTAGTAACGATTCTGAATGCGACAATTTCACCGAGTCAAATCGGCAGAGTGATTGTCGAAGCGACAAGTCATGATCCGAGCGGAAACTATGCAGATAAAACAATCGAACTTCCGATCAATATCACAAAAGCAAGTCAAACGATTTCCTT
>QZED01000145.1 GCA_009917405.1 bacterium c-19 | reverse complement strand
AACAAGTATAATGCGATCAGTGAAGTATATGCGCCAAGTAAAACGATTCAATTATATACGGCAGGGAATCCGACAGGCTCTACAGTAACCTACAAACTGAAAAACGGAAGTCCTACCGATGTGATATCGGTAAGTCCGACAGGGTTAGTTACAATACTGAATGCGAGTATCTCACCTAGCCAAATAGGCAAGGTGATCGTAGAAGCAACGAGTCATGATCCGAGCGGGAAGTATGCGGATAAGACAATAGAGGTACCGATCAATATCACAAAGGCAAATCAAACGATATCGTTTGCGGGAGTGACGTATGCGACAAGCGGAAACGGAACAGTAACGCCTGTCATCAATGAACAGAATATCTCAAGTAATGCCGGTGGAGTCACAGTGAATGATACAAGTTACTTCATAACGATAGATAACAGTATCAGCACATCGATTGCATGGACGAATGACGGAGTGAGTATTGAATACAGCTACAGCGGAAATAATGGGTTAGATATTCCGTTACATGTAGAGAAGCCGGGCAATCGCAACTACAACAAGGTAGGAACAGACGGCATGATGCATATTATGGGACCGAATGAGAATACATTGGCATTGAATCGACCGGGTAAAATCATCTACGGCGATCATTTCACAATCCGAAGTCTGCAGGATGATTCAAGCAGTACGAATGTACAGTATACCTTTGCGGTAGACAATACGACCTACATCTCCAATCCGACAGTGACGGGAAACAAAGCGGAATTTGATGCATTGAAGTACAGCGGAAGTACAAATATCCAAATCAAGGTGACAAGAACGGCAGACGGAGAGGTACCGCTAAGTAAAACAATAACGGTACAGGTGCTTCCAAAACCAATCGAAATCA
>QZED01000144.1 GCA_009917405.1 bacterium c-19 | reverse complement strand
GAGAGAACATCTATGCTCAATGCAGGAAGCAGGATAGTAAATAATTGGATATATCCTATTGACAACGGCTATGTACTGATTGATACAGGGTATGAAAGAGGATTTGCACATTTCAAAAAGCAACTGGCAAAGATGCAAATAGCCCCTCAACAGATACGATATATTTTTCTGACACACGCTCACGATGACCATGCAGGCTATTTGAATGAAATACTCTCGGAATGCTCTGACATTCAAATCGTTATGAGTGACAAGGCGTTAGAAAGATTATATAAAGGGCAAAACTCTTTTCATGGCGGTTGCACAACCAAGATTGCCTTGCTCTTTTGTTTCTTAATGAAATTTGTTGGCAAGGGCAAGCATTTGTTTCCTCCAATAACGCAAGAATATTCATGTAGATGTATTCAAGTGACCGAACAAAACCGTAAGCAAGTGGAACTTTTATTGCAAGGAAAAATCATTGATACTCCCGGTCACACCGCCGATTCCATATCTCTTTTAACTAATGACGGTTCTCTATTCTGCGGCGACGCTGCTATGAACGGATTGCCAAGTTTACACAGAATAACTATTTGGGCGGAGGATAAAACGGATTTCCTAAAATCTTGGGAAACAATCATCGCACTTAGACCAAATCTAATATATCCGGGACATGGCAAGCCGTTTGGATATGACGACCTTAAAATAAATCTAAAGCGGGCAAAAAATATGGAATTATTACCGATTCACTAACTTCCGATTTATCGAACAGACAAGGAGGGCGAGAAAATGTCTTTATCCATTCAAGAACGCTTGAAAGACCTGCGTGTGCAGCGTGGCTTGACGCTGGAACAGCTTGCAGAGCAGACGAACCTCTCCAAGTCTGCGTTGGGCAGTTATGAAGCGGACGATTT
>QZED01000143.1 GCA_009917405.1 bacterium c-19 | reverse complement strand
TCTATCTTGTTTTTGATTTCATCTAATTCATCGATGACTTGATCAATAATATCTTTTGATTCATCACTTCCATCAATCTCTGTTTCAATATCTGGTAGTGGTACAATCTTGAATGTAATCGTGATCTCATTCCCTACATTATCTGCCGCATATACCTCATATTCTCCGATTTCATCTATCTTTGTCTCAACATTATCTTCAAGTGTTACAGTATCTCCATCTTTGTTATATTCACTGTAAGATAAACCACTGACTTCATCATGTACTTTGATATATCTCGGTAAATAGTAATACTTATATTCACTCTTATCTTTAACTCCGCTGATCACCGGCGGTTTTGTATCTACCTGTACTTGCTCTATCACTGTTTCACTGGCATTTCCTGCTTTGTCATAGGCTTTCACCTTGACTTCATAGTTCTTATCTCCTGATAAGCGATAGCTGCTTCCTTTGCCTTTTTTCACAGTTCCGACATTGTTTCCTTCATTGTCTTTTTCTCTAATCTCATATTCGTAATAATCGATTCCGCTCAATGTATCATTCGCTGTGAACTTCGCATCCTGTTCTTTATTGAACATCTGATTAAAGGTGATCGCTCTTAAGAAAGATCTCAAGGCACTTTGTTTTACTTCCTGATAAGTGATCTTTAATGCTTCGGGCTTATCTACATCAAGCTTGATCTTAATACTCGCTGTGATTTCATCTCCATCTATATTTGTAGCTTTCACATAATACGTTTCATCATCAATCGAGCTTGTTTTCGGTATTGTATATGTACCGTTTGTCATTGCTTGCCATGTGACTTGATCAAAGCTGATCTGTTGGTTTGTTAAAGCTGAATCATCACTTGCTTTCAGTCTTAAGGTAATGCTTTGATTCGTCCAGTTCTTTTCGTT
>QZED01000142.1 GCA_009917405.1 bacterium c-19 | reverse complement strand
ACGGGAGTAAACAATTCTCCGTATTCTGTTTGAGTGGATACATATTCTTTAAACAACATCGCTTCCTTTTGTACCTTTACTTTTCCTTTGACCGGTGTATCCTCATAAATAACCGTTGTAATAATCGTTTCATCGTCGGGACCTAGTTGCTGGTGGAATGTATTCGCTGTGATTTCAAACGGCGTACTCGTTGCGCCGATTAAATAGCCGATCGGTGATTCGATTTCCTCTACCTGATACATTCCTACCGGAAGTTCTTCGGGAAGCATAACTACACCTCTGTCATCTGTATGGAAGGTATTGACGTAATGAGGAATAGGAGACCACTGCCACCAGCCGACATAATCACCTTCGTGGAATTCTCCATTGTCCTTTAAACACTTTACTTTAAAAGTTGCATTGGCAAGGCGGATCGTGTTATGTGTTTGACTGTCTTCTTTTTCTATCGCTACAATCGATCTTAATTCATCATCTTCAAGAAAGATCCAAGGCTTTACAATATCACTGTCTTCATCAATATTCACAAAGAAATCTGGCACTGCTTGAAGTTCTCCGGGTTTACCGGGTATCTTTGTTTCTTTCACTCGGTATTTTCCATATGGTAGCTTTTTACTTTCAGCCGTTCCTTCATTATCTGTAGTCAAAACATCCCATTCACTTGATAATATACGATCATCATTTTCATCTTTTGCGATTCTTAATGCTTGATCCCAACCATATTTTTGAACGTATCGTTCTAATATAACAGTGAATTCAGCACCCGGAAGATTCGGTTTTATGGCAGAGTTACTGCTTTTGAATTTTGCAAGTTTAAACGCCTGTTTTTTCACCGGATCACAGCTGGTCACTGTCTTGATATGTTCTGTGTCAGTAAGATTCACAATATAATCTTTACCGTCAAGC
>QZED01000141.1 GCA_009917405.1 bacterium c-19 | reverse complement strand
GATGCTTCCTTTTATACTGAAATAACGCTAAATATCCTTGTAAATAGTGCGTTGCTACATTTCGTTTACCACGGAAAAACGTCTTTATTTGCTCGTGTAATTTGTTGACCCTATCAAGCGTATATCCTTCAATTTCTTGCTTGCGTGAAGGTATCTTCTTCCAATCTGCTTGGAGATGTTTCATTAAAGGATGATAACTTCTTTGACTGTCGGATATAATTTTCATGCCATGGGTCATTGTTTTGTCAAATATCTCTATCAAAGTTTTTGATGTGGGTCTTCCTCTATCTGCCACAGATAAAACGATGTTATCATGTATATCAATGGCACAGGCAATACCGATTTTATCTTCACTGATACCCCTTTTTTCTTTTCTCACATATCCTTCTTGTTCAAATGTAAGATACGTTTCATCTAATTCCGCTTCATCTAAAAGAATATCCTCATTCATGATCTGAACGAGGACATATAAAATCTTATGACGGCAATAAAATGCAGATGTAATACTGATACCGGTTAAACCAGCCATCTTTTGGAGAGAGTCATTATTTAATGTACTACATAACATCATATTCCATTGCTCACTAGATAAGTGAGAGTGATACATTAACGTATTATGTCTTAGTATAAACGTTTTTTTACAGGTACATTTATAGCGTTGTACTCCTTGAGGTGTCTTTCCATTTTTATGAACATGTTGGTTTCCGCAGTAAGGGCATTTCAAATTTTCTTCATCTAATTCTTTTGACATGTAGGCAAATAATTCCTTTTTGAATATACTATTATTTAATGCTTCAAATAATTCTTTAATATCTTCATATTCGTACTGTTCCATTAAATCAGTTAAACACTTATTTACATCCATCTTTATCTTTTCTTTCATCTTCATCATCTCCTTGATGACGATATCATACACCTATTT
>QZED01000140.1 GCA_009917405.1 bacterium c-19 | reverse complement strand
GTGCCTGTACAGTATTCCTCTAAGATTCCGTTGTCGATGTCTTGTTTCACACATTTGGTTGGCTTCCAATCGGTCTTTTTTAAGATGACTAGATTTAGATCTGGCTTGCCGTCATTGTCTGTATCGATATTCAAGTCTGCTTTTCCATCTCCGTCACTATCGATGTTTAAGTCAGGGATACCATCTCTGTCTCGATCGCCATTGATCACAATCCATTTTTTTGTATCGTTTGGATCTTTCCACTTGATGTTTAAATCAGGACATCCATCGCCATCAGGATCATTGAAATCAGGGATTCCGTCTCCGTCCACATCATAATCAATTTTCTTTACATTTAAATCTGAACACTTTTCTTCTGATTCATTTGTCGCATTGTCTATCGTTGTTGCACATACTCGATAGTTTCCGATATTGTTAATCTTAAAGCTTAAGATCTTATTCGTTCCCGGTTTGCCTGTATCTTCTTGAATTGGTGTGGTGCTTGTCATTATACCTTGATCATCTAACTCATATACTTGATAGCTGACTTCCTTGATTCCGCTTACCTTTACCGTTCCTCTTGTATTTGGCTGTGGATCATCGGTTTTGATCTCTACTTGTACTCCCGGCTTAAAGTAATGTCCTAAGGTGATCTCATTTAACAGACTTGATACTCCGTCTTGGTTTACCGGATAGCCTGTGATGCTTACAATCTTTGGCTTTGTCATATCAATCTTTACATGTTCTTGTACTTTCTCACTGATCGCTCCTTTATGCGCATCTGTTCCGTTCGGATCAATTCTAAAGTAGATGTCTGTTTCGTTGTCATCTTCTTTATTGATTGTAAAGCGCTGTTTGTTTACGTTCGTAAAGGTATTTGTATTTGAGATTTGATCATACACTCCTGCACTTGCCATGGTGTTCGCTGTATCGATCACTACATCTACTAGATAGTTATGCCATTT
>QZED01000139.1 GCA_009917405.1 bacterium c-19 | reverse complement strand
CTGTCTCGCTCTTTGGTGTTGATCGCTGTACTGTCTACTTCCAGTATCGTACTGTCATCCACATAGAAGTAGGCTGGTACTCCTTTTTTATATCCGCTGATGATCTTCGCTTTCTTCCCTTCATCTCCATATGTCATCGGTTCCGCATACAGCTGTAAGGTAGTAGGTGGTTTCTCACTCACTTCAAGTTCTGTTGTGACTGTCTTACTGTTATAGTTTCGATCTTCTGGGGCTGTCGCTGTTAAGGTGATCGTTCCCGGTTTTCCCATTGTCTTAAAGCTTTGGTTTTCTCCTTGCACAGGCGGCTGTATCTCTGCGATTGTATCATCACTGCTTTTTAACAGCACATCTCCCTCTGATAGCTGATTGTTATACTCAGGAGTAATCGTTGCGACTGCTTTTCCTACTGTCCATTTCGGTGTATTCACAAAGGCAAAGTCATTTTGATCTGCTTTTTCAATGACTACTTTAGCGTAGATACATTGTGCCGCATAACCATCATGTGCTTCCATACATGCCTTTACATATGCATCTCCGCCGTTACTGTAATCTCCATCCGAATCACTCGCATTCTCAATATTGAAATGATTCAGATTATTGTGTTCAATCACATCTTCGGCTATATCAATTGTCGGTTCATCTACTTGCATCACTTCACTGTATGTGGAATCAAAGTTTGCTTTTACATCAATCGTTCCATTCTTCGCATACGTTGCCGTATAAACAGGCACATTAATCTTTCCGAAAGCAGCTGTCTTTGCCAGCTTCGTTCCTTTGATTGGATCCACAAAGTAATAATCCGCATCGGCATCTTCTATCACAATGATAATATCGACTGTTCTTGTATTCTTATTATTGTCTGTCACATCTACTTGAATATAGTACTTATTACCGGTTCCGTGATTGTTTAGATCATCTGCCGTTATATTTTGATTTAACAGAATATA
>QZED01000138.1 GCA_009917405.1 bacterium c-19 | reverse complement strand
CTGTCTCGCTCTTTGGTGTTGATCGCTGTACTGTCTACTTCCAGTATCGTACTGTCATCCACATAGAAGTATGCCGGTACTCCTTTTTTATATCCGCTGATGATCTTCGCTTTCTTCCCTTCATCTCCATACGTCATCGGTTCTGCATACAACTGTAAGGTGGTAGGTGGTTTCTCACTCACTTCCAGTTCTGTTGTGACTGTCTTACTGTTATAGTTTCGATCCTCAGGGGCTGTCGCTGTTAAGGTGATCGTTCCCGGTTTTCCCATTGTCTTAAAGCTTTGGTTTTCTTCTTGCACAGGCGGCTGTATCTCTGCGATTGTATCATCACTGCTTTGTAACAGCACATCTCCCTCTGATAGCTGATTGTTATACTCCGGGGTGATCGTTGCGACCGTTTTTCCTACTGTCCATTTCGGTGTATTCACAAAGGCAAAGTCATTTTGATCTGCTTTTTCAATGACTACTTTAGCGTAGATACATTGTGCCGCATAACCATCATGTGCTTCCATACATGCCTTTACATATGCATCTCCGCCGTTACTGTAATCTCCATCCGAATCACTCGCATTCTCAATATTGAAATGATTCAGATTATTGTGTTCAATCACATCTTCGGCTATATCAATTGTCGGTTCATCTACCTGCATCACTTCACTGTATGTGGAATCAAAGTTCGCTTTTACATCAATCGTTCCATTCTTCGCATACGTTGCCGTATAAACTGGCACATTAATCTTTCCGAAAGCAGCTGTCTTTGCCAGCTTCGTTCCTTTGATTGGATCCACAAAGTAATAATCCGCATCGGCATCTTCTATCACGATGATAATATCGACTGTTCTTGTATTCTTATTATTGTCTGTCACATCTACTTGAATATAGTACTTATTACCGGTTCCGTGATTGTTTAGATCATCTGCCGTTATATTTTGATTTAACAGAATATA
>QZED01000013.1 GCA_009917405.1 bacterium c-19 | reverse complement strand
GATTCCATCAACTGGTGTGGACTTTTTACTCCACACTATTTGAAGTAGCGTATCCACAAACACAGAAGTTGATGGATACTTTGAAGTTTCAATATAATGTATAATATGAAAATAAACAGGCACATGCCTGTTTATTTTATGCTTTTCTTATGAGCGGTGATGATTGTGTAGCTATGTGCATTTACCGTGATTTCAACACCGTTTAAATCACAATACCAATTTTTACCGCAGCGATAAATAAAACAATGCGGATCCGCTATGGTACTTTGGCAATAGGCAACAACATCATCACATTCTAAGTCAAGATTGCGTTTGATTCTTGAAATCCCCATAGGTGTTGTGTGCAGCCTATGAATATTGGCTAAAAACTCTGCTTTCAATATATTTTCTGTTGACATAAAGATTACGCTCCTATCTATTTGCCTATATGGAAGTACATGGTGATACCTATAGATTTAAGGTTAATTGTTGCGGCTGTTCTTTTTTATAGGCACGAATAATATCCCTCATACGGTATAACAAACCGTATTTCTCACACTCTGCCTGAAACACTTTAATCAGCTCACGATTTTTTGACATGCATAAATAGCGATTTCCGTAGCTGTTTTGATACTTATTCCTTAAGCCGGGAAACAATCGGTCAAGTTGTTCATAGTAATAATCACGCTGATTTTCTCTTAGTGTAACACCGCCGATTGTATAAACAAAGCTTGCGCCGTTTTCATATGCAGCATGAATAATCGCTTTGATATTTTCGTCGGTATCGGTGAGAAAGGGCAAGATGGGTGAGAGTACAACACCGGTAAAGAACCCTTGTGCAGAAAGTGCTTTTAATGCCTTAAAGCGCTCTGATGATACACAAACACCCGGTTCGATTTTTTGTGACAGTGCATCATCGTATGCAGTAATCGTCAGCTTTAGGATCATATCGGCATTTTGATGAATTCTCTGTAAGTAATCAATGTCTCTGACAATCAGATTGCTTTTCGTTTCCAGTGATAAGCCGAAGCCGTAATGAGCAATTAAAGCCAGTGCGTTTCGGGTGATTTCGTATTCTTGCTCAAAAGGATTATAGGAATCAGACATCGCTCCGAGTTGAATGACTCCTTTATGCCGTTTTGATTTCAGCTCTTTTCGGAGAATTAAAAGCGCATCCTTTTTCACTTTTACGCGATCAAAATCTGTGATCTTATAACAACTGCTTCGGGAGTCACAATAGATACATCGATGACAACAGCCTCGATATAAATTCATATTGTAGTCAGAGCCAAACCACATCTCGCCGTGCGCAATCTTATGAAGAAGCGATTTTGCTTGTATTGTTTCCATCAGGCAGTCTTTTTCCTGATCGGATGACGAATTACTGTTTTCAGATTTGCACTGTTACATTTGCGCGGGTCGCTCAAATAAATTTCATGATGAAACAGCGTATCACTAATGGCGCATTCATAACCGTTTGCTTCCATGAAATTTTCCATTAATGCGAGTGTGGCAGGTTCATCATCATAGCTGCCGATATGCATGCATTGCACACATTCCCCTTCCTCGTAAGTGAAAAACGCTACCTTTGAAAAATCCTTTTGTTTCTTTTTTTCAGCAGTTTTCTTTGCCCATGTGACATCATTCTCTGTGACAAAATCAGGAAGTCGGATCATTGAAATAAAGCACAATTTATCTTTTCGTGAATAATCCATTCCGCAAATACCTTCCTGCCACCACAATCCTTCAAGCGGCGGTACCACATACTGATAAAAACCATCGATTTTATGTTCTCCCTTATAGCTCATCTTGATTGTATAAGCAATCGTATACAAGGCTTCCAGTGCTTGCTTGTATTCTCCGTTTTCTTGGTTCGGATCACCTTTTCCTTTCACAGCGATAAAATTCATCTTCGGAATACATACTGTCTGCGGTTGTTGTTTCGGCAGATAGAATTCTTTATACTCTTTTTTAAAATCAAAGCTCATATTTCCACTCCTCTCGATGATTTTATTATAACAAATATAATATGACAACGTATTGTCATATTATAAATAATTATTTAGACTTTTTTTCAGCCTTGCGATGACTTCCGCTTTGACATATTCGGGGGATAATACGGTTACATCATTTCCGAAAGAAAGAATAAAGCCGTAAATCCATTCACTTTCGGGAAATTCAACATCGATTATAAAATCACCGTGTTCATTTATTTTGACGAAAGCTTCATCAAATTCATCATAGATACGATATGCCTGTTGCTTATTAATTAACAACTGTAAATGAACAAGATTGGGGGCATATTTCGGCAGATCGCTTTGATGAAATGTCATAACTGCCGCTTTTCGCTCAAATACTTCATCACTGATTTCAATATCCTTCATACGCAGTATTTTAAAGAAACGCTCTGCCTGCTTATCGTTATCATAGGCGTATAAATACCATGCGTTATGCTTGAAGCAAAGCTTATAAGGATTCACATATCGTTTTGTATATTCGCCATAAGTGCTGTGATAGTTAAAGGTAATGCGCTGTTGTGCGATAACGACTTTTTTTAACAACTCAAAGTTTTTTTTATGTCGTTCAGACTTACTCCACACAGAAAAATCAACTTCAAACCAATCAATGTCTTGTTTGGAAAAGACTTGCTTTAGCTTTTCATAGATAGAAGTGTTATCGATTTCCAGCTTGTTTATGCTTTGGAGCGAAAACAATATTTGTTTTTGTTCTTCATCACTCAACAGTGCCTTATCCAATTTATAATTGTCTAACAGACGAATACCACCGTTTTTACCCTTGCTCATATAAACCGGGATATGGCATTCGCTCAATGCATCGATATCTCGGTATATGGTGCGTGTAGATACTTCAAAGTAAGCTGCAAGTTCTGCGGCAGTCATCGTTTCGTTTGTTAAAAGTAGATAGATAATTGCGAATAATCGATTATTTTTCATGTGTTCACCTGTTGAATATGAGTGCTTTTATTATAGCATGATTTATCAGAGTCGTCATGAGGCAAAATAATATTCACTATTTATACTTATTTCGATCTTATTTATAACGCAATTATTTAACATATGTTTCTGCCTGTTACTTGATTCCCTCTGCGATTAAGTGATAGGAATTCCACTATTTTCCTCACTGTTTACAAGCTTTTTTATCATACTCATTATTTTTACACAATGAGAGTATTGGCTGTTATAAGAAATAGGAGACTGTATTTTATTGCTTGGTTTTCCAAAAAGCTAAAATGATCTCGGCGAGTTTATCCGGATTCTCAATATTGACCTCGTGTGAAGCTTTCTCGATGAATTCAAGTTGACTGCTCTTTATATGCTCATTTAGGGCAATGGCTCCCTTTTTGTTTCCTTTATCTTTAATTCCGCATAAAACTAAGGTATCACAAGTGATTTTATCCAATTCTTCATGAATTTTAAGCGCACCCATTGAATTAACCAAGCTGATAAATGATTTCTTGTCACAGCCCATTTCGTAAAATACGGATTTCGGCATCAGATGAAAGATGATTCCCTGTAGTTTGAATAATGCTTTTGGTATCTTATACGGTGTACCGATTAAAATCAATGAGTTTACTTTTTCGGGATACTGCTTTACAAATTCTAATGATAAAACACCGCCTAATGATAAACCGCAAAGATTCAGCTTTTCGTTTTGGTTTAAACAATAGGTACAAAAAGAATGATAAAGAGCAGTAAAATCCTTCTCGTTATTTTGCAGGAGCGAAAGTAAATCAGGACATAGGGGAGTTATTGCGTTTTTGTTCAGATATTCAGATATTTGATTCCAGCTTTGGGCATTCTGTCCCAATCCATGGATCAGTATATTTTTCATTTGAAGCACCTCGTCATTTTTTATAATTATATCATATATACACCGCGACAAATAAAAATTCTCGCCTTATTTATCATCTCAAAGCTTCGTTTCATATTTTTGTATAAGATTGTCAATATGAGCTAATCGCTTTGAGTATAAGAAAAAGGGGGCATTGCTTTCGCTTTTTCCCGATATCTACGATTTACACAAAAAATGAAACACTCTCCTATTTTTATTTCCATCATAGCAGGTGTGATTTGCCATCTCATTTGCAAATGACTGGATGGAAACGAATAGTATGATCAGCCTTAAGCCGATGCCTGCCAGCGTCGGCTTATTTGTAAATAAAAAGCAACCACTGCCATGATTGCTTTTTTGCTCTGTAGTGGCACTTACAACCTTTTTGCCTGTCTATATTATATGCTATCATAAAATAAATATCAAGACTGCGGCAGAGGTTTAGAATAAAAATTCTAGAATGCACTAATACTTATAATCACTTTTATGCAGAGGTAGGCTGTTTTTTTACACTTGCTTAAAATCAGATTTGATGCCACATTTTATTCTGTACTAAATAACAATAGCCTATCAAGGTCAAAGGAGAAATGAGTTAGTGACTTGGTTCTTTTTATACCGAAATTTTATAATCTGTGAAAATATAAATTCCTTTTTGATTTTTCCTTTCATATACCATTTTCCATTTCACTTTGTTATCGCCATTTTACCACTCCTTTTCTTTAATATTATCATATTTAAAGTATAAATAAAAAAGTGGTACAACAGGTGGAATATCAATGTTTAAACAAAAGAAAAGCCTTATTTCAAAGGCTTAATCGACTATATGGTGGAGGTGAGGAGAGTCGAACTCCTGTCCAAAAGCAGCTCCCCATAGGAACGTCTACAGCTTAGTCCGTTACTGATAACTCAATAGGTAGTGAACGGACAAACACCTATTGAGGCTGTCTGTTAGGATTCTTGAAAATGATCCAGACTATCATTTCCCATACATTCTACTAAGGTTAGACTCGCTTCAAGTACCGCAGAATGAGAGTACAAGAAGGAGGCTGCAAACCGCTATTGGTTAATTAGGCAGCGAAAGCAACGGCACGGTTACCACCGAACACGTTTGCTAATTTAGTTTTTGCGTTTAAATTAATTGGCTGTTACGTGAGCCACTCGGCTGCAATCCCTATCAAGCATACCCTTGTCGAAACCAAGGACACCCCCATAGGATAACGCTGATAGTTTACCACAAATCATGCGTTTAATTCAATACTGAAATTAATATTGATGCTTTAATGCTTTCTCTATTTCACGTTTTGCATCCTTAGCTTTTTCACTTTCACGCTTATCATGCAAATTCTTACCCTTGGCTAAAGCAATTTCCAGCTTCGCTCTGCCTTTATCGAGATACAGCGAGACAGGTACGACCGTAAAACCCTTCAGTTTCACCTTTTCCTGTAGCTTCTTGATTTCATCTTTATGCAGCAGAAGCTTACGGATTCTTGTTTCATCATGATTAAAGCGATTACCGAACTCATAAGGTGAAATGTGCATTTCCTTTATAAAAGCCTCATGGTTCACAAAGCTGATATAAGAATCCTTAAGCTGAACACTGCCTTTACGTATTGATTTAATTTCCGTACCCTGCAGCACTAATCCGGCTTCAAAGCGATCGGTTAAAAAATAATCATGAGAAGCCTTGCGATTATGAGCGATTATCTTGTGCATAATAACACCTCCTTTTAATATACGTTTACCATGCTTGTTTATTCATATATGATTTTAATATCTTGCGGTTCTTTCATTATTTGCTTTGTCAAATCAATAAAGAACTGACGTGAGATTTCATGGGATAAATAATGCTTCGATGCAAGCTCATCATTGTAATCTTTTAAAGTATATACCTTAAAATCCTGAATTGATTTATTATAATGGGTAACAGTCGGATAAAGCTCGGCATGTTCAACGCGAATTTCCTTTGTTTTGCCATCTTTAACAATTTCCCATTTTGCCATACCGCCGAGCATAGTATCTCCGCTGTCTTGAGCAGAAAGGAAATTACCTAACGAATAATAAACAAGCACCTTGCGCTGATCCTTCGCAGTGATATAGGTTGCAGGTTCTAAGACATGCGGGTGAGAGCCGATAATAACGGATACTCCTTCATCAGCCAAAAGCTGTGCAAGCCGACGCTGTTCATCGTTTTCTTCGTATGCATACTCAACACCCCAATGCATGCTTGCGAGAATTACATCACAATGCGGTTTCAGCTTCGCAATGTCACTTTTTATTTTATCGTCATCGATTAAATTCACCATGTACTCTTTTCCGACAGGAGCAGATAAGCCGTTCAATCCATAGGTATAATTTAATAAGCCGAATTTTAATCCTTTTACTTCAATGATACGCAGCTTATCCGCTTCCGCTTGATCACGATTCATGCCTGTTGTCGTGATTTTAGGATAACGATCCCATAGCTTCAACTGATTTTGGATTGCCGCTTCTCCGGCATCCATCGCATGATTGCTTGCTTGTGAGATCCAATTAAAGCCGCAATTCGCAACCGCATCGCCGATTTCCTGCGGTCCGTTGAACATCGGATAATGAGAAAGACCCAATTCCACACCGCCCAATACGGTTTCCTGATTGATGTTTTTTATATCAATGTCTTTTAAATACGGCTTGATTGGATCGTATACGGAACAAAAATCATAACCCTTTGCGCTTTTATGATAGGGGTCAAGGTAGATAGCGCCGTGAATTAGATTATCACCGACTGCCAAAAAGGAGACACGTATATCCTCTTCAGGGGTTGATTCACTTACTTTCGGTTTATCAACCTTCGGCTTTTCCGCCTGCTTATCTTGACAACCGCTTACGATACTTACAAGTAAAAGAGGAAGCAGGATGCCGGTTCTCACTGTTTTATAAAAATCAATTCTTTTCATTGTTTATCCTCGTTTACTTTTTCCAAAAGTACATTTTCCTTTATAACGCTGTGATTTGTTGCGCTGAGCTCTTGAACGCGTACCTTTAGCAGATTGTTCTTTTGCGTACTTCGGCAAGGCGCGTTTTTGTAGCTTTTGTTTGGTCGGAATTACTTCAAAATCCACCTGTTTTTTATAGCGGCTTGCATCGGTACAGCGTACCCTTACCTTTTGTCCCATGCGATAGGCTTTACGGCCATGCTCGCCGATCAAAGCATACGCACGTTCATCAAAATGATAAAAATCATCCTTTAAAGTGCTGATATGTACTAGGCCTTCGACCGTATTTTCCAATTCGACGAAAAAGCCGAATTTTGTAATTGTGGAAATTACCCCTTCAAAAATATCACCGACAAAGGCTTCCATATACTGTGCCTTCTTCATATCGTCAACAGCGCGTTCTGCGTCAACGGCATTTCGCTCTTGTGCGGAGCATTGTTTTGCCGCCTGCTCCATCCAATGATCATCCGCCTGCATTTTATGCGGTTCTTCACAGGTAGTGAAATAATACTTTCTTAACATGCGATGCACAACCAAATCGGGATAACGGCGAATCGGTGAAGTAAAATGCAGATATTCCGTAAGCCCTAAGCCAAAGTGACCGAGGCATTGGCGATCATAGCGCGCCTTCTGCATACTGCGCAGTAACATCGTAGAGAGAATCGGATAAATTTCTTCATCTTTGATGCTTAATAAATGCTGTTGCAGCTGCTTAGGATACACATGATTGACATCAGCCTTCAGCGGATACCCTAACATCATTGAGATACGGGCAAATTCACGCATTTTCTTCGGCTCCGGAGTTTCATGGATTCGATACATGCCGGGCAGTTCCATCCATTTTAAGTGTGCGGCAACACACTCATTTGCCGCAATCATAAAGTCTTCAATAATTCGTTCGGCTTCATGGCGCTCTCTGAGTTTGATATCAATCGGATTGCCCTTTTCATCGACAATGATTTTTGCTTCCTTAGTATCAAAATCAATCGCTCCCAGTGCTTTCCTTCTTTGTCTTAAGATTCGTGCAAGCTGCTTCATATCCTCACATAATTGTGTAATATGAGCATATTCTTTACAAGCCTTTGCATCATGCGCCAAGATTTCGTTTACCTTTGTATAGGTCATGCGCTCAGTCGTTTTAATGAAGGACGGGAAGATTTCATATTTAATCATTTCACCATGCTCATTAATATCCATCACGCAGCTGATCGTTAGTCGCTCTACATGCGGATTCAAGGAACAGATGCCGTTACTCAGTGCCTGCGGCAGCATCGGAACCACACGGTCAACCACATACACCGAGGTTCCTCGCGCATAAGCCTCCGCATTAATAGGGGAGCCTTCCTTTACATAATAGGATACATCGGCAATATGAACACCTAAGCGATATCCGTCAGCTATTTTAACAACGCTTACCGCATCGTCTAAATCCCTTGAATCTGCTCCGTCAATCGTAATAATGGTCATATCGGTTAAATCACGGCGATTATCCTTATCCTCTGCACGCACATAATCACTGATTTTAGTAACTTCACGCATGACATCCTTTGGGAATTGCGGATCAATTCCGTATTCATATAACAGCGATAAAATATCAACGCCGGGATCATATTTAAAACCGATTATCTTTTCAATGTGAGCGGCAATCAGCTTATCATAGCGATCAATTTTGAGTAAGACCTTTGTATTATCCACAAGTTTAAAATCATCAATATTCGTAATTTTAAAACGTCGATTATTTAAAAAGCCGTCAGGCAAAAAGAATTTCTTGTTTTCCTTAACCTTAATAGTTCCTACTACGTGTTGAATATGATGAGCGATAATTTGAAGAATTTCTCCTTCCTTAGCACCGTCATATTTTTCATGTACCTTGACAAGTACTTCATCCTCAGGTAATGCGTTTTTTAACATGTCTGGAGCAATATATACACTGCCTTCATCCCACTCTACAAAGCCGAAACCTTTCGGATTGATCTTTAAAATCCCTTTTTCATATCCAAATGCTTCTTTACAGCCATAGCGATTATTTTCATCGGTAAATATTTGATATTCATTTACCAGTTTATTCAGTGTATTACAAAAGGAAGTAAAATCATGATCCTCAAGTTTTAACTGCTCAATGATCTGATGATAATCCAAGCCTTTTCGATAACGCTTTAATAGTTCTGTAATTTCATATTCTAAGTCCATAAATCCTCCTTTCTTATTTAGTATGTGTCACTTTTATTTTCGTAAAAAAGCAACAAACATAAAAAAAGACCTGTACGGTCTTTACTGAATGACTCTGGCAATTAATACAAGAATGAAAAAGATTGTACCCACAGCCAATGTTAAGTTAGACATAACTTTTTCGGCTCCGCGTTCTTTCACATTCGCAAATAAATTCAAGCCTTCTCCGCCGCTGAATGCACTGCTGAGACCATCTGATTTACCACTTTGCAGTAAGGAGAGCAGGATCAGAACGACCGCAAATATTATTAATAATATATCTAAGAAACCCATGATAGTCCTCCTTTCTGCTATATGCTTAGTTATTTTACCATAATCATTTTATATTGACAAGGCTTTTTACTGTTTTTGTCATTCAATTCTAATATCATTCGTTTTGATATATTTGTTATTTTAATATTATGTCATTCTATTCTAAATATCGTTTTATTCGGGTGTATCGATAAAATGGATTACATAAAGCAATCAATTCTCAAGAATCATAATAATTTTATAATTCTCATTTACATTTTTTATGATTTGGTATATCATAGTAATGCAGACAATGTTGTGGCATTGTTTCATTTCAAAAAAAGTGAATATGAAGTCTTTGTGGCAGGGTGCAAGTCCCTACCGATGGTGATAGTCCATGACCCGCGGAGTGAGCGGCTGAACCGGTGAAATTCCGGTACCGACGGTATAGTCCGGATGAGAAAAGACATTATCTGTGGGTAAGCTCAAAGACATATTTTTATGTTTTTGAGTATTTTTTTTGAAAGGAGGCATTTGCTTATGAAAAAGCTGAATGTCAAAGAGATCGCATTGATCGGAATTTTAGGAGGAATGGCGGGAGTCTTAATGCTGTTTCGTACTCCGATTCCGTTTATGCCGCCGTTTATGGATTTCGATTTAGCTTCGTTGCCGGAAATGATCGGTGGCTTTGCGCTCGGACCGATCGCTGCTGTATTCATCGTATTGGTTAAAATCTTAGTAAAGCTGGCACTTGTCGGTACCAATTCCATGTTTACCGGAGAAATCTGCAATATTATTTTAAGTCTTGCCTATGTGCTGCCGGCAGTATTTATCTATAATCGTCATAAGAGTAAACGCTCCGCGTTGTACGGTATGCTGAGCGGTTCACTGATCTGCGCGTTGGCAGCCGTACTAACGAATGTATTTATCATTATTCCGTTCTATGTGAATTTATACGGTATGACAACCGCTGACATCATTATGATGTGTCAGGCTGTGAATCCCTATGTGACCGATATGCTGATGCTGACAATACTCGGCATTGTTCCGTTCAATTTAATCAAATGTGCGGCTGCTTCCGTAATCACATTGCTGCTGTATAAGAAGATCAGTCCGCTGATGAAAAATTTTATGAAAGGCTAGGTATAGAATATGAATTTTGAAGCTGCTGTACAAAAGATGTTTGAAATGCTTGGAAACAGTAAAATTATGGCACTTGCGACATCAAAAAACGATCATGTATTTGTCCGTAATGTCAGCTGTGTATTCTATGATAATAAAATTTACTTTAAAACCGATAAAAATTTCCGCAAAACAAAACAGTTGTTGGAAAATCCTCAGGTTGCGATATGCTGGGACGGTATTCAAGTAGAAGGAATTGCAGTGAATAAAGGACTTGTAGTAGAGGAAGAAGGCCGTCGTTTTGAGCAGGCTTACCGTAAATATCTATGGGGCAGCTATAATGCCTATTCCCATGAGGACAGTGAAATTATAATTGAGATTACGCCGAAATTCGTGGAAATCTGGGATCAAGACAGTAACAAACGCGGTTTTCAGACATTTCTTGATTTTGATAAACAAAGCGTTGAAGTTGTTTATTATGATGAAAAGGCATAATGTCTCTTTTAAATAAACGAGTATTTTGCAAAACTGAACTTAAAAAATAAAACGATATTTGTTTTAGAATAAACCATTCATATGCAAATATCGTTTTTTATATGCTTTTATATAAGCACTTGACGATTCCGACCATGCGTTCAAATCCCGCGCATAAGCAGGATATGCGCTTTTCTTATACTATTTCAAAGCTTTCTGCTTATGTTCGTTTTCTAATTTTTGAATTTTTTCTTTTGAAATTACATTGCCGGCAAATACGGCATCTTTTTTAAAAAGAACGGTTTTCACCCATGTTTTTTCAAAGGTGAGGAAATAATTATCAACTTTTAATATTTCTATTCTTTTAAATTCACAACTGGATATATTTTTTTCAATTGTTTCCGTTAAAGCATATTCATCTGAAGATCCGTTTCCAGAACACGAATAAACATAAATAAAAGCTAAATCTCTTGCTTCCAGTGCTTCTTCATTCGGTATTTTTATACAATCTTCAGCTTTAATAATTTGCCCTTCTGTTAAAGCATTTGTTTCTTCCGGTGACATTATTTCGGCGTTTATACTTTCGCAAGTTAATGTTACGTTTTTTTCTTTGTTTTGATCTGTTTCTGTGGTTTGATCCGAACTGTTGTCAGTATCATTTCCTTCATTTTTACTTCTGCATCCTGTCAACAATATTCCGACTGCTAAAACCGATAACATTATTTTTAAGCTTTCGTTTTTCATGATTTCTCTCCTTTTCTTGTATAAATTCTTGTATAAAATACCATACATCTTATTAAGAAACACA
Source organism: bacterium c-19 (assembly GCA_009917405.1). GTDB lineage: Bacteria > Bacillota_I > Bacilli_A > Erysipelotrichales > Erysipelotrichaceae > C-19. Next base: position 35,763 of record QZED01000013.1, on the reverse strand, counting down.
GCACAGTCCCAAATTTCACATTTCATGTAACTTTTAGTTCTAACGCGATTATGTTTCGATGCATCCCTTTCCGTTTCATTTCTTATCGTATACGTTCATAAACACTCTGACAGAGTTCATCAGACAAAATCCGCCAAAAGAATAATCAATCAATGAGGACAGCCGCAAATGAATTATTTTCATATTTTATCTATGACCATTTAGTAATCGTACAAATAACGAAAGAAATCAAACAAAAAAATCCGCGAAGCACTGTGAAAATAGCCGAATTTGCGGTATAATACCCTATGAAATGTAGGTGAAGCATATGCAGAACGGAAATTTTCATACACATACTAAAAGATGCGGACATGCGATCGGAGAGGACGAGCATTATGTAAAAGCGGCGATAGCGGCGGGAATGAGCGAACTTGGGTTTAGTGAGCATGTCGGATATCCGTGTGTTGATAAGCCTGGTGAGCGTATGCTGTATCGGGATACGAATGATTATTTAGCTTCCATCAGTGCATTAAAGGAAAAATACAAAAATGAAATCACCGTTTATGTCGGGTTTGAAATTGAATACTATGAGGATCAAATTGATTTTTTACATACCTTGCGTAAAGATTGTGATTATATGATTGTCGGTCAGCATTGCCGAAACGTATACGGTGACGGATATGATGAATATTGTGATGATGACGGTGTACGATTGTATGCGAAGCAGTTATGTGATTGTATGCACAGCGGTCTGATTTCACTAGTTGCTCATCCTGATTATTTTATGCTCGGCAGAAGAAATTTTTCTGCGTCGTGTATACAGGCTGCTCATGAAATTTGTGCTTGTGCCGTAGAATGTAATATCCCGTTGGAAATCAATTTGAACGGTTTAAGATATGGCAAACTGATGTATGAGCCTGAGGATGCATACGCTTATCCATATCGTGCCTTTTGGGAAATTGCGGCACAATATCCGATCAAATACATTTACGGTTATGATGCCCATCAACCGACAACACTGCTGGAAACTAAGCGTATTTCATGCGTTCAAGAGGTTTTGGCAGGCTTACCGCTTACCATGATAGATACATTATCGATAAAATAGGAGGAACATATGGATCAGAATATATTTAAAAAATACAGTGAGACCTATGGTACTCGATTTACCAATAAACAAAAGGCGGCATTTCGTAAAGCCTTGATTGAGGATTTCAAAGCGATCGGCTATTCTCATACTATCATAACCGGCAAAAAAAATCTCAGCCGTGCCGTGAACCTGCAGTTCGGCAATATGAAGCATGCGAAAAATGTAGTCTGTGTACCTTATGATACCCCTCAGCATATCTTTTGGTGGAAAAGTGAATACTATCCTTTAGACGGCATGACCACATCAAATAAGAATTTGATTCCGCAGTTTGCGCCGATTGTATTACTGTATATGCTTTTACTGGCATTGATCTATGGCAGTGAAGGCTTCATCAAAGATGCGCTCGGTGCGAATCTGTTGTTTATGCTAGTTTCCGCATTGATTATTTTATTATTTTATTTGATGCTTCACGGAGCTGCAAACCGCAAAAATTATGTTAGAAATTCTGCATCAATTGTGGCAGCGTATGAAATTGCGAAAAGTTTGAATAAAGATGAACAGCGCACGACTGCTTTTCTGTTTATTGATCGCAATAAGACACGCCACCTAGGTGCGCATATTGCGGCAGAAGATTTTTTGAAACAGAGCCGCAATCCGAATGTCATCCTACTGAACTGTTTTGCGCTAGGCTCACAGCTTCAAATTGGCTATACTGCACAAAATAAAAAGGCAGCTTTAGAGTTGAGCAAACACTCAGGTAAGGAAAAGCTGAAAACGATTGCGTTAAGCGACTCTATGCGTACCTCTACGGCGATGGAACATTTTGCCAAGGCAGTGGAAATTGCCGGTGGAGAAATAGATGATAAGGGACGCTTGTATGTGAACAATACTGCGACTGGTAGGGATTGCGTAATAGAGGAAGCGAACATTGATTGTGTCATTCGAATGGTAAGCGGCTATCTGAAGAAATAGTTAGAGAGCGTGTTTTGTAATTATGAATATGAAAAAGCTGATACGTTTTTTTACAAGTAAAATATTTATTGTGGCTGTATTGATATTAATACAGCTTGGCTTTTTACTTGGTTTGGTTATCAGCTTAAGTGAATATTTTGTAGCGATTAATTTTTGCTTAACGGCACTGAGCATTATTATGAGTATTTATATTATTGATAAAAATGAAAATCCTTCTTATAAACTGGCATGGGTTTTATTATTGATGGCACTTCCGATCTTCGGTGGATTAATTTATGCACTGTTCGGCGGACAAAAGGTTCCCAAAGCACTCAGAAAACGCGATCATGAATCACAGGAAAGCAGACAGGGGATTATTCATCAGGATAAAGAACTGTTAAATTATTTAGAGGAATGTGATCCGATTGCGCATAAGCAAGCGAAATACTTATGGGAAAATGTGGATTTTCCGCTGTATCAAAAAACCGAAACAACTTTTTTTCCGTTAGGCGAAGACAAATTTCGAGCGATGATTCAAGAATTAAAAAAAGCTGAAAAATTCATCTTTTTAGAATACTTTATAATTGAAGAAGGCTTAATGTGGAATACTGTTTTAGATATTTTGTGCGATAAGGTACAACAGGGAGTAGATGTCAGAGTAATGTATGATGATGCAGGCTGTATCGGTAAGCTGAGTAATCATTATGATGAAAAAATGCGACGATTAGGAATTAAATGCAAAGTGTTTAATCCGTTTCGACCGCGTTTGGCAATGCAGATGAACAATCGCGATCATCGCAAGATCCTTGTGGTTGACGGTGTTGTCGGTATGACCGGCGGTGTCAACTTGGCAGATGAATACATCAACGCAAAACAGCGATTCGGACATTGGAAGGATTGTGCCGTGATGATTAAGGGGGAAGCGGTATGGAGTTTGACCTTGATGTTTTTGCAATTTTGGAATTATGATGAAAAGATCAAAGATGACTTTTATCAGTTTAAGGCAGATCCCAAATGTTTTGAAGAGATCAAAGACGATGGTTATGTTCAGCCATACTCTGACAGTCCTACCGATGATGAAAATGTCGGTGAGAATACGCACATCAATATGATCAACGGTGCCAATCATTATGTTTATGCGACTACACCATATTTGATTATTGACAGTGAAACAAAGACGGCATTGACATTGGCAGCCAAAAACGGCATCGACGTTCGTATCTTGGTTCCGCATATTCCTGACAAACGCTATGTGTTTGAGTTGACACGCGGAAATTATCGTGATTTATTAAGTGCAGGGGTCAAGATTTATGAATATACACCCGGCTTTGTCCATGCGAAAACCTTTGTAGTTGACGATAAGATGGCAGTTGTCGGTACGATCAATATGGACTATCGCTCTTATTATCTGCATTATGAGTGTGGTGTATGGTTTTATCGCAGCCGTGTCGTCGATGAATTGAAAAAAGACTATTTGGAAACGCTGAATATCAGCCATCAAGTAACGATAGAGGAATGCCGTCAAACAAGATTAATAGTGAGAATGATAAGAGCTGTCCTGAATCTGTTTGCGCCGATGCTGTAATACATAAATAACAAATATCTGTCATACACTGTATGGCAGATATTTTTTATGGGAGGCAAAGCTATGGAAAACGGTATCCTGTTTCAAAAAGAAGCTCGTGATCGTCTCTTACGCGGGGCAGAATTGTTAATGGAAAGTGTAAAAGGAACTTTAGGCCCCTGTGGTCATCATGTTGTAATCCAAAAAGAAAAGGGATTGCCTTGTATTACGAATGACGGAGTCAGCATTGCCAAATCTTTAAGAGTGCGAGATCCGTATGAACAAATGGGGATGCAGATTCTTTTAGACAGTGCCGTTAAAACCAATGAAACAAGTGGTGACGGAACTACTACAAGTATTCTGCTTGCTTATGAGTTGTTGAAGCACGGTTTTCAATATATGGAAAACGGCGGTGTTGCAAAAGCCTTTGTGAGCGGCATGGAAGAAGCAGCAGCGATGATAGAAACCTTTATCATAGCACATGCGCAAAAAATCGATACGTATGAACGATTGGCACAAATTGCCTCTATCAGTGCGAAATCAGAGGAAATCGGCGCATTGATCGCAGAGGCGTTGAAGGAAGTGAGCGATCCACGCTGTATCGTTTGTGAACAGGGACGTTCCTATGAAAGCAAACTGCGTATTCAAGAGGGAATGGAATTTTCCGCATCTCTGTTATCTCCATACTTTTTGCCGCAGGATGAAACAAGCTGCAGTTTTAAAAGTCCGTTATTGTTAATCAGCAATGATACGATTGATTCCCTGCAACAGATCGAGCATTTTTTGGCATACGCGATAAATGAGCGAAAGGCATTAATTATTATTTGTGAAGACATCGATAATGAGGTGCTGACCCAGCTGATTTTGCTTCATCTTCAAAAGAAATGTCAGATTGCGATCATGAAGGCACCTTCCTTCGGCTCTTATCAGCAGGACTTGTTAGAGGATTTAGCACTGGTTTGTCAAGGAAGTGCCCTGATTAAGGAATTAGGCAGAGATTTTCCCGATGTTAGTGTTCATGAGTTAGGCAACGCTAAGGAAGTTATTATTCGCAAGCATTCTTTACAGCTCTTTACGGTCGCAAATGATGCGGTGCAACAAAAGATCGAAACACTGAAAAAACAGCTTCCGACTGTTTCCAAGCAATATGATATTGCTCATATTCACAAGCGGATCGCTCGCTTAGAAGGCAAGATTGCAGTGCTTGAAATCGGCGGCTATACTAAAGGTGAAATAGAGGAAAAGCGAATGCGCTGTGAAGATGCTTTGCAGGCTGGATTTGCGGCAATGGAAGACGGTGTAGTAGCCGGCGGCGGTTTGGCATTTTTGCAGTGCTATCGCAATTTATTGCCGATGGTCAAGGAAAAGTCTAAGGATCAGCTGGCAGGTATTCACTGTGTGTTCGCAGCGGTATTAAGACCGTTTTTGCAGCTGATGGAGAATAATGATGAAAATGCGATTGAAATGCTGGAAAAACAGTTGAGTATGGATATGCACATCGGTTATGATGTATGGAAACAAGAATGGTGCGATTTACATGCACAAGGGGTGGTTGATCCGGCAAAGGTTGTTATACAGGCGCTGCATAATGCAGTTTCGGTAGCCGGATTATTGATTCGCTGTGATGTAGCGATTACCCTTACACAAAAGTAAAAGTCACAGAAATGTGACTTTTTTTGTAGCGCAAACAGGAACAATGCATAGGATAAAACGGGTGAGGCAAATGCCATCACATTATTAAATAAAGAATAGAGTATGAAAAAACGGCTCTTTTCTTATTGAAAAAAATCAGCACCTGCTTTTCTTAAAGCTGCTGATTATTTTTCGTTGATCATCTTACGAATGGTATCGTATAAGATTGGCTTATATTCTTCTATGCCGACAGGTTCACTTTTTACGATGGAACTAAACAGCGTGGATCCAGACAGTTCTATGATCATATACAGCGTTACTTCCGGATGGGAGAGCGCAAGATTTCTTTGCTTGACTTCTTCCAAAAATATTTCTTTTAATCCCAAATGATCATCTTCGATAAGTTCGGATAATTTTTCACTGTAAAGACCCAAGGACAGATTTTTTTTAATGAAATTCAAAACGGTTGGATGTTGGATCAAATAATCAATAATATAATCAATCACGAAAATGATCTTATCGTCCAAACGCTGGATATTGGATTGCTCACAAGCCTGGTGGGCATCTTTAAACAGACGATAGGTTGTTCGGACAAGCAAATGATCTTGTATTTCATATTTATCCTTGAAATATAGGTAGAACGTACCTTTCGCTACACCTGCCTTATCCACGATATCCTGTATCGACGTATGTAAGATACCTTTATAGGTGAATAGTTGAAATGCCGTATCTAATAGTTTGTTCAGCTTTTCGCTTTTGTTGCTTTCAATTTTAGAAAACACAGGCTTTTTTGATACACGATAGGTCTTCATCCGGATCACCTCTTGATTACTTCTAATTGTAACGATGAAAATGGTAAAAGTCAATGAAAACAGAAAAAATTGACTTTTGGTCATTTAATTATTGACTAACGGTCATTTTAGTGCTATACTGTCACCACCGTCATTTATGACCGATGGTCAGTTTTAGGAGGCGAAAAGATGAGAAGGTTTGGTGAATGGCTGGGAAAACAAGTGGTAAAACACAAATGGCTGATTGTGATCGCATCTGTGATTTTGATGGTTCCATCGATGTATGGATATATCCATACAAATATCAATTATGATATCCTTGTGTATCTGCCGAAAGACATTGAAACGATGAAAGGGCAGAAAATATTAGAGGAAGATTTTAAAATGGGGTCGTTTGCGATATGTTCCTTAGAGCATATGGCGTCCAAGGACATACGAACGTTGGAACAGAAAATTAAGGAAATCGAAGGTGTGCATCAGGTAATATCACCTATCGACTTTGTTGGAACGACGATTCCGCTGGAAATATTGCCGGATGATATCTCTTCCTCTTTTCAAAAAGGTGACAGTCAGTTGATGTTGGTCACATTTGAGGATTCTACAACAGCGATTGACGCAATCAGAGAAATGCGTGAAATTGCGGATGATTCTGTGAAAATAGGAGGTATGAGCGCTTCTACATTGGATACCAGTATTGTGGCGGATCAAGAGATCATAACGTATATCGCTGTGGCCGTATGTTTGGTGCTTTTGATTTTGATCATTGCGTTGGATTCGTATTTGGTGCCGCTTTTGCTTTTGGGCAACATTGGTATTGCGATTCTTTACAATATGGGAACCAATCTGATGTTTAATGAGATCTCTTATATCACAAAGGCGATCGCTGCGGTATTACAGCTAGGTGTCACGACCGATTTTTCCATTTTCCTGTATCATAAATATCAGTATGCAAAAACGATAAAGGGCACAAAAGAAGAAGCGATGGTGCAGGCTGTCGGCGATACGCTTGTATCAGTTTGCGGCAGTGCGCTTACGACGGTGGCAGGGTTTTTGGCGCTGTGCATGATGCAGCTTACACTGGGAAATGATATTGGTATCGTAATGGCAAAAGGTGTTGTGATTGGCGTATGTTCCACAGTCGTCTTGTTTCCGGCAATGCTGCTTGTAAGTGATCGCTGGATAGAAAAGACGAAACATGCGGCGTGGCTTCCATCCTTCCATCATGTGCGGGATTTCATTATTCGTTATCATCAAGCAATCTTGGTGATTGCAGTATTATGTGCGATACCGGCTGTTTATGGAAACAATCATATCGAACAGTATTACAATTTGACCAAAGATCTTCCGCAGGATTTACAAAGCAGTATAGCGAATAAAGAGCTGAAAGAAAAGTTTGATATCGTTTCTGCGCAGATCATTTTGATTGATCGAAGTGTAAAAAACAATCAAGTGAATGAAATGATGGAAAAGATAGAAGCTTTGGACGGAGTGGAGCTTGTTTTGTCACCAACTGCGTTATCCAATTTAGCCATACCAAAGGAAATGATATCTGATGAACTCAAATCCATGTTTGAAAATGATCAATATGAAATGATCTTCATCAATTCAAAATATGAAACAGCGACATCAGAATTGAATCATCAGCTTGAGCAAATTGAAACAATCGTGCGCCAATATGATGAACATGCGATTCTGGCAGGTGAAGGTCCATGTATGAAAGATATGGTCAGTATTGCCGACGAAGACTTTCAAAGCGTCAATATCGCATCCATTGGCATTATCTTTTTGATTATGATGCTGGTGCTGAAATCATTGTCGCTGCCGGTATTATTGGTCATAGGAATCGAATTGGCAATTATGGTGAATATGTCGTTTGCGTTTTATTTGGGCGATGTACTTCCGTTTGTCGCATCCATTGTGATTGGTACGATACAGTTGGGCGCAACGATCGATTATGCAATATTGATGACGACCAAGTACTTAGAACAACGATCCTTAGGATATGATAAAAAAGAAGCGATGAAACAGGCAATGGATCAGTCCATGCATTCAATCTTCGTATCCGGCGCATCGTTTTTCGCAGCCACCTTTGGCGTCGGCATGATTTCCAAATTGAATATGATCGCATCCTTATGTACCTTGATGGCTAGAGGCGCTGTCATTTCTATGATTGTGGTGATTTCGCTTGTGCCGTCATTATTACTGACATTTGACACATTGATTTATAAAACATCATTGGGATTGAAAAAAAAGAAAGGAAGTAATTAAGATGAAACACACAAAGAAAATGGGCGCTGTATGCATCATCAGCGCGCTCATGATGAGCAATGTACTATCTGTATCCGCATATGAAAAAGAAGAAACAATTTATGCAAAACTGGATGCGGAAGGTAATGAAATTACCACGATTGCATCGGAACACCTCAAAAGTGATCAAGAAATGAAAATAGAAGATAAATCCAGTTTAACGGATATCTTTAATGTGAACGGCGAAGAAACATTTACCCAAAAAGGAGAATCACTCGTATGGGACAATAAAGGAAAAGATATTTACTATCAAGGCAAAACGAATCAACAGCTGCCAATTTCCATGCAGATCACCTATCAATTAAACGGAAAAGAAAAAACAATTGATCAGATGATGCATCAAAAAGGTAAAGTGGATATTCGCATACGCTATGAAAACCATGAAACAAAAACGATCAATGGCAACCAAATGCCGGTACCGTTTGTGGTCACTGCGATAACGATGCTTCCAACAAGCAAAAACAGCGCCGTCAACGTGACCAATGGAAAAGTTGTTTCCAACGGATCCAATTATATTGCGGCAGCCATAGCGGCGCCTGGTTTGGATCAAGTATTCTCATCAACGGATATAAATCTCAATGAAATTACGATTTCCTATGAAACAGATTCCTTTGAACTTTATTCAATCTATGCGGTTGCGACCCCATCTTTATTGGCAGAAGGCGATCTGAACATATTTGATCAAATGGACGATGGTTTCTCCATGATGGATGTATTTGTTTCTTCCTATGATCAAATCAAAAAAGGTGGTGCAGCACTGCGAGAGGGTACCAATGAATTGAATGGAAAATATCAGCTGTTTCACAATGGTATATCACAAATGGATACGAAATCACAAGATTTGATGCAAGGAGTCAATACATTGAATGATGGCACACAGTCATTGTCCACGCATTTGGAGGAACTTGATCGCGGCATTCAAGATGTCAATGCGAATTCAGAAGCACTGCGTCTTGGCGCAACACAAATCTTGAACACATCGATTCAAAGCTGTAACGGGCAGTTGTCACCTTTATTGACACAGCTTCATCAAATAGATGCGCATGTTCCTATGGAAATCACAGTGGACAATTATCAACAGGTATTTGGGACTATCTTGAATGATTATGCCGCAATGCCGCAAGTAGCGCCGTTTGTAAATCAAATCAAGCAGGCACAGGCAACGATTGATTCACTTCATCAATATGAGCAAGGCGTGATGCGCTATACAGACGGTGTCAAGCAGATCAGTGAAAATAGCAACAAACTTTCACATGGTGCGAAAGAATTATTCAAAGGCAGTGAAAAATTGAAACAAGGCTGTTTAAAACTTTTGGCAGGGATCAAAGAACTCACGATCCAATCATCACGCATACAAGGCGCAACAGCACAGTTATCGCAAGGTTCTAAAGAATTGTATGAAGGCATGGTCGCATTCGATCAAGAAGGCATTCAGAAATTGCATCATTTGATTCAAGGCAGTTTAAAAACAGATATGGAACATATGAAAGATTTGAAAACAATTAGTGAAGATTATCAGACGTTTACAGGTTTGAAAGAGGGCGTCAAAGGATCTACAAAATTTATTATGATTGTAGAATCCAGAAAACAATAAGCATTCAAAACGCAGACAATCATATGTGAAGTTGTAAGATAAAAATGTAGACAAAAAAAACATGTCTACATTTTTTATAATAAACTTGGAGGTATCACAATATGGCAAGGAAAAGAACCAAATAGGTATCGGACAAAAGAAGAAAAATTAAAATCGATAAAAGATGTTTTCAATGGTGAATCGTCGGTACAAGTTGCCAAAAAATATGAACTATCTGGTAGGATGCTAAGAAATTTGATTATTAAATATAATAAATACGGAGCATCATCTTTAGAAAATAAAAAGAAACTTAGAAATCCTTTATGCAAATATGCAAATAGAAAAAACGTAACTAGATCATCAGCGCTACGTTTTGTTTTGTCAAAGACGTATGAAAAAAAGAAAAAGAGGAATACTGAAAAGGAAAGACCGTAAGAGAAATGTCAAAAATGTGCTATGACTTTTAATGATGAAAATGCGATTGAAATGTTGGAAAAACAGTTGAGTATGGATATGCACATCGGTTATGATGTATGGAAACAAGAATGGTGCGATTTACATGCACAAGGGGTGGTTGATCCGGCAAAGGTTGTTATACAGGCGCTGCATAATGCAGTTTCGGTAGCCGGATTATTGATTCGCTGTGATGTAGCGATTACCCTTACACAAAAGTAAAAGTCACAGAAATGTGACTTTTTTTGTAGCGCAAACAGGAACAATGCATAGGATAAAACGGGTGAGGCAAATGCCACGATGTAACGGCGTTTTAGAAGGGGGAGGCGTCAAAGGCATCGGACATGTCGGTGCGATACAGGCGCTGGAACAGGCAGGCTATCAATTTCATCGTGTTGCCGGCTCCAGTGCCGGTGCCATCGTTGCCGCATTAGTAGCGGCAGGCTATCACGGGGATGAAATGGCCGAGCTGATGAAAACACTCGACTATATGAAATTTAAGCAGACCGATTTCTTAGATCGTCTCGGTGCCGCAGGGAAAGCCTTAAGTATTTTATTTCATTACGGAATCTACAGCGCCGCTTATTTGGAAGCATGGCTGAATGAGCTGTTAATGAAAAAGCATGTTGCCTGTTTTCGTGATGTGAAGGCAGCGGACGGTACTTATCGCTTGCAGGTAACGAGTGTAGATTTAACGACACAGGAGCTGTTGGTCTTGCCGCAGGATCTGCGTAAATTTCATATCGATATTGATTCTTTTCCAATTGCCGCGGCAGTCAGAATGAGCATGAGCATTCCGATTTTTTATGAGCCTTATTTACTGAAGGGTCAAAACGGCAATGTGCATTATCTAGTTGACGGCGGCTTATTGAGTAATTATCCGATCAATCTGTTAGATGACGGCACGAAGCCGTTAAAGATACCGACTATCGGCTTTCAGTTTTGTAAAGACAGTGATTGCTCGATTACTGCGAAACCGTGTAATACAATTATTGATTATGTGAAGCTGATAATCTCTACATTGCTGGATGCTTATGATAATGATCAAATCGAAAAGGCAAAGGGAAATCGTGACCGCTCCATACGAATATCATCTGCGATTACAATAAACGGTGATAAAAAAAATATCAGCACAACAGATTTTGATATTACAGAGACTGAAAGTGAAGCATTGTATCAAAACGGCATACAGGCTGCTCAGCATTTCTTAAAGCATTGGAATTTTGATAAATGGAAAAGAAAATATCGGAATAGCTGAAAAGGTGCAAAAATCTGCATCTTTTTTTATCATTGTATGAAAATTCGCCATGATGATACAAAATAGGAAATAAACGGAAGTGAATCAGCAAAAAAAGCTTTAAAATACTCGATGAAACAGAAAACCCTTAAAAAGAAAAAGAAAAATCGGATATCACAGCGCTTTTTTTCATATGCTAGTAGTAGCATGAAAGGAGTGTGGTTAGATGAAATATCGCTTTCACAAACAAGTATCAATGATAATGAAGGACGCTGCCAATGAGGCAAAGGATATGGGGAATAATTATGTGGGGAGTGAGCATGTACTGCTGGCACTTCTGAAGGATACAACGACAAACTTTGCCAAAATTTTGGCTAAACAGGGGATTTATTATTATCAGTTGAAAGAGGATCTGATGGTTTTATTCGGACTGAGAGAAAAAACAATCAAAGAGATTCAAGTCACACAGGTTGTTGATGATATATTGGAACGCAGCCATAAGCAGATGCAGGAACAGAATCAAGATGCAGTGAATGCAGACATGCTGGCACTGGCGCTATTACAAACAGAAAGTTGTGTTGCCAATGAAATTTTATTGCGCTATGATGTGGACAGCGAAGCACTGCGTCAGGAATTAGGGGGCAGTAAAACAAGTGAACTTGATAAAATCGCAGAGCTGCGAAATTTGAATACATGTAAAAATAATCGTGATATTGTCGGCAGAGATCATGAATTGGAATTGATGATATCGATTTTATCACGCAAGGATAAAGCCAATCCGCTGTTGATCGGCGAGCCGGGAGTTGGCAAAACTGCTCTCGTCGAAAAGCTGGCAGGTATGATTTCCGAGCATCAGGTCAGCGGGGTGCTTCAAAATGCCGTTATTTATGAACTGCATCTGAATTCCTTGGTGGCTGGTACAAAATATCGCGGTGATTTTGAGGAAAAGATACAAAATCTGATTCAAGTGTTGGAAAAGCATCCGAATGTAATTTTGTTTATCGATGAAATTCATCAGATGATCGGTGCTGGAAAAAGCGAAGGCAGTATCGATGTATCCAGTGTATTAAAGCCCTATTTGGCACGCGGGACAATCAAATGCATTGGCGCGACCACATTAGATGAATACGAGAAATATATTGAAAAAGATCGTGCTTTAGAAAGACGTTTTCAGATCATTCACGTAAAGGAGCCGGACAAAGCAACCTGTGAAAAGATGATTATCAGTAAAATCAAGGAATACGAGCAGTTTCATCAAGTATCGATACCGGCAAAATTAATTCATAAGATGATTGAATATTGTGATTACTATATGCCGCAGCGTAAGTTTCCCGATAAAGCGATCGATGTGCTTGACCTGTCTTGTGTACATGCGAAGCGTTTAAAGAATAAAACTGTAAATGAAGGCATCGTGCGTAAAGTTATTGAACAGCTGACGGCGATTCCGCTGGAGTCAAATGATCGCTTATATGCGGTAAGGCATCGATTAGAAGAGCGTATTGTCGGACAGCGGACAATGATTGATCGTTTGATGCATCAGTTAGCGTGGATTGAACAAGGCGTGATCTTAGATCGTCCGTTAGGAGTTTGGCTGTTTTGCGGAGATCACTGTTGCGGGAAAAAGACCGTGATGAAGGAATTCAACCGTGCTTATTTTAATCAAGAGGACTTGTTGGAATTCGATGTCAGCACACCAGAAAGCTCATTGCCTCATATATTGACTAAGATTAAGCATAATCCTTATACGACAATTCATGTCGCAAATCTGCATGCGGCTTCTGTATCTACGCTACAGTTTTTAAGGCAGTCGATCAGTAAAGGCTTTATTGAAACACAGAATCAAAAAATTGATCTTCGTCATGCGATTATTATTATGAGTGGTGATTTTCAGCTTGCATCGTCTGATTCCTTGCGTTTTGCGGAAAATCAGACGTATGACAGTGTACTGGAAAAACGGTTGGGAAAAGAGTTCTTAGAGATCTTTGATGAAATCTTCTGTTTTGAAGCTTTAGATGAAGCAGCCAAGCTTTCCGTGCTGAAACAAGAAACAGAAAACTGGCGCAGTATCCCTGATGTGACGATGTTGAAAAGTGCATTAACAGGCAGTGACACTTTAACACATGCGCTGAAAAAGCTACGTTTAGGAATCATTCATTCAAATTGAAAGAGAAAAGTAACAACACTCTTTCTTTTTTTGCTTATTGCATGGGAAGCTGATGAAAAATATGATAAAATAAAGAAAGAGAGGCAGGTGGTAGCTGTGAAAGAACAAAGTATTTCGATGACGACAGACAGAAATACTGATGAGGATCACGTGCCACTTGAACGAAAGCGGTAGGATCCTTCCAAAGGGAGGAATACAATGAAGCGTAAAATTACAAATGAAGAATTGAAGCAGCTGTTGCTTCGGGGAAATGAAGCGGAAATAAAAGCTGTGATCACGGATATTCATCCTGTTGTTATCTTGGATCTGATTCATGAAAATGAGGAATCGGCTTATGCATTATTGGCCCATTTATCCGATGAGGTGATTGCCGAGGTTGTAGAGGAAGAGGATGACGAGGATAAATATGAACTGTTAAAGCTGTTCTCTGATGTCAAACAGAAGCATATCTTAGAGGTAATGTCGAAGGATGAGGTCACGGATTTGCTTGGTGAGCTTGAGGATGAGGAACAACAGGAGTTACTCGCGAAATTAGATAATGAGGATCGTCAAGATGTAAAAGAACTGATGAGCTACCCAAAGGAATGTGCGGGCGGCTTGATGACGACTGAGTTTATATCCATACGAGCCAAGAATACGGTGTATCAGACACTGGAGTATTTGCAACGCAATACTGATGCCGAAATGGCGTATTATCTGTATGTTACGGATCGTCAGAATGTACTGAAGGGGGTAGTATCACTGCGTGATATTGTAAGCAGTAATTTTGATACAAATATGCTGGAAATAACTAATCCCAATGTGATCAGTGTTCAATATGATGAGGATCAGGAAGCGGTATGGAAACAGTTTGAAAAATACGGCTTTGTGATGATGCCGGTTGTCGATGAGGAACATCATATGCTCGGTGTAATTACTGTGGATGATATTATGGACGTCATTCAGGAAGAAACGACGGAAGATATTAACCGATTGGGGCAGGTTGGTAAGGAAGAACGCATTGATTCACAGTTGTTTGAATCACTGAAATCACGATTGCCGTGGTTGGTGATCAACCTGTTTACTGCCGTGTTGGCTGCGGCGGTCATTTCCTGTTTTGAAGGAACGATTTCACAAGTTGTATCTTTAGCTACGATTATGCCGATTGTGACCGGTATGGGCGGCAATGCCGGAACTCAGTCCTTAACGATTGTAGTGCGCGGTTTATCACTGGGTGAACTGACAAAGGAAAATGCGATGAAAATATTGGCAAAGGAAATCGGTGTCGGCTTATTCAGCGGTGTTGTGATCGGTTTATTTATTGCGATCGGTGCGATGTTGTTTGAACAAAATCCGATCTTTGGATTAGTAACCGGTGTAGCGATGTTTTTGAATATGATTTTAGCCACGATTGCCGGTTATTTTATTCCGGTCATTCTCGAGAAATGTCATGTTGATCCGGCACTCGCATCAGGTGTATTTGTCACAACTGTTACCGATGTACTCGGCTTCTTGTTTTTCCTCGGCTTAGCTACTATAGCACTGCCGTATATGCTATAGTATGAAGCAGCGATCAAAGCGGCTGAATAAGTTTCTGATATGCTTATGCATTGCCGCAACGGCAATTGTTTTATGGATTTTGTATCTCTATAATGTGATACCGCATCGACAATTCAGCGATCAAAGCTTTAACGTTGCCTATACATTGTCGAGTCATGATCAAAATAAAAACGGCATTGATGATTTTATCGATCTTTGGCTGGGAGCGGAGCGGGAAGCACAGCGAGCGCCGTTTTATGTGAGCGCTTATTATGAAGGCGGTTATCCTCCGTCAACACAGGGTGTATGCAGTGACTTAATTTGGCGTGCGTTTCGCGATGCCGGTTATGATTTTAAGGCGATGATCGATACGGATATTGCCGCATGTCCAAACTGTTATCCTCGGATTCACGGACAAAGCGATCCCAATATTGATTTTCGCAGAGTGGCGAATATTCGAGTGTTTTTAGAACGCTATGGTGAAGTGTTGACCTGTGATTTATCAAAGATTGATGAATGGCAGGCAGGAGATATCGTCGTTTTTGCCGACAGTCATATCGGCATCTTATCCGATGTGCGAAATCATGAAGGCATTCCGTTTTTACTTCATAACGGAGGCTTGCCGAAAACCAAAGAGGACTGCTTAAGAAGGGAACAGTTATTAAAAGGAATCAGCGGACATTACCGCTTTCAATATACGGAAAAGATTGAAAAGCTGCTCAGTCAGCGGGAAGGAGCATGAAATGAAAGCATGTATTACAGGAGCCAGTTCCGGAATCGGCAGGGATATGGCAAGAGTGCTTGCCGATTACGGCATTGATCTGTTTATCGTGGCACGAAGAAGTGAGCGTTTAAAACAGCTGCAAGATGAATTATCACAGAAGGTAAAGGTTACGGCAATTACATTGGATTTGGCTGAGGAATCAAGCTGCCGCTTATTATATGAGCGTCTGCAAAAAGAGGATATTGATATTTTAATTAACAATGCCGGATTTGGTATGGCAGGTCCCTTTACCGAAAGTGATTTACAGCGTGAATTAACGATGATTGATACGAATATTAAAGCATGCCATATTTTAACAAAGTTGTTTTTGCGTGATTTTGTGAAACGCGATTTCGGCTATGTCTTAAATGTAGCATCAGCGGCCGCCTTTTTACCGGGTCCGATGATGGCAACATACTATGCGACAAAGGCTTATGTTCGCCATTTCACACTGGCTTTGCGCAAGGAGATGCAAAAACGTCATGCTCATGTGTTTATCAGCACGTTATGTCCCGGTCCCGTACATACGGAATTTAATGAAATCGCTAATGTGAAGTTTCGGGTAAAAGGAAAATCCAGTTACGAGGTTGCTAAAATCGCAATCGATGAAATGTTTGCACAAAAAGCAAATATCATACCTGGCAGATTGATGAAAACGGCATATCTGTGCTGTAAGCTGATGCCTTTGGCGGTACTGTTGGAAGCAGCTTATCATATTCAGAAAAGCAAACAGGAGAAAACTGATGACGCCGCATAATGAAGCGAAAAAACACGAAATTGCGAAAACCGTGTTGATGCCCGGCGATCCGCTGCGTGCTAAATATATAGCTGAGCATTATTTAAAGGATTGTAAGCTGTTCAATGTAGTCCGAAATATGTTTGGTTATACCGGAAACTATCAAGGCAAAGCAATCTCTGTGATGGGTTCCGGAATGGGCATGCCGAGCATCGGTATTTATTCTTATGAGCTGTTTCGCTTCTATGATGTCGATCGCATTATAAGAGTCGGAAGTGCCGGTGCGTACAGCGAGCTTTTAAATATATTTGATTTATTTTTAGCGGAAAGCGCATGGAGTGAATCTACCTATGCGGCTGTTCAAAGCGGCTGTAAAGAAGCAATTTTATATCCGCACGCCGCATTGAATCAAATTATCGAAGCTACCGCACAGCGTTTGTCTGTGCCGCTTCATAAGGGAAGAGTACATTCCAGCGATGTTTTTTATCATGAAGAAAATGTGAACGGATATCAAACTTTTCGTGATCAATATGATTGTGACTGTGTGGAAATGGAAAGCTTTGCGCTGTTCCATAATGCGAATATTTTAAATAAACAGGCAGCTTGTATCTTAACGATTTCCGATTCTTTTGTAAACAGTGAAGCAGCCAGTGCCAAGGAACGTCAGACTGCCTTTGATGATATGATTCGATTAGCACTGGAAGCAGCGATTACATGTGATTAGAGAGGAACATGACATGAGACAAAGAATTTATTGTTTGATACTTTTCGCATGTCTGTTAGGCGGCTGTATTTTTAAGCAACCTTATGATGTAGACAAAGCCCAGCGCAGCGAATTTTCAATTTCCGATGATGCTTATCATTTAGCTGGACAGCGCTTTATGGTGCTTGAGAATAATGAGTTTGAGGAAAACGGGCAAATTTTTTATGTAGAAAGTGAAACGGAGCTTGCCAAACTGATTCAGTATGCGATCGATCATGATTTAGAATCAATCAGTTATCAAAGTAAACATACAATGGATCTTGACTTAGTTTCCAAGCAATTAAGCATTTTGAATCCTTTTGATATTTCGTTGTTGCAAAATGATACTTCATACAGTAATCATGCCGGTGATACGTTATATGTTTCCCATCGTATCACAATATCTAACCCCGATGAGCGCTATGCACAGGCAAAGCAAGAGGCACAGCGGCGGGTCGCTGAAATCATCAGTGATAATATGAGTCTCGATGAAAGAATTGCCGCGATTCACGACAATATTATTTTAACGACTCGCTATGAGGAAGAAAACGCCGAAACAAACTCGGCTCAGTTTCAGGCATCGGGGGTATTATTGGATGGTGTCGGCGTGTGCAGCGGCTATTCTCGAGCATTTCTGTTAATGGCAAAGGAAGCCGGTGTTGAAGCGATTTATGTATCAGCGGAAGCGATGAATCACGGTTGGAATTATGTAAAAGGTGATAATGGCTGGCGCCATATCGATATAACTTGGGATGATCCGGTACCCGATCAAGAGGGACGGATCCTTACAACTTATTTAAATGCCGAGGAAGCAGTTTTCTTTGGTGATAATCTTCATATTTTAAATAATACAGAAAAGGCTACATTAAATGAAATTATTAACAGCTTTTTTAGCAATCATTCTTAAACTGATGGGAACCTATGATAATATAATTATAACTTCGGGGCTGTATACTATGATCTATATACAGCCTGTTTTTTAATACATGGGATAGCACAGACGGATACTGTGATAGGTGGATAGGTATTTCATTATTAGGAATCAATCTGTGCGTTACGGGAGGAATGAACAGAATGATAGATAAGGATTTACAGGCACCTGATTTTTATTTACAGGATCAATATGAACAATGGATAAAGCTGACAGATTATCGCGGAGAAAAGGTTTGTATTATCTTTTTTTCATCGATTGCAAGTTTAGATAATCAAGCTTTTATCATTAATTATGCAAAACTGATCAATGATTTTAATCACTTTAAGATCAACGTGATCGCAATTTGCGGCGATACTTCCGCTGAATTAAAGGCAACTTGTAATCGCCTTCATATTCCTTTTTCGATATTGGCAGATACAGATCATAAAATAAGACAGCACTATGATGTATGGAATCAAAAGATTACTTTCGGAGAAATACGGTGGATTACTTCAAGATCATCACTTTTGATTGATGAGACAGGCAGAATTTATAAAACTTATAAACGAGCTAATATTGAAACAAATGCTGCAGATGTGTTGGGATTCATTCAACGTAATAATGAAAAAGCCGCATGGCGAAAACTTTCCAGGCGAGCGAAAGAGAAAAAGAAGCGAGAACAGTTTCGTCAAAATATGATCGTAGAGGATAGTGAGCAAAGACCAGGACTGGAAGATTTAATATTTTTTATCGAAGATTATGAGAAAACAAAATAAAAAACGGTTTAACCGCTTTTAATGATTGGATATATCTGATTCATGATAGCCGGTATAGATTCCCCAAGCCATAAAGAACAAGGTCAAAATACTGTTTCCGGAAAAAGCAAACCAAGAGCGAAACATAATTTGTATTGTAATGCTCCACATTTGCGGATGAACAAGAATATCATAGCCGCCGAAGGCGAACAATTCCGATAGCAAAATACTGAAAACAGTCAGACCGGCACCCAAATAAGAATATTTAATGCCGATACCTCCGCCAGCCTTATGAATTGCCCGTGCGATTATATATCCGCTGACAACATATAGAATGGGAAAGGTGATATGAAGCATGCGTGCGGTTAGCTGAGTAAGGTATGTATTTACCACGGCACATCCGATTGCACACAGAAGCCCATAGAGAGTAGCTTTTATCATGCGCTGTTTATTATTCATGAAATGCGAGTTATAAATTTGCATCTTCGGTTTCCTCCTACGGCAATAGTATAACACTTTATAAGCGGCTTGTGAATCCTTATTGATGCTTGCACATCTGTAAAAAGTGTTTATAATAAATAATAAAGATAGGAGCGAAAATATATGAAGTCAATTAAAACAGTTGCTTTTATCGGTTTGGGTGCCGTAGGAACTAATTTTGCTTATTTTTTTCATCAGCGTCTTCCCAAAGGTGCCGTTCAAATCGTTGCGGATAAGGAGCGTATTGCCCGTTATCAAAAGGAAGGTGTTTATTATAATCAAAAGCGCTGTGATTTTGTGTATAATGATGCGCAAGCAGAAACAAAGCCGGTTGATTTGGCAATTATTTGTACCAAGGCAAACGGTTTAGAAGCTGCCTGTGAAGCCTTGAAATCCCATACGAATCATCATACGCTGTTCATGAGTGCGGTCAACGGAATCAGCAGTGAAGAGGTGATGGCAAATTATTTCCCTAAGCAAAACATCATCTATACTGTTGCACAAGGAATGGATGCGACTAAAACAGACAATCATGTGATATGTCATAATATCGGTGAATTATGCTTCGGTGCCGTCAATGAGTATCAAGCGGAAGCTGTACATCGCATTCATGAGTTTTTTTCGACTGTTGATTTTCCGCATCATGTCAAAGCAGATATTCTTCATCATCAATGGGGCAAGTTTATGCTGAACTGCGGCTTGAATCAAGTTGTTGCGATCTATGATGGAACCTATGCCTCTATCCAACAGGAAGGGATGATGCGAAATCAAATGCTGGAAGCGATGAAAGAAGTGCAGCAGCTTTCAATATATGAAGGCATTCATTTAAGTGAGGCGGAAATTTCCGAATGGGCAGCGATGTGTGATACACTTTCACCAGACGGAATGCCGAGCATGGCACAAGATGTGAAGGCAAAGCGTAAAACCGAGGTTTCACTATTTGCAGGGGAAGTCTGTAAACGATGTGCAAAATATAATCTGCCAGCTCCGATGAACACTTGGCTTTCAGAACGTCTGAACGCAATAGAAAAAGCTTATTCTGACTGAGATTCAGTATTTTCAGTCAAATTGAAGCTTTTTTTTCTTTTTTTAGGACAATATGTATCGGTATAAATTGTTTTTTCTAACGGATATGATAGAATATAAGGGACATTCAGAAAGGAAGATCTATCCCGATGAAAAAACGAAAGCTAAGTATTCATGTGAAAATCCTGCTTTTATTATGCACCAGTATCGGCTTATTAGGATTAGATGGGTTTGGTGTATATCAAATCGATCAAATGATGCAGCAGCGTATTATCGATACTTATGCAGCTTTACAGGATGAAGCGGCTCAGCGTCTTTCTCATCATATGCGGGAAGCATTTGAACAAAATAAAGCAGCTGATAAAAATGCAGATGCTGTTTTTGTCGCATATATTCAAGAACAGAAAAGCAGTGCCGATACTTATTGGTTTTTATATCGCAAGGATAAGATTCTATTTGAGCGTGATGCGATGCAGACCGCCATGCAGGACGGTAAGGATTTAAATCGATTGATTGAAGAATGGCGCAATAAGGGTGGTAATCTTCAGCAGGCAAATACATTGTTCGGCAGTGAACAGGCACATGGTTATATTACCAAGGAAGCAGGCGGAGCATTGGAAAGTATCAGCACAACCACCATGCAGATCAACGGAACACTCTATATTATCGGCAGTTCTGCTACAACAGCTTCTGTGTTGCGCAATGTCGGGTATCAAAATGTACGCTTATTACTGATGATTGCCGGCGGCATACTGGCCGCACTCATTATCGCTTTTGCGGTTATGCTGGTTCATATGCTGAAGAAATATCAGCGCATGAAGATGTATAAGGAAGAGATTCAGCACACATATCGTGCCGAACTGACACGCTTGAATCAAGAATTAAAAGAGCGCAGGCGTCAGGCAAAGGATGAGCAGCTGATGGATCCGTTAGGATTATTTTATAATCGAGAATATTTCTATACTTTATTATTGAATATGAAGCGTCAAAACTTAAAATCTATCGGTATGATTGTGATTGAGTTGAATAGTCTTCATCCTTATATCGATGCATACGGTCTTGACTTTGAACAAGAGACGCTCTCTCAAATTAAGGAATGTTTAGAGCGCTGTGTACTTCAGGAATGTATCATTGCCCGTGTACGAGAAAACCGTATCGTAATCACTATTATATCCGATGATTATCGTAAGATGTCTGAGGAATGCAATGCTTTGGATAAGGCATTGGCAACGCTCGGATTGACAATTTCATTCAAAATCTATTCCATTATTCAAATGCCGAATGAAAGTGCTATGGATATGTATCAGCGTATTGATCAAATTATTTCGATTCAGTAATTTTATGTAACAAACAGTTTGTACAGTCTGTGTGCAGCTGTTTTTTTATCTTTGAAATATAACTGATTGAATTTTATTATCAAAAATTTTGTTTGATTTCACTTATATATGTAAAAACAGTGTATGTTAAGTATAGACAAGCTTTTTAAAATAAGGTAAAATATAGAAAATTTTAAGATTCAAGAATCATTTATGGCTAAGTCAATGTTTATGCTTTTGTGCTTTTAAGAATAAACAATGTTTTCAGCAATATGAGAAAAACAGTAGTTAAAGCGGAGGTAGTAGAAATGAAAAAGGCATATTTTTTACTGATGATGGCAGGAATGCTTGTTATCAATATGTTGGATTTTACCGCAATAACAACAGCATCAGCCGCAGAAAATAAAATTACGGTCGTTATCGGCAGCGCAGTTAATGAATTCGATTCGATCCAAGAAGCCGTTGACAGTGTCAATGACGGTGAAAGCGCGGAAATTCAAGTTCCTACAGGTACTTATAATGAGGCGGTAACGATTACAAATACTAAAGGAACACTGAATCGGACAATCGTTTTAAAGGGAGCGCAGGCAGGTAATTCCGCCGTTGTGAACGGAAATCAACGAAATGATTCGGAAACGATTCTGACCGGCGGGATTGAAGTCAACGGTCTGCATGAGAGTGCTTCTCTTACGATTGACGGCTTCACGCTTCATAACAAAGGCATTAATATTCAAGGCTGGGGGAATCTGATTGATACCACCGGTGAACTGAAAATAATGAATAATGTAATTACTGATATAGAAAACGGCAGTCTATCTGCGATTCATGTGAATACGAATGCTACAACGGAGTTTATCGGCGCATTTGAAGCTTCTGATAATTACATAGCGCAAATCGGTCAGGCAGATTTTGCGGTAAACGGTATCTATTTTACAATTACTGCCAATACGATGAAAATTAAAAATAATGTGATTCGCGATGTGAATCATTCATGTATCAATTTTTCATCAGCGACAATCAAAAACGGAGTTGAGATTACCGACAATGTGTTTATGAATTGGAATCGTGACGGAATTGCCGGAAGCGGTGCCGGCGGAAGTCAAGGTGACGGAATTTATATCACAAAAACCAAAACAGCCAACACGGTACCGATTGAAATTCATCATAATGTATTCACAAGGGCGGAAACACTGGAAGGAAATAAAGGGTATGCGACTCGCTGTTCATTAAATCAAGGGAAAATTGATCTTAGTGAAAATTTTTGGGATACCAAATTTCCGTATCAAGTGATTTCGGGACTTAACTATGCGAATGTAACACTTTTATCGGTTTGTGATGAAACAATGACTGTGAAGCCGCAAGCGGTATCCAATTTCACTTTTACAACAAGTGATCTTTATCTTGGCGGTAAATATGCGGAAAGGAAACTGTCTGCGAATGTAATGATGCTTGATAAAACCGCAGTGAAGCCGGAAGTTGTATTTATCAATGACAGCGAAGATACGATCACATTGGATATTCGTGATGACGGTGTTTACGCCGTTGCTGATCAAGCCGGAGAAGCGAAAATAACTGCGATTCTCATTGATCCTGCTTCAAATGAAGAATATCAAATTGAAGGAAGCTTTTTGGTCAAGGCGATTGAAATGAAGGATCAGGAAATAGCTCCGGATCAAACCGTACAGATGGCCTATCAGGTCTTACCGAATGCGGAAACATTTCCGAGCTATTATAAAATAGAATGGACATCTTCCGATGAAACCGTCGCAACAGTAGATGAAAACGGTTTGGTGAGCAGTACCGGTAAGGAAGGAACAACAAAGATCGAAGTAACCGTGAAAAGCTTTGGTACGATCTATTATCAGACCTCTGCTACAGTAACGGTAAAGGAACCGTTTGTAAATACCGAGCCGATTATTTATGCAGAAGATAAAACGCTGATCATCGGAGAGTTGTTTGAGGCATTAGAGGATGTCACCGCCACAGATCAAGAGGACGGTGATATTACCGCAGCTCTTGAGGTTGTGAAAAATGAAGTGGACAATACTGCGGCAGGTATTTATAAAGTTGTTTACAGAGTGACTGACAGTGCCGGAGCAACTGTAGAGAAAACGATTACGGTAACGGTAAAGGAACCGGAAACCGTGACTGTTGAAATTCAAGCAATTCTTGATGCGTATACAGAAATGAGCGTGTTTCAGAAACAGGTTGTAAAAGGCTCTGAAATGGACATAGAGTTTTTAAAAGAATTGAATGATCTCTTAAATGAATTAAATACCGCGGATACATTCCGAGGATATCGTTGTAAAGGTTTCTTCTCAGATAAAGAAGGTATGCATCCTTTACAGCTTGGTGATCATTTTGATGAGAACAAGCTGATTTATATGATATGGGAGTTAATTCCCGATGATAATCCAAAACCGGTAGATCCTGATACTCCTGATCAACCGGAACAACCTGAAGAACCTGATCAGCCGATAGGTCCGGTATTGCCCGAGGAACCGGAACAGCCGCAGCCTCCTGAAAAACCGATCAAACCGGAGAAACCAATTGTTCCAACGAATCCAAAGGATCCCAATAAACCACAGGAACCGATTCAACCGATCAAGCCTAATCCGACAGAACAACCGGATAATCGCAATGATGTCGATGATATGTATCAGACCAATGAGTCTGTAACAGAAGATAAGAATAGTGTAAACACAGGGGATATGCAAATGCTTGGCTTGTATTTATCGATGTGTTTTTTGACAGTTTTCCTCATTACTGTTTTCTTTCCGTTAAAGAAAAATGTTAAATAAAGAAATGTTTAAATAGTCATCAGATAGCCGATTCATCGGCTATCTTTTTAAAATTGCAATAAAAAGCAAAATTTACTATGGATATGAAATAAAATGTGATACAATAAATGTAACCGTTATCTTATTTCGTTAAAGCAGCGAAAAAAGTGTGGCATAACATGTTAAAACAGCTTTCATGAATAATAACAGGAGGAAGAAACATGGAGCGTTCAAGCGGAATTTTATTGGCAGTATCTTCATTACCGGGAAATCAGGGAATCGGTGATTTTGGCAAACCGGCTTATACCTTTATCGATCTGATCGCAGAACAGGGAATTAAAATATGGCAGATTTTGCCACTGCATCCTTTAGGATACGGAAATTCCCCATATCAGCCTTATTCTACGTATGCCGGGGATTCGATCTATATTAATATTGATCGTTTATCGGAATTAGGTTTAATTAAAATGAGTTCAATCCGTAATTTTAATAAATTCCAAGAAACAGTTGATTATGAGGGTGTGAGAGCATTTAAGGAACCATATTTTAAAAAGGCTTTCCGCACCTTTAAAAAAGAGTTTAACCGTTTTAAAGCTGAGTATGAGGAATTCTGTACGAAATGCGAATGGTTGGAAAGCTATGCGATGTTTGCGGCATTAAAGCATAAAAATGATAATAAATGTTGGCTGGAATGGGATGAAGAAGATAAAGAATGGATTAAAGAAAAACCATTGCGTAAAGATTTGACAGAGGCATTGGCTTATGAGAAATTCTTGCAGTTTATGTTTTATTTGCAGTGGCAGAGTGTGAAGGCATATGCGAATGAGAAAGCGATAAAAATTATGGGCGATATGCCGATTTATGTAGGACTGGATTCTGCCGATGTATGGGAAAACCGTAAAGATTTTCTGTTGGAAAAAGACGGCAGTCCGTCTTTTGTGGCAGGAGTACCGCCTGATTATTTCAGCTGGACTGGACAGCGCTGGGGGAATCCAATCTATCATTGGAGCCGCATGAAAAAGAATCGCTACAGCTTTTGGATTAAACGTTTGGCTTGGGCAAAAGAACAGTTTGATGTAATACGAATCGATCATTTCCGTGCGTTTGATACGTATTGGAAAATACCGGCTTCCTGTGATACTGCGATTGAAGGAGAGTGGATGGAAGGTCCTGCCTATGATTTATTCGATCGAATTTATCGCGTAATGCCGGATATTGAAATTGTAGTTGAGGATTTAGGCGATCTGAGACAAGAGGTGCATACACTACGTGATCATTATGATTTATACGGAATGAGGGTTCTTCAGTTTGAAATGGAACCGAAGCGACTTCGCAAGGGCTTCCGTGAACATGTCATTGTTTATACCGGTACGCATGATAATATGACCTCTGAACAATGGTATGAGCAGCAACATCCGAATTTAAAAATCGCATTGCGTCGTTTCTTTCATAACCGTAATTATAAAGAACGCAATTTTCATGACTTGTTAAATCACTTTGCTTTAAACAGTGAGGCAGACATCTGTGTGATTCCGATGCAGGATGTATTGGGAATTAAAGAGCAAGGAAGAATGAATACTCCTTCTACCATCGGCTCACCGAATTGGGAATGGAAATTGAAAAATTTTAAGATTGTGCAGAATGAAATTAAGAAGATCGGTGTATGGGTGAAGGAAAGCAATCGCTGATTATTAAAAGAAATACTTGAATTTTATACCTTTTGTCGTTATACTTAACAATACCGACAGGAGGTATTTTTCATGTTAAGAAATCTAATCGGTGGAATTGCGGTTGGCATTGCGAATATTATCCCCGGTGTCAGCGGCGGTACGATGATGGTTATTTTAGGTATTTTTCAACAGGCGATGGATGCTATTGCCGGCATGTTTAAGGTGCATAATCCTAAGCGAAAGGAACAGCTGATCTTCCTGATTGAAGTATTGGCGGGAGCGGCGATCGGATTGGTCGGATTTGCGAAAATATTAAATGTTTTATTTGAATACTATCCGACACAGACCATTTACTGGTTTATCGGACTCGTTGTTTTCAGTATCCCGTTATTCTTAAAATCAGAAGTAAAGCAGGATAAGGTAAACTGGGTTTGGGTTATCGGGGGAATGGCACTTATATTTATCATTAACTTTTTAGCACCTGATTCCGATCAGGTCGCAGTCAATCCGACATTGCCAGATATTTCATTACTTCACTGTTTAACGATGATCGCTGCCGGCTTTATCAGTGGTTTTGCGATGCTGTTGCCGGGTGTCAGCGGATCCATGGTCTTGTTGATTTTTAATCAGTATTATTTGTTTAAGTCCTATGTAGCCGCAGTAACAACATTTGCGCCTGATGTGTTGATTTCATTGGTGTTTATCGGAATTGGTGTCGTATTGGGAATTGTAGCTTCGGCGGCTTTAACTGGTTTTGCGTTAAAGAAAAGTCGTATTGCGACATTAAGCTTTATCCTCGGTTTAATAATTGCATCCAGTATTGTCTTGATTCCATTTCATGCCTCTTACGATGTATTTACGATATTAACAAGTGCCTTTGCAGTCATCTTAGGCGGAGTATTGGTTGCGTTATTGAATAAGCTGGCTTAGCATCTTGATAAGATACAAAAAAACTGCATGTCTGCAGTTTTATTTATGATTATAATAGCTCGTTGATGCTGTCCTTTATGATTTGTTTTAGGGTTGTACAGCTTGTATCAAACTTATTTTGATCAACTTCATTCAACGGCAACTGAATGATTTCCTTAATACCCTGAGATCCGACGATTGCCGGAACACCGATGTATAAGTCTTCCTGGCCGTATTCACCGTTTTGATGTGCAGATACCGTCATAATTAAATTTTCATCTTTTAAGATGGAGTGTACAAGATGATTTAATGAAAGTCCGATACCATAATAAGTAGCTTTTTTACGATTGATAATTTCATAAGCTGCCTGCTGTACCTGTTTGTATATTTCTAATAAATCGCTGAGGTCTTTGTCTTTTTCATCTAAGAATTCAAGCAGATGCTTACATCCGATATAGCAGTTTGTCCAAGGAACAAAGCTGGAATCACCATGTTCGCCCATGATATATGCATGAATATTTTTGGAAGAAATGTTCAGATATTCGCTCATTAAATAACGTAAACGCGCTGTATCCAACAACGTACCGCTGCCGATTACTTTTTCCTTAGGTAAGCCGGTTACTTTCCAAGCAACATAGCTCATAATGTCTACCGGATTGCTGGCAATAATCAAAACGCCGTTAAAACCGCTTGCTTTAATTTGTTCGCAAATGCTTTTCATTATTTTTGCATTTACTACGGTTAACTCTAAACGAGTCTGATTCGGCTTCTGTGCCGCTCCTGCAGTTACTACAACAATGTCTGCATCCTTACAGTCCTCATAGTTGCCTGCCTTGATTTTCATTTTGCTTGGGGCATAAGGCAAACCGTGTGATAAGTCCATTTCCTCTCCGACAGTTTTTTCATAATCAATATCAACCAGCACCAATTCATCAATTCCCGGTGTAGTCAATAAAGTATAAGCGAAGCTCATTCCTACAAAGCCTGTACCGACTAAAACAAGCTTACGCTTTTCTAATGTTTGGTTCATAATCATACCTCCTTTATCCTTTCTTTTAGTATAACACAATGTACTGATGAAATACATGTCAAAGCGAAAAAAATGCAAGAATTTACCAAATTTTCTATCCATAAAATTTAACCCTAACAATGAAAAAGTACAGCTTAAAGCTGTACCTGGTGTAAACGGTTTAATTGTTTTATCTCCTTGTATTGATTTGTGCTTCTTGTTCTTCATTAACAGCCTCTTTTAATGTGGCTGACAAGCTTACTTCCTTATGATCACGCTCAACAACGATTTTAATGGAATCACCGACTTTTTTACTGTCAATGATCTTAGCAATTTCATCAGAAGATGTGATTTCTTTTCCGTCAACGGAAATTACACGGTCTTTAATTTTCAGTCCTGCTTCTTCTGCGGCTGAATCACGATTTATCTTTGCAATATAGACACCGAATTCATCCACACCGGATTGGAAAGCACTCATTTCATCTTCGATATTTACCATTGAAACACCGAGCTGCGGTCTGCCGGTTACATAGCCGCTCGTAATCAGTGATTCAATGACCGGTTTTGCCGTATCGATCGGAATGGCGAAGCCTAGACCCTCTACTGAGGTACCCGATGATTTCGCATTGACAATTCCAATCAGCTGCCCGCTGCCGTTAAACAGTCCGCCGCCGCTGTTGCCTTTATTGATGGCAGTATCTGTTTGAAGCAGTGTCATAGCTTGTCCGTCAATGTTGATTTCACGATCTAATGCGGAGATAATTCCTCTCGTGACCGTACCGCCCAATTCACCGAGCGGATTTCCTATCGCAATCGCTTCATCTCCGACGCTGAGTGATGAAGAGGTTCCTAAGATCGCTGCCGACAAATTATTTGCATTGACCTTAATAACGGCTAAATCGGTTTTTGCGTCGGTACCGATGAGTTCTGCCGCATATTCTTTACCGCTTTTATCACGAACGGTAATTTTGTTTGCGCCCTCTACCACATGGTTGTTTGTGACAATATAGCCGTCCTTTGAGATAATGACTCCGCTGCCGGCACCGGTAGTTACCATTTGTTGAAAGAAGCTGTCGGTAGCTGCCGATTCAGTCGTAATTTCAACGACGCTCTGTTCGGTATTTGCGACAATATCCTTGATAGATAAATTAGTGATATTGTTACCGTCCTTATCCACCTGTTCAACGCTTTGATAAACAACGGTAGTACGCTGTCTGCCGCTGATGTGATCAATCAAATAAGATCCGCCGATACCGCCGACAGTTCCCAACAACAAGCATGACAGTGCCAATGCGGCAGTTTTATGTTCACGTTTTTGTTTGCGTGCTTTTTTCGGTGTTTTCGGATGTTCCTGTGACTGCTCATATAAAATGAAATTCGGCACACTCTGCGTTTCATGAGCTGCATCATGCGCGATACGGGAATGCGGAATTTCATCATAAACACTTTCACTGTACTCAGCGTCTATGATTAAATCATCACCTGTATCCGCCTGCTCAAAGCTTACTTCTTCGCTTGTTCCTTCATCAAGCAGGGATGCTTCTTCGATAATCTCTGCGTTTTCAAAGTTCATTTCTTCATTCATATCTTCATAGCCGTTTTGCTTAGGTTCATTTGAGTTTTCCATAAAAAAATCCTCCTGTTTTGTTTACGCTATTATTATAAGCATATTTTACGGCAAAAAAATACTTATTTTATGTGAAATGATAAAAAAATATTATCGAATATTGCCATAATTATGTGATAAAACTAAGAAATACAAGAAAGCTGAAAGGGAACTGAACAGAGCGTGATGTTTAGCTGAACATGTCTGAGTGCGTTAACGGAAAAGAAACGTGAATTCGCGGTGTTTTAATGAAAACAAGACAGATTCATGTTATAATAAATAAGAATTGATCCGTTAGTGATTAGATCGGAGGTCCTATGAAAGCAAGCGATATGATATATGTAACAGGACATAAGCATCCGGACAGTGATTCGGTTGTTTCCGCCATTGCTTATGCTCTGCTTAAGGTACGTCAAGGTGAGCAGGCAACGGCATGTCGCTTAGGCGCATTAAATGATGAAACGAAATGGCTGTTAAATCGTTTTGGCTTTGAAGAACCGATGTTGTTTGAAGATGCACGTGCTGTTTTGGCAGAAATCGATATGGATGAACCGCTGACGATTACACCTGAAAGTACGATGTATGAAACATTGCAGGTGATGGATCAGAGCGGCAAGCGTTCCCTCGGTGTCGTGAATGAAAAGAAGCAGCTGTTAGGTATGGTGACAAAGTCCGATCTCGCTACTATCGGTTTAGGTGATACCGCTTTATCCATTCAGCTGTTAAAGGAAACACCGGCTGAAAATATCGCTAAAACGATTAAAGGTGAACTTGTTTATGATGATGATAAGATTCATTTTAACGGTAAAGTAAGTATTATTGCGATAGCGGAAACACGATTGAAAAACTATGAATTAAAGGATCGCTTGGTAATCGTCGGCAACGATACCGATGCACAGCTTGCGGCTATTCGTAAGGGTGCCGGATTGTTAATTGTCGTCTGGGATAATCATGTCGAGGAAGAAGTCATTGAAGAGGCAAAGCGTGCGCATTGTCCGATTATCATATCGGGTCACGGTACAATGAATACCTCACGTTTCTTGTTTTTTGCGCCGCCCGTGAAGCTGATTATGCAAAAAGATTTGATTACGTTTAATATTAATGATCTTGTCGCAGATACTGAGAAAAAGATGATGAAAACAAGATTCCGCAGCTATCCGGTTGTAGATGATGAGAACCATTTATGCGGTTATGTTTCTCGCTATCATATTTTAAATAGTCATAATAAAAAAGTGATTCTTGTGGATCATAATGAATACTCACAATCGGTACAGGGGATTGAAGATGCCGAATTGTTAGAAGTCATTGATCATCATCGCATCGGTGATATTTTTACAAACCGTCCGATTTCTTTTCGCAATGAGATTATCGGTAGCACCGCAACGATCATCGCTTCGATGTATATGGAAAATCAACTAAGTATTTCCAAAGAATTGGCAGGTCTTTTGCTTGGAGCTATTTTATCGGATACACTGCGTTTCCGTTCTCCGACATCAACCTTAAAGGATCAAGGCATTGCATCCGCATTGGCTAAAATCGCTGATTTAAACATCGAGACATTTGCGAAGGAACTGTTCACGGTTTCCTCAAATATCCGCGGAAAAACAATGCATGAATTGATCAGTAAGGATATTAAGCGTTTTGTGATTGATGATCATCCTGTTATGATTGCTCAAATCATCGCATTGGAATTGGATGAGGTGGAAGAAATCGCTGCGGATATGCAGAAGGAAATGGAAAACTATGTAAAAAGACATCGTTTAGATTTGCTTGTCGTTGCATTTACGAGTATTTTAGAAAACGGATCGGTATTTTTCGGTGCCGGAAGCTTGGCAGATGCGGTGACGATTGCTTTCCCGAATCAAAAGGACGAGGAACACAGCTTCCAAGAAGATATATTATCGCGCAAAAATCAAATTGTTCCGCTGTTGACAAGAGCGTTGAATAATCGTCTGTAATATAAGGACGCAGATCATTGATTTCATGTGAAGAAAAGTACAGATTTTCATCTGTATTTTTTTTATTACGGAAGAGTTTTTGTTAAATGTTTTTCTTTATTTTTTTTACTTATTATAAGAATAGAAGCAGTATGTATAAGTACATCTTGTTTATTGAAGGAATGATCTTCTTTTTTTAATTTGCTGTTTTTTAATTGTTGAAAATTGTAAATTTCATACCTTTAACAACAATTATCTTGATTTTTTACTTGACAAAGTTTTGCATTGTAGTTTAATATGAAAATAAAGGAGTGTTTTTATGAAAGCATACAGTGATGAAGAACTTGTTTTACAGGCACAGCAAGGAAATGAAACGGCATTTAATGAACTGTACGAACGTTATCATAAGCGATTGGAATACATTGCCGTAAAGCTTTGTAAAAACAGTGAAGATGCTAAGGATGCGGTTCAGCAAACGTTTTTACAAGTGCATACTTCATTGGCTTCTTTGCGCGAAGCAAATCGTTTTTATCATTGGTGCTGTAAGATCATTCACGGAAAATGTACTGATATATTTCGTAAAAACAAGGATGTAGTGCTTGATATGGAAAGCAGTGCTGTTACTAATGTAATGGTAGAAGAACGCAGTGATTTTTTACCGCAAAGCAATTTCCATTTTCAGAGTGACCGCGAAGTTTTATCCGCGATGATTGCACAACTTCCGCTTCAACAAAGACAAGTAATACTGCTCGTTTATTTTGAACAGATGAGTATGCAGGATTGTGCGGCTGTTCTCGATATTCCGGAAGGAACGGTAAAATCACGTCTATATACGGCTAAGAAAACTTTAAAGGAAATGATTTTGTTATATAATGAGCAACATGCGGAAGCACCGTTGAATTTTAAGAGCGCCTCTTTATCGGCAGCTTTGTCCGCGGTGTTGTTGTCTGATTTTCAAAAGACGATGCCTGTGTCTTTATCAACGGCTAAATCTTATCATCATGGTGATTCTCATACTTTCATGCAGATTCTATTGAGTACTGCCTGTTGTGTAGCGGTCAGTTATGCAGGATTTTTCTATTATTCTAACCGCAGTCATAGTACCGACGAAGTAGTGAAGAATGAATCGGTGATTTATCGCAATCGCATCGTGAATACTTCAAAGGAAGCGTACTTTTTGTTAAGAAACTGGGCGGTTGATGAGCGGCAGTTGCGTAGTCGTGACAGTGAAGAAATTGCCGAAGCAAAGAAATTATATGAATTTTTAAAAGCGAATAATGATGCTTATTATGAAGTGTTGGTTAATGACGGATGGACGCATGATTTTGAATCTTTATTAAAATAGAAGTGCTGTTAATTAATTGTTTTGGGAATTGATTTTTCTCTGTGAATCTTTATTATTTTAAAATAAAAAATTTTTTTCATAAAAAATGAACTTTATATCCTTCTGCTACGACTGGTTTGTGCCGGGGTATGTGTGTGTATTGTATACAATTGTGTTTTTTCATAATTGTAAGCGAAAATATGCTGAATTTAAAACGATACATACTTTTTGTATTTACAAAGATAACCGGAATATTTAGGTGATCGATGTAAAGATGACTGCAAGTACTTTATTACTTGCTTGTAGGCTTTTAGTATTATAGCTATATCATAAAGATATATTTTAATAAAAAAACTAGATAAAATTGATTTCAACTGATATAGGATAAAGTCAGAGTTACTTTAATTTGTAGATGTTGAAGAAAGGAGAGAGGGATATGTGGAGAAAGTTGTTCATAGCATGTGTTATCTTAGTGGGAACGGTATCAATTGGGTATACTTATGCTCATCAATTGAGTGCAGTTGCCGCGACGGATATCACAAAATTGAAATCAGGATATAATGTTATTTTAGGAACTGATCCAAGCGGTCAAGAAGTTGTTTGGGATGTGCATGTAGAGAACAATGATAATTATACGCTTTCTACAAAAATTGATCATGTTCAATACTGTACTGATTCAACAAATAATTTTGTTAGTACTAGCTCTCCTACAACAACTCCTGTAGCTTATTGTGATTTTATCAGTACGGCTTCCGGTAAAGATAATTCTCCTGTTTATACTTCGGCAAAGGCCTTCGATGATGCATTTTATATAAGTAATCAAGCAAATTCATTTGAGCAAAGCGAAATTATTGATCAATCGAGCACATCTAATGGGAACTTAATGCGTGCCATTATTCCTTCTCCAGCACAATTGACCAGTGGCGGGATTCTCGGAATTACCGATAGAACGCAATTGTTGGGAAAGGAATTGACTAAATTTGCATTATCTGATCGAGTTTATGACGCCACAGCCGCAAAAGATTACGGAGTAGGAGTTTCACGTTCTTTCTTCCGATATGGTTACAGCGGTCCCGGAGGTCAAGCTTACTCACAATGGGTAGAATTTGAATGGGCTCGTAATTATGGGAATAATCCAACTACCGATGGTTGGCAAATGGTGGATGTGCGTCCCTTTTTACAAACGAAAAAAGCTAAAATTGTATCGGTGCTAAATCATGATTATCATAAGGACACTTTATATGAAATAGCACAACAAGATAATATATTTAAAATTCGTTACACAGATCCCGGTTATACAATATCATTTAACGATATTAAGGCTAATAATGTTTCAATAGTAGGGAAAAAGGTTGTCAAAGATACAACGCTCCAGCTTGATGCGGTTGCGAGTGATACCTTAACAGTGTTTGTTTATAATAATACAGGCAGTGATTTGCTTTATTATAAAGCTTTAAATAATAACAACTTCGATTTAACAGGTATTCCGGTTGGCAAGTATAAAATAGCAGTTGCGAATGAAGAATTTAATGACAGTACCGGAAGACCAGCAAAATCATCGCCTATATCGAGTATGAAGGATATTGAAATCGTAGAACCTCATAAACTCACTTATACAAAGACACCGCAAAGCGGAGCCACTGTCGGTGATTATGAGTTCAGTAAGAATGTGAATGCGGGTCAGACAATAGGGAAGATTACAGTCAATCCACAAGGGGTAATGCCGCTTACTTATACAGTTGAAACTAATGGTGATAATACGTATCAAAACTTTGAAGTAGACGGATTGAGCAGCAGCGGTGCTTCAAGCAGTACTTCGTTGAATGTGAAAATCAAGAGCGGTGCTCCTGATTTAGTGAACGGGGGATTAAAGGCAGGGACTTATAAATTCTGTGTAAGCACCAAGGATGCGAACGGCTATCCTACAACAGCTACATCCGATACTAAAGTTTGTACATCGTTCACTGTAGAAAAGACGGATTTATCGATCGCCTTCAATGATCCATCGCAGACAAAGAAATCAATCAGTGGTGCGGCGACTTCTTGGAATGAAACAGCGACAGCGACACCGAATACCGGAACGAAGATTACCTATAGTGTGAGTGGTGGAGATGTGTCTCTCATCAGTATCAATCCCGATACAGGGGCGATTACTTATACGGGAAGCAATGCATTTGGTAAAGTAAAGATTAAAGCAACAGTGGATGATGATCCAACTACCGGAGATGATAATTATAATTCTGCCTTTGTAGAAAAAGAGATTGTAATCTATCGTGAAGTAGACGGAAGTGTAACACCTCATTCTAATTCATCGGATACTACAACTCCAACCTTTACTGCTTCTGATTCTAATATCAGAACAGGGGGTATCATCGGTACAATTCATGGAACACTGGGTACACCTGATACAATCGGTGGATCTACCACTACTTATCACTATGGTTTAAAGCCGGGAGTGGGAAATGCAAGTTTCTTCAGTGTAGATGCTAATACAGGAGTAATTAAAACAACAGCGAATTTAGGAGTAAACAGTTATCATAT
>QZED01000137.1 GCA_009917405.1 bacterium c-19 | reverse complement strand
TTATTGGGATCTGCCTTTACACACTTGGTTGGTTTCCAATCGCTTTTCTTTAGAATCACTAAGTTAAGATCGGGTTTTCCATCATTGTCTGTGTCGATATTTAAGTCAGGAATACCATCTCCGTCACTGTCAATATTGAGATCAGGAATGCCGTCTCCATCTCTGTCACCATTGATCACAATCCATTTACTTTCATCATTAGGATCTTTCCATTTGATGTTTAAATCAGGACATCCATCGCCATCAGGATCGTTGAAATCAGGTTTACCATCTTTGTCTACATCAACATCGATTTTCTTTAACTCCACCTCATGACAGCTTTCTTTGTTTGTATTTTCTGCGTTGTCTGTCGGTATCACACACACTTTATATTTTCCGACTGTTTCGCTGATTGTAATACTTGCCTTCTCTTTTGTCACTGTCAGTGTTCCATTTTTAATTTCTTCTTCTGTTCCATCTGTTATTTTGAATACTTTATAACTGATTTCTTTAGTACCGCTGACCTTTAAGTCACCTTTCGCATCACTTGTTGTGATCTCAAATGCAGTTCCTGGTTTGAAGAAGATGCCACCGCTTAGCTTGTTAATTATATCTTGTAGTTTATTGTTTGTATCCTTTGCCTTAATGCCTTTTACCTTTGGCGGTGTCTTATCTATCTTAATAATCTCTTTCTTTTCCTTTGTGATCGCTCCACTATCCTTCTTCATCCAGAAGCTTTGATTTGTTTCTCCTTCTTTGCTTACGGTTACTTGATTCGGTTTCCAGGTGCTTTGATCTAATGACATATTCTTATATTCATTATGATCACTAATGATATTTACATCTTGATTTGTCCATTTGCCTGTATAAGCAGTGTTGTTTCCATCATTGATTTCTAGATGATACCAGTCATCTTGGATCACATCTTCCTTGATTTTTAGTGTTCCCTCTTTGAATGTAAAACTGTAATTTGGATAAGTCTTGTTTAATGT
>QZED01000136.1 GCA_009917405.1 bacterium c-19 | reverse complement strand
CGTAGGGATCGCTCTCCAGGAGCCTGTAATGGCTGCACTAATTTTCATAGGTGCCGCTTCGATAAATTCGTCTATTCCCCAGATATCGCACATAAAGAGTATCGCTCTTCCCTCATTGACTCACGCTTAGGCATCAATACCACGATTGAAGATATCAAGATGGTTGGTAAGATCATCATGCCGCTGCTCAAACAGGGACAGTCTGTCTATCAGATTCTTGCTTCCCATCCTGAAATACCTTATTCTGAAAAGACTCTTTATTCTTACATCGAAGATAACATCTTCAAAGATGCCGGTATTGACATCTCTGTTTTTGATCTTCGTAGAAAGGTTAGCCGCAAGATTCTCAAGAAAAAAGCTGCTACATATAAGAAACGTGAAGATCGACGTTTTTTAAAAGGCAGACTCTATAGCGATTATAAAGCATTGATTTCGCAACATCCTGATTTGAACATCGTCCAAATGGATACTGTTTATAATGATGTTAAGAATGGTCCTTTTATTCAGACATTCAAATTTATTAAATACGGTTTCCTATTCGCTCTGCTACATGATCGTAAAGACGCACAGAGTATGTTGGACGGTATCGATATATTGGAGTCCATTATAGGTGCTGAGTTGTTCAACACGGAAGTGCAAATATTACTTACCGACAGAGGGAGTGAATTTACAGCGGCAGATGCTATGGAGATTAGAGGAGATGAAACAAGGAGGACAAGTGTCTATTACTGCGATCCTCTCCAATCTTGCCAGAAAGGAAGCCTAGAAAACAATCACATTGAATTGCGTTATATATGTCCGAGTGGCACGGATCTGCGTAAACTTGGTTTATTGGATCAGAGTGACCTGAATACTGTGATTTCACATGTCAATTCTTCACCAAAAGAAAAACTCAACGGAAAATCGCCCATTGAGTATCTTGAATTTCTGAACCCATTACTAAATAAGAAATTCTATGATTTTGGTGTAACCAAAATTGACAAAGATAAGGTTATATTAAAACCCTATCTCATCAAGAAATAGATAAGAAAAATTGGCTGTCAGCC
>QZED01000135.1 GCA_009917405.1 bacterium c-19 | reverse complement strand
TGCAAGGAAATTCCCTGAAGCCTTTTTGGATGACTTGCCGGGATTACCACCCGATAGGGAAATTGAATTTGTAATTGATACATATCCTGAGGCCTTGCCTGTATCTAAGAACCCTTACCGCATGGCACCTATTGAACTAAAGGAATTGAAGGTCCAACTGCAGGAGTTAGTTGACAAGGGATTTATCCGCTCTAGTAGTTCTCCCTGGGGTGCACCTGTTTTGTTTGTTAAGAAGAAAGATGGTTCCCTAAGAATGTGCATAGATTACAGGGAGCTAAATAAGTTGACAATTAAGAACAAGTACCCCTTGCCCCGTATTGATGACTTGTTTGACCAATTACAAGGAGCTAAGGTATTTTCGAAAATTGACTTGCGTTCAGGGTATTACCAATTGAAGGTTAAGGATAGTGACATACCTAAGACAGCCTTCAGGACCCGTTATGGACACTATGAATTCCTTGTGATGTCGTTTGGTTTGACAAATGCACCTGCAGCCTTCATGGACTTGATGAATAGAGTGTTTCGTGAATTCTTGGATAAGTTTGTGATTGTGTTCATAGATGATATTCTTATATATTCACGGAATGAGGCTGATCATGAAGAACATTTAAGGATAGTTTTGTCAACCCTTAGACAGCAACAACTTTATGCCAAACTGTCTAAGTGTGAATTCTGGTTGGATAAGGTCAATTTCTTAGGACATGTCATTTCTGCTGAGGGCATATCAGTAGACCCATCCAAGATTCGGGCGGTAAAGGATTGGCCACAGCCAAGGAATGTTAGTGAAGTTCGAAGTTTCCTTGGTTTGGCAGGCTATTATAGAAAATTTATTAAGGGATTCTCTATATTAGCCAAACCCTTGACTAGTTTAACCAAGAAGGATCTTAAGTACTCTTGGACAGAAACTTGTGAGGAGAGTTTCCAGACCTTGAAACAAAAATTGACGACTGCCCCACTGTTGGTACTTCCAATTGAGGGAGGGAAATTTAGTGTTTATTGTGATGCATCCAAAATTGGATTGGGGTGCGTTTTGATGCAAGAGGGTAAAGTTGTGGCTTATGCTTCCA
>QZED01000134.1 GCA_009917405.1 bacterium c-19 | reverse complement strand
CATGAAGTAGAATTGAAGAAAATCGATGTTGATGTAGACAAAGATGGAAAACCTGACTTCAACGATCCTGATGATGATGGATGTCCCGATCTAAACATTAAATGGAAAGATCCAAATGATGAAGGGAAATGGATCGTGATTAACGGTGACAGAGATGGAGACGGTATCCCTGACTTGAACATTGACAGTGATGGAGATGGTAAACCTGATTTGAATATTGATACTGACAAAGACGGCAAGCCGGATCTTAATTTAGTCATATTGAAGAAATCAGATTGGAAGCCAACAAAATGTGTAAAACAAGACATAGAAAATGGAATCTTGGAAGAATACTGCACAGGCACAAGTGTGAAAGCTGTAATCAATATTGATACAGATCATGACGGTATTCCGAATATCAACATCGATACAAACGGCGATATGAAAGCCGATATTAATATTGATACAGACAATGATTCCAAAGCCAATGTGAATATTGCGCCAATTCATACTGAATGGAAGCCAAACAAAGATTATTCTTATGGTAAACCGGCATTCCGTTATGATACTGCGGAAAAATACGAGCCATTGTTAAATATCGATAGTGATGGTGATGGCAGACCTGACATCAATATTGATTTAGACGGTGACGGTGTAGCGGATTTAAATATCGATACAGACGGAGATCGAATACCGAATATCAACATCGACAGTGACGGAGACGGGAAACCCGATATAAACGTAGATGTAGATGATGACGGTAAGCCTGATGAAAACGTTAAAGAAATCACGGAATGGAAGCCGAATAAAAATGTCGATGGAGATCTTCCGTATGATACGATGGAATTCAATGATAAAGAGGAACCAAGCAATCCAGATGATCAAAACCAAACAGGTCAAAAAGATGATTCTGTATCAGGTAATACTACAGATGAAAATGGTTATTATTACCCGGGAAAAAATGTCGGTGGAGCTATGACAGGAGATGAAACTGATATAATACTTCACTTAGGTTATATGGGATTAGGAATTGGTGTAATTGTTTACTTATATTATCGCTATCAGAAAAA
The DNA here is from genome assembly GCA_009917405.1 of bacterium c-19. GTDB lineage: Bacteria > Bacillota_I > Bacilli_A > Erysipelotrichales > Erysipelotrichaceae > C-19. The sequence continues at coordinate 36 of QZED01000134.1, read as the reverse complement.
TACATTTCAATAAATCAAAGTCTCAATAGGTAGACA
>QZED01000133.1 GCA_009917405.1 bacterium c-19 | reverse complement strand
ATGGGCCGGGCCATGCTGAATATTTGTATCGTGTTCGCACAGTTGGAACGGGAAACGATACAGAAGCGGGTGACGGACGCTTACTATTCCCGCAGTCAGCGGGGCTTCAAGATGGGCGGGAAAGCCCCCTATGGCTTCCATACGGAGCCTATCAAGATGGACGGTATCAATACAAAGCGGCTGGTAGTGAAGCCGGAGGAAGCGGCAAATATCCGGCTGATGTTTGAAATGTACGCCGAGCCGACAACTTCCTATGGGGACATTACCCGGCACTTTGCGGAACAGGGCATTTTATTTAATGGCCGGGAACTGATACGCCCCACGCTGGCGCAGATGTTACGCAACCCCGTCTATGTGCAGGCGGACTTGGATGTGTACGAGTTTTTCAAGAGCCAGGGGACGGTGCTTGTCAATGCCGCCGCCGACTTCACGGGCATGAACGGGTGTTATCTCTATCAAGGCCGGGATGTGAAGCCGGGCAAGGCCCAAAGCCTGAAAGACCAAATGCTGGTGCTTGCGCCCCATGAGGGGATTGTCCCCTCGGATATATGGCTGACCTGCCGCAAGAAGCTGATGAACAACATGAAAATCCAGTCCGCCCGGAAAGCCACCCATACATGGCTGGCGGGGAAAATCAAGTGCGGGAACTGCGGGTACGCCCTTATGAGTATCTTCAATCCCTCCGGCAGACAGTACCTCCGCTGTACGAAACGGCTGGACAACAAAAGCTGTCCCGGCTGTGGGAAAATCATCACGGCGGAACTGGAAGCGGTGGTGTATCGGCAGATGGTGAAAAAGCTGGACAGCTACAAGACACTGACGGGCAGGAAGAAAGCGGCAAAGACCAATCCCAAAATCACCGCCCTGCAAGTGGAACTTGCCCATGTGGATAGCGAGATTGAAAAGTTGCTGGACAGTCTGACAGGCGCAAATAATGTGCTGCTCTCCTATGTGAATGTGAAGATAGCCGAACTGGACGGACGCAAGCAGGAACTTCTGGCGAAGATGGCGGAGTTGACCGTGGAAGCCATCAGCCCGGAACAGGTCAGCCAGATTTCCGGCTACCTCGACACTTGGAAGAACGTATCCTTTGACGACAAGCGGCGGGTGGTGGATTTGATGATTACCACCATTGCCGC
>QZED01000132.1 GCA_009917405.1 bacterium c-19 | reverse complement strand
CGCTTCGCTGTTCTTCTAAAGTATAATTTTTTCTTATTTAACTCTTCCGGTATCTTCACCTTATCTCTGTATCTGACAATTAATTTATATCGGTTTGTCTGATTCGCTAACAACTCTACCTCTTTTTGCATGATCTCAAAGATACACCTATCGGTGCATGTGCTTAATACCGGGACAATATGTGTCATAATATACTTTTCTGCCAATTCCGGTGTGTTTTCAATAATTTCATAATATTTGTAAAACTTTTGATATATGATCGCATGCTTCGATATGTCTTTTTTACTGTAGTTCGGCATCTCTATCTTTCTTCCCAGCATTCTTTGCGCATGCGCAATATACACATACAAAGGTTTAAAATGCTCTTTATCATACTTATAGGATATCAATAGATTCTCTATCGATTCCTCATAAAATTCTAAATTATAATAAGCTATCCCTATCGCATGATAACATTCCGCGATTTTATATCGATTTACTTTATGGGTTTCTAATATATCTATAATTGTATTATATACATCTTCTACTTCATAAACGTCATGGAAACTGAAACTGGGTAATATTATTCCATATAGATCAAGCAATCTTAAATCATTCTTTTGCTCGATCCATTCCTGTTCATATTGTCTAGCCAAATCTAATAGTTTTCTTGTTCGGTCTTGATCATATAAAAACAACATTGTATTCACTTTATTAAATGAGCTTTTACATTTATCTATTCCAAAGCTTTTGAAATAATTCAAGTATTCTATACTATCTAAATCGTGATATTCTGAAATAAAAATGATCGCCTTTAGCATCTCGTCCCACTCATCCGAAAACTCACCGATCATATCCGCGTAATAGAGACGATCATCGCTATTAATAAACTTCCTCTCCATATAATAGCCTTCAATCACCGAAGCCGCATAATATAAATCACAATACCACAAATAATCCTTCACAGGATCCAACAATTCATAAAGCTTTTCAAAATACTTTACCATCACCGCGAAATCATAGTATTCAATCGCATGATAAATTTCTTTTGTGTAGACTTCAAGACGCTTATCAATATCGGGACTATAAGTAATTTTCAAACCTAACCGCTCCGCAAACAACGAATAGTTTTCTAAAAATCGGCTGATATTTCCTTTTTCAAC
>QZED01000131.1 GCA_009917405.1 bacterium c-19 | reverse complement strand
CGATTAATGATCCATTTTCAATTACGACCTTTCCCATATAGTCATAAATATCTTCTCGTGCATATAAACCATACACAACATCCTGATAGGCTTCTGGATTGATCACAACTTCCTGTTTCTCCAGTTGTTTGATCAGATTCAAGTTGACCTTCGCTCTTTGGTTATGGATCGTGATCGGATTCAGCTGAATATCGACTTTACCGTTTGGCTTAATTTCAAATTCATAGATCGTTTCATCCTTGATATAGCCATGCGGTGTCTTTGATTCATACGCTTCATATTTCCCTACCGGAAGCAATAAGCTGTCTGTTGTTTGCCAATCGGATTCAAGCACTGTCACAATATCACCTTTTTGATAGTGGGTTGTTTGATCCCATGTGATGATGTCCTCAGCTGCTTTCACTGTCAATTCCGCACCTAACAGATTTCCCTGTTCCCAAATCGGATGATGTTCTTTTCCGAAATCTCCTTCAACGATCTCTACACGTCGGAAGCTTTCTCCTGTTTTCGTGAATTGAACTTTTCCTTTGACCTGTGTATTTGTCACATTGATTTTCACTACTTCAATCGTTTCCAAGTTCACCTCATGAATCGTCGGATCATAGACATAGCCTTTATGGATCATATCATTTTCATTACCGTATTGTTCTCGAATGTAATAGGTATAGTTGACTTCCAGTTCTCCGAAGATCGCTTTGCCGTTTTCATCGGTCCATGTCGTTTTGATGATATTGGTAAACTCTTTATCTGTCGCAAGTTCAAAACATACATTCTTCAACGGCAGCTTACTGTCCGCATCCTGCTTATAGATTTCAATCTCACCTCGTTTTAACAGATTATAGATCGGCTTTCCTTCATTCACTTCAATTTCCTGTAGCTGATCACCGTTGTAAGTATACGTAAACGGATACTTTTCAGTGGATGGCTCGTAATCTGGATCGGTTGTAAGTTCTTTGAGATAGTAAGTTCCTTTTTGTGTCAGCTTAGCGGATGCAGTTCCGTCTTCCTCTACATCGACAATGCTTACCAAGGAATCTTTTTCTAAATGCTCTACCTGATCCGAGAAGATACCGAACACTACTTTTTTATAAGCTTCTGCCTTATCTTTGAGATCGGATTGTTCCATCACTTTTTTTGCTAAGGCAATACTTGCCTGATGTTT
>QZED01000130.1 GCA_009917405.1 bacterium c-19 | reverse complement strand
CCTGATGGAACAGTCGTATTACCTGATGGTACCGAATATGATTCAAACGGCAATAAGAAACCAAATAAGCAGTGTAAGCTTGACGGTGTTGAAATCAATGTAGATACCGATGGAGATGGTATTCCTGACATCAACCTTGATCTAAACAAAGATTGTAAGCCTGAATTAAATATTGACTTAGATGGTGATGGTATTCCCGATCTTGATGTAGATACTGACGGAGATGGCAAACCAGACATCAATATTGATAAAGACGGAGACGGAAAAGCGGAATTGAACATTCTTGAAATCAAGACATGGAAACCAAACAAAACCGTAACTGTGAACGGATTCACTTACAATACGATGGGCGGATTAAAGCCATATCTGAATATCGATGCGGACGGCGATGGAGAAGCTGACTATAATATCGATACAAACGGAGACGGTATTCCGGACAAGAATCTGTTGGATAATAACAACAATGACAATGAAACTGAATTAAAGAAGAATCTTGGCGGAGCGAATACCGGAGATCATACGAAATGGGTATGGTGGTGGATCATGTTAATTCTCACTACAGGAATAATGATCTATGCACAGGTTAAGAAAAGAAAATCTAAGCATAAATAAAGATTATTTATTCAAATTACTAAAAAAGAGCTTCGGCTCTTTTTTTACAGTCAAAACGATTTCATGCATATTTGTATTGTCATACAATAAAATATCAATCTTTATTAATTAGCCTGCTTAAAAGCAATCGTGTAGTCATTGTAATTTGAATAAAACGGCACTCAATAATAGCGATACAGAAAGCAACCAAGAGTCACGAAAAAAGGAGGCCTCGCTCCCTTTTTTACTATTCAAGACGATAAATTATTTAATCAGTTTTTTAAGAATAAGTAACGAGGTAATAAGCCCCAAAATCTCGTCATACAAAATATATGTTGCCTTTCTGAACATTTACTGCACTTGTCGCATCCATGAACCTTGATAAACTGCTTTGTTTATTCGGCAATAAAGTACAGTTTACAAGGGACTACACAGGGTAACGGTCTGACGGGCGCTGAAATGCCCGTCAGATTTTCCATGTGATGTTCAAGCTGTTGCTTGTAGCGGCAATGGTGGTAATCATCAAATCCACCACCCGCCGCTTGTCGTCAAAGGATACGTTCTTCCAAGTGTC
>QZED01000129.1 GCA_009917405.1 bacterium c-19 | reverse complement strand
ATCTTAGAATGAATGAACAATTAAAATATGACATTATCAAAAAACTTGTAGTTTCTAATGGTAATAAGAAAAATGCTGCTATTAAACTGAATTGCTCCCTACGCACTGTGAATCGCTTGATCATCAAGTATAAAATGGAAGGTAAACAGGGCTTTGTTCATAAAAACAGAAACAGAAAACCTGTTACTACTTTTTCTGATGAGGTTAAACTCCATGTTATTGATTTATATAAATCTAAGTATTCCGGTGCTAATTTATCTCACTTTTCTGAATTACTTGCTAAATATGAAAATATTCGTGTGAGTGATTCTACCATTAATCACTGGCTTCGTGATATTGATATCTTGTCACCTAAAGCTAGAAGGAAAACTCGTAATCAACTTAATGCAGACCTAAAAAAGCGTAAAGCCGCTGCCAGATCCTTGAAACAAAAATCTATGATCGAAGATAAACTCGTATTACTTAATCGCTCTGACGTACATCCCAGACGCCCCAGGTGCGCTTATATGGGTGAACTGGTTCAAATGGACGCCTCTCCTCATATCTGGTTTGGTAATTCCATCTCTCATCTTCATTTAGCCATTGACGATGCCACAGGCATGATTTTAGGTGCTTTCTTTGATACCCAGGAAACGCTTCGCGCTTATTATGAGATCACTCATCAAATTCTTAAAACCTATGGTATCCCCGCTAAATTCCTTACCGATCGTAGAACCGTCTTTGAATACAAAAGAAAAAACGCATCCTGTGATGAACAAGATACGTTTACTCAGTTCTCCTATGCCTGTCATCAGCTTGGCATCGAACTGGAATGCACAAGTGTCCCGCAAGCCAAAGGACGCATAGAGCGTCTGAATCAGACCTTACAATCACGTTTGGTCATTGAACTCAGACTTGCGGGCATTACCACCATAGAGGAAGCAAATCAATTCCTACCGACTTATTTGAAGGAATTCAACGCTTTGTTCTCTCTACCTGTTAATCATACAAGAAGTGTGTTTGAAAAGCAACCCTCTGATCGAGAAATTAATCATATTCTCTCTGTACTCTCTTGTAGGAAGCTGGACGGAGGCAACTGTATCCGCTATAAGAATAAGTATTACATGCCTATCACACGTAATGCAAATAAGGCATACATGAAGAAAGGGATGACAGCCATGGTGATTGAAGCCTT
>QZED01000128.1 GCA_009917405.1 bacterium c-19 | reverse complement strand
TGACATAATGATACTATTTCTACGGACTTTTTTCATCTTTTCTTAATTCCACTTTCATTTTACAATGAGCAATGAAAGTTTTTCTGTTAAAAAACTAAAAAAATCATTGACATGTTATTACCGCTATGGTATTATTATTAAGCATTCGATGAAATGGGCCTGTAGCTCAGTTGGTTAGAGCGCACCCCTGATAAGGGTGAGGTCGCTGGTTCAAATCCATTCAGGCCCACCATCGAATTAATATACATGGGCTGTTAGCTCAGCTGGGAGAGCACCTGTTTTGCACGCAGGGGGTCAGCGGTTCGATTCCGCTACGGTCCACCATGTTAAGAATGAATCTCACTTCGGTGAGATTTTTTTATATTTACCTTAATCATCTTTGCTTATATTCCCTTTTATAAGTTTTAGTTTCTTTTCTGCTAAATCTAAGAAGTGCCGTATTCATATTTGGGTAAGTTGGCTAACTGATCATTTCTTTTATAGTGCATAAAAGTTAGAACTTATTTATATTATGTATAAACTCTTTTAAAACTTTTTTGCCTTTAATCAGCCTATCTGATACTGTAGATTTTGGCATATCTAATTCTTTGCTTATTTCTCTGATTGTTTTATCTTCAAAAAAGTATTTTATCAATATATTTCTTAATGGTTCATCCATTACTGTCATCTGTTCTTTTAAAATTTCTATTGTCAATTGATCGTTTTCTTCAGATCTTGCTTTTAAACAATCAAGCATTGAATGTCCGAAATTATCTACTTTGTCTAAGCTAACTACTCTATTAGTATCGCGTTTATTTTCATAACGTATCTTCATATAAGAATTCTACATACCTTATAAACATCCTCAGGAACCGAAACAAGTGAGCCATTAACTCTTATGTAAAAAGCAGATGATCCGTCATTGCCTTTCATAACCCAAAAAGAATTTCTATTATAATCGTTTTTCATGTTTTTCCTCCGTTTTCTTTCATATCTTAAAACAAAAAGGTGATAAGTGAATCAAAAAAGCACCTGCATATCAAATACAGATGCACTTGACTAAAACCGAAAATAAATAAACGGATTATATGTAGAACTGACCAAAAACATAATACAAATCACAAAGATTCCCATCAGTGTTCCTTTTCTGATCAGCTGATACCATGCCTGTTTCTCATAACGCTGATGTATTTTGTGTCCGAGAT
>QZED01000012.1 GCA_009917405.1 bacterium c-19 | reverse complement strand
TAAAGCAATGCGGTTATTCACCGATAAAGGTAGAGGCTATAGTGAATTTATGTCTGTGTATAATAACAGGAGTATTGTCATTTCTGTTAATGATGGGATGTATTCCATTGTTAAACCAAGCAGCGCTGTCAATATTGAATCGAAGTGTCTTGGATTGGTCACTTATTCATTTTGTATACAGCTTCCTGTTTGTTGTCGTTATATATGAAATAGGAACAACACTTTATTTGAAATATTTAACGAGAGGTTAAGGCGATGAAATGTAAACTCACAGATATAAGTAAAAGCTATAACGGAAGAACAATATTAGATCATATCAGCTATGATTTCAGCGCAAACGGGATGTATGTATTATACGGAAAAAGCGGAATCGGCAAAACGACACTGTTAAATATTTTATGCGGATATGAACAATGCGATCAAGGAAAAATTGAAATTGAAGACAATCAGGTTGTATATGCTTTACAAAATTATGAGCTGCTGGATACGATGAGTGTAGATGAGAATCTAAAAACATGTGCAGCGTTTTATCCTGATTCATTTGAGGACCCTTCCTCATATATGAAAGCTTTAAAGGTCGATCATTTAATTCATCAGTATCCGAATGAATTATCCAAAGGTCAAAAACAGCGTATTATGATCGTAAAGGCATTGTGCCGTCGTGCAGATATTTATTTGTTTGATGAGCCTACCTCTGCGTTAGATAAGGCATCGGCAAGTGCAGTTATGGAATTATTATATGAAAAAGCTAAAACGTCGACTGTGATCGTAGTAACACATGATTTAACTCATATCGTTAAGGAATCTACGACCTTGTTGGAAATGAAGCAAGGGAAGATAATTGAAACATCTAAATTTCAAGGAGAGATTTTGAATTCTCATGTTAAACCAATTGAAATAAAACAAACAGAAATTAATACTGTAATGAAAAGTATTATAAAAAAACAAAGCCGTAAAACTATGCTTTTATATTCATTGTTTTCATTTGCGATTATTATTATGTTACTGATCAATATTCGTCAGTATCAATGGAAAGTATATGATGATTTATATGAAAGTGAATACCTATATATCAAAGATCCGGCTGAGTATGAAAGAACGATGAAAGACAGTCATTCCATTATCAACTTCTTAGCTTATGATACCGGAACGAATACTTTTCCGATCAATGCGGTGCCGAGTCATCATGAGCAGGATAAAGAAAAATTAAAAGACGGCGGCATTATCATCAATCAAAATACAGCTCAGTTCTTAGCGGGGCAATATGGTGTGAGTGAAACAGAATTAATCGGGAAGCAGTTTAGGTTAAATTATGTACATGGTACATGGATAAATGAAATTTCATTTGAAATACGTGAGATCATTACCGAAAAGGATGCCCACACACGCGCAATGGCTTATTATAACAGTGATGATTTAAAGCAGCGAATTGATAATTATGATGAGATAAATACGATTCAGTATGAATTAAAAGGTGACTCTGCGTATTTAGAAAAACTTTTTAATGAATTATACGATCAAAGAATAGAAGTGTTCCATCCGATGTTAAGTGATAAATATGAGCTTTCAAAACAGGGATCCGCAGAGGATATTATCCTGTGGTTGTTGATTGGAATCATTTATTTGTTCTATATGATATTCATTTATATTACGAATCAAAACAACTGGAAATATCATTTAACATCAAATATTATTTTAGTTAATGACGGTGTTCCGTGTGATTCGATACGATATGTATATCAGCGGTTGAGTAATCGCGGTATGTTAATGATCAGTGTAGTTTCAAGCTGTGCCTGTGCCGTATGTTTTGTGATTGAAATGCATCCTGTCTTTTTAATCTTTGCGGTATTGTTACTGATACCTTATTTTCTTAACAGAATCTGCTTAAGGAAGAACAGCGGAAAGTTTAGAAAACAGCATATAGCGGATTTATTAAAGGCAAGTCAGGAAGTAAAATAATAGGATTTTATTAAAGTCGCTAATAAAATGTGAATAAAAATAAAATAACTGGTTGGTAATGCTGATCAGTTATTTTTAAATTCTTAATATAATATATTATATAGCTGAATTTATCTAAATTAGAAAATTATTTAGCTTAATCATCTAATTCTTTATAAAAAATTCTCTAAAATAGAGAATTAGTTTGTTGAATTTTGTCGATAAAACAGTTATTTTAGCAAATGATGTCAATGTTTAGGGAAAAAAGAAAGATTCTGTCAGAGAACAGCGATTGTTGGAGAAAACTGTCGAAATTAGTAAAATTTACAGATATAAACAAGAAAATTGTTGAAGTATGTGCGTCGTATTCAATAGGATTATGACGAAATATGTCGAATTCTATCGGAACAGTCAGAATTTTGTAGCTTTTTGCGAAAAGAGATCCTGATGCAACACAGCTTCAATTCATATCTTTTATATTATCATAAAGACGTGTTGAAATACGTCGTTTTTTATGAAATAAGTATTTGAATAAATTACTTATTAAATTGATAAAACAGTTTATGAGTGCGATAATCAATGTGGAAAACACCTTAAAAAAAGTGGTAAAATATCGCTTAAAATCCCCAAAAAATGTGGAAAATATGATATAATAATACGGTATGAAAGAAGGCTTGAGATGGATATAAAAATAAACGGAGATTATATTACATTAGGGCAATTTTTAAAGCTTACAAATTTTATTTCATCGGGCGGTGAAGCAAAGCTTGCACTGAAAGAACTGGCGATTACGGTAAACGGTGAAACAGAAAATCGCAGAGGCAGAAAGCTACGGATATCCGATGTGATAATTATTGAAGGCAGTAAATTTCATATTGTATGATATTAAAAAAATTAAGCTTACGTAATTTTCGCAATTATGAATCCATCGATCTGTGCTTTGATAACGGAATACATATCTTAGTCGGTGATAATGCACAGGGAAAAACCAATTTATTGGAAGCAGTGTCTTATCTTTCAACAACAAGATCACATCGCTGTCATGATGACCAGCGCTTGATTAAAGAGGGCGAGGAAGCATTTGTGATTCGCTCTGCCATAGAAAGAAATCAAAAACAGATGGACCTACGCGTTGCTTTAAACGAACAAGGTAAAAATCTTTTTCTTTATCAAACGGTGATAAAGCGTGTCAGTGATTTTATCGGTGAATTTAACGCTGTTTTATTTTGTCCGGATGATATGGCGCTGTTTCAGGCGTCACCGCGGGTAAGAAGACGCTTTATTGATATGGAATTATCTAAATTATCTAAAGCTTATACAAGAGTGTTAAATGAAGCGGGAAAGCTGTTAAAGGAAAGAAATGCCGTGTTGAAACAAGATCATATTGATTTTACTTATCTCGGTATTTTAGATGAGCAGCTGATTGAAAAGCAGGCTGTTATCATTTCGCAAAGACAGCGCTTCTTATGTGATTTGTTGGCACATTGTTCGGCTTTTTATGAAAGGCTGTCGGCAGATCATACGAGCTTGAGCTTTCAATATCACAGCTGTGTTGCGTATAGTGATGATATTGAAGAAATAAAGGAGAGGCTTAGGAAAAAATATGAAAAGAATCGTGAACGAGATTGTTTTTTAAAACAAACAACGACCGGTATTCATAAAGAAGATTTTATGTTTTTGATCAACGGGAAAGAATTATGTGATTATGCTTCACAAGGTCAAAAACGCAGTGTATTGTTGGCATTGAAAATCGGGATTGTTCATATGATTTATGATTTAACCGGAGAATATCCGGTACTGCTTTTGGATGATGTATTTTCGGAATTAGATGAGAAACGAAGGGGAATGTTATTGTGTTCCTTGCCGCCGGAAGTACAGGTGTTTATATCAACTACCGATCTGAAGGAAATACCAATGCTGGAAGATCGAAATTATATAGTATGGAAAGTAGCTCACGGCACACTTTCCTGTATGAGACAGAGGAGGACCTGAGATGGATGAAAATTTAGAATATCTTAAGGAACAGGAAGAAGAATTGGAAAAGGTCGATCATTCTTATACTGCCGATGATATACAAGTATTAGAGGGATTGGAAGCGGTCAGAAAGCGCCCCGGTATGTATATCGGAAGCACCAGCGGACGTGGTCTTCATCATCTTGTTTGGGAAATTGTAGATAATTCGATTGATGAGGCATTAGCAGGTTTTGCAAGTGATATTTATGTGACGATTGAAAAGGGTAATGTGATTCGTGTAGAAGATAACGGACGCGGTATGCCGGTTGGTGTGCATAAGAAAACCGGGGTATCAACAGTAGAGACAATTTTTACCGTTCTTCATGCTGGCGGCAAATTCGGCGGCGGTGCCTATAAGGTATCCGGTGGTCTGCATGGTGTCGGTGCCAGTGTAGTTAATGCATTATCTGAGTGGTTAGAAGTCAATGTTCATCAAGACGGTAAGGAATATTTCCTGCGTTTTGAAAACGGCGGCAAACCGGTACAAGCTTTAGCGGTGATCGGTACTACGGATAAACATGGTTCCATCGTTCGCTTTAAGGCCGATCCGGAGATTTTTCAGGAAACACAGGTGTATGATTTCGATACTTTGAATAGTCGTATTCGTCAGTTGGCATTTTTGAACAAAAATATTCGTATCGTTCTGCGTGATGAGCGTGAAGAAGAAGTGCGTGAGGAATCATATAAGTATGAGGGCGGTATTATCGAATATGTAAAATTCTTAAATCATAATAAGAATTTGGTTCATGATGAAGTGGTTTATGTAGAGGGAATCGAAGAGGGTATTTTGGCTGAAATTGCCATGCAATATAATGACGGTTTTATGCCGAATATTTATTCTTTCTGTAATAATATTAATACGCAGGAAGGTGGTACTCATGAAGACGGCTTCCGCTTGGCGCTTACCAGAGTCGTGAATAATTATGCCAAGGAAAGCGGTGCGATCAAGAAGGAAGAAACTTTGTCAGGTGATGATGTTCGTGAAGGTTTGACTGCGATTATTTCGATCAAGCATCCGGATCCGCAATATGAGGGACAGACGAAAACAAAGCTGGGAAACAGTGAAGTACGTAAGATTGTATCAGGCATATTGGGTGCGCAGCTGGAGCGTTTCTTTTTGGAAAATCCGGATACTGCCAAGGCAATTGTCGATAAAGCAATTTTAGCTTCTAAGGCGCGTCTTGCGGCAAAAAAGGCAAGAGAGCTTACCAGAAGAAAGAATGCATTGGAAATCACGTCATTGCCGGGTAAACTGGCGGACTGTTCTTCAAAGGATGCATCTGAATGTGAAATCTACATTGTCGAGGGTGATTCTGCCGGCGGTTCGGCGAAAATGGGTCGAAATTCGAAGTATCAGGCGATCCTGCCGCTGCGTGGTAAAATCTTGAATGTTGAAAAGGCGCGTCTGCATCGTATTTTTGAAAATGCGGAAATCCGTTCTATGATTACGGCATTCGGATGCGGAATCGGCGAGGAAATGGATGTCGCAAAACTTCGTTATCATAAAATTATTATCATGACCGATGCGGATGTCGACGGTGCACATATTTGTACGTTGTTACTGACATTCTTTTATCGCTTCTTGCGTCCAGTGATTGAGGGTGGCTATGTTTATATAGCGCAGCCGCCGCTGTTCAAGATTGCGAAAGGCAATAAGGTGACTTATGTATATCGCGAAGAAGAAAGAGATGAAGTATTGAAGGAGTACGGTGATACTTCTAATATTAATATACAGCGCTATAAAGGTTTGGGTGAAATGAATCCCGATCAGCTTTGGGAAACGACGATGGATCCTGAGGTTCGTATGATGAAACAGGTAACTATTGAAGATGCCATGGATGCAGATAATGTATTTGAAATGCTGATGGGTGAGGAAGTAGAGCCGAGACGTAATTTTATTCAGGAAAATGCAATCTATGCGAAGCTGGATATTTAATAGAAGGAGGCAGGAGTTATGTATCAAGATGAAGAGCGTTTGGAAATAGTTGATATATCGAAAACAATGCGTGAGTCCTTCCTTGACTATTCAATGTCGGTAATTGTACAGCGTGCATTGCCTGATGTCAGGGACGGCTTAAAACCGGTACATCGTCGTATTTTATATGCGATGAATGATTTGGGTATTGTTGCCGGTAAGCCTTTTAAGAAATCAGCACGTATTGTCGGTGAGGTTATCGGTAAGTATCATCCGCACGGTGATACGGCGGTATACGATGCGATGGTTCGTATGGCGCAGGATTTCTCTTATCGTTATGAATTGGTTCAAGGTCACGGTAACTTCGGTTCAATGGACGGTGACGGCGCGGCGGCGATGCGTTATACGGAAGCCCGCATGTCTAAAATCGCCATGGAAATGATGAAGGATATTAATAAGGATACTGTTGATTTTGATCCGAACTATGATAATGAAGAAGTAGAGCCGAGTGTATTGCCGGCATGTTTTCCGAATTTACTCGTAAACGGCAGTGTCGGTATTGCGGTCGGTATGGCTACGAATATTCCGCCTCATAATTTATCGGAAACGATTGATGCCGCTTTGGCGGTGATGGATCAGCCGGATATTACAATTATGGAACTGATGGAAAATTATATTAAGGGTCCTGATTTTCCGACCGGCGCAATGATTATTGGTCGCTCCGGAATCAAGCAGGCTTATGAAACAGGTCGCGGTGCTGTTGTAATGAGAGCCAAGCATAAGCTTGAGGAAATGGATAACGGTAAGGTGCGTATCGTCTTTTATGAAATTCCTTATCAGGTTAATAAAGCAAACTTAATTACTAAGATCGCTGACTTGGTAAGAGATAAGGTGATTGACGGAATTACTTATTTGAATGATGAGAGTAATCGTGACGGTATTCGCATTATCGTTGAGCTGCGTAAGGATGTGCAGACAGATGTTGTATTGAATCAGTTGTATCGCACAACGGCGCTTCAAACAAGTTTTGGTGTGAATATGCTTGCTTTGCATAATGGTGCGCCAAAGCTGATGAATTTAAAAGAGGTTCTTTCTTATTATGTGGATCATCAAATTGATGTAACGGTGAGAAGAACGAAGTTTGAATTGAAGAAGGCAGAGGATCGTGCGCATATTTTAGAAGGTCTGCGTATTGCTTTAGATCATATTGATGAGATCATTCATATTATTCGAAGCAGTAATACAGATGCGATTGCGCGTGCGACTTTGATGGAAAAGTTTGCGTTGAGTGAAATTCAAGCGAATGCAATTTTGGAAATGCGTTTGAAACGCTTAACAGGTTTGGAACGTGACAAGATTGAAAATGAATATCAGGAATTGATGATTCTGATTGCGGATCTTCGTGATATTTTAGCGAATCACAGTCGTGTATTGGATATTATTCGTAGTGAACTGACCGAGGTTAAAAATCGTTTCGGTGATGAACGCCGTACTGAGATCAGTGATGCGGAAATCGATATGCAAGATGAGGATCTGATTCCTGAAGAGGATGTTGTTATTACGATGACGACGAACGGTTATATCAAGCGTATTCCGAGTGATACGTATCGTACACAGAATCGCGGCGGTCGCGGTATTAAGGGCATGAGTATGAATGAGGATGATATTATTGAGTTGATGATCACAATGTCTACTCATGATCATCTGTTGTTGTTTACTAATTTCGGTAAGGTTTATCGTATGAAGGGGTTCCATATCCCAAATGCTTCTCGTACAGCTAAAGGTCTGCCGGTTGTGAATTTGTTGAATTTAGATAAGGATGAAAAGGTTGAAGCTTTGGTTCCGGTGGAACGTGAGTCGACAGCGGCTTACTTATTCTTTGTCACTAAGAAGGGTATTGTAAAACGTGTACCGATGTCTGAGTTTGAGTCGATTCGCCAAAACGGTAAGATCGCCATCACACTTCGTGAAGACGATGAATTGCTGGGTGTGAAACAGACTACCGGCAGTGATGATATTATTATTGCGGCGGCTAACGGTAAGGCAGTTCGCTTTAATGAACAGGATGTTCGTGCAATGGGTCGAAATGCTTCCGGTGTGAAGGGCTTTAATGTCGACGGATCTTATGTTGTCGGTGCTGCGACCAGTGTGGAAGGTTCTACTTTACTTTCAGTAAGTGAAAACGGTTATGGTAAGCGTACTGCTATCAGTGAATATCGTTTAACGAATCGTGGTACGAAGGGTGTTAAAACAATTAATATTACGGAGAAGACAGGTCAGCTCGTTTCAGTTCGTGCCGTGAACGGTAATGAAGATGTTATGATCATGACGGACAGCGGTATAATTATTCGTATCGCCGTTGAGAATATCGGTATTTATTTACGTAATACACAGGGCGTAAAACTGATCAATGTCGGAGATGAGGAACGTGTCGCTAAGGTGGCTATCGTGGATAAGAGTGAGGATGATCAAAATGATGATGCATCTATTGATAAGGGAAGTGCAGCTGATGGAGTGCAAGATGAGAATTCCCCTACTCCTGTCTTAGAGGAAACTGCTTCTTCTGAGTCAGCGAATGTTTCTGAGGGAGAAGCAGCTGCTGATCAAGATGCTTAATCTTTGATTCTTATTTAGAGCGTTGATTGACAATCCGTGGAAAGCATGGTTTAATATGAATAAGCGCTGATAAGGAATAGTACAAAATGTGATTTTGTTTCAGAGAGATTACGGTTGGTGCGAGTAATCCGAATCCTTTTGGAATCCCCCTTTGAGCAAAGTGAGGAAATGTAGTAATCACTTTCGGTCGTACCGTTATCACGTTTGAGAGGTCGATAAGCACAGTCTGTTTGTTTTGTATTTTTATGATCAGATTGGTCTGGATAATCGGGATTGTGTTTATGGATAAAAAAGGGTGGCAACACGAGGCATTCGTCCCTTTCGGACAGTGCCCTTTTTATTTATTTAATGGTTTGTTCGCAACGCTTGCGGTTTGGTTTTATGTGTGCAGCATAGTTTTATGAAACATAATGATATAGATATTGTTATATAAATAAAGGAGGATATATTTATGTTAGATATGAAGTTTGTTAGAGAGCATGCGGAAGAAGTAAGGGAAAATATTAAGAAGAAATTTCAGGATCATAAACTTCCGTTTGTTGATGAAGTGATTGCACTGGATAAGGAGAATCGTTCGTTAAAACAGCGCGGAGATGATTTAAGGGCACAGCGTAATTCTATGAGTAAGCAGATCGGCGGTTTGATGAAAAACGGTAAGCGTGAGGAAGCGGAAAAGATGAAGCAGGCTGTTTCTGCGATGGCGGAAGAAATGAAGCAAATTGAGGAAACAGAAGCAGAGGTTGCGAAAAAGCTGGAAGAGTTAATGATGCAAATTCCTAATATGATTGATCCGAGTGTTCCAATCGGTAAATCGGATGAGGAAAATGTTGAATTAGAGCGTTTTGGTGATCCTGTGGTTCCTGACTTTGAAATTCCTTATCATACTGAAATAATGGAACGCTTTTGCGGTATTGATTTGGATAGTGCGCGTAAGGTTGCGGGAAATGGCTTTTATTATTTGATGGGTGATATTGCGCGTCTGCATTCTGCGGTGATTTCTTATGCTCGTGATTTTATGATTGATCGTGGCTTTACGTATGTAATTCCGCCGTATATGATTCGCAGTAATGTCGTTACCGGTGTAATGAGTTTTGCGGAAATGGAAAGTATGATGTATAAGATTGAGGGAGAGGATTTGTTCTTAATCGGTACGAGTGAGCATTCAATGATCGGCAAATTTATTGATACGATTTTAGATGAGAAGCAGCTTCCTTTTACTTATACAAGTTATTCTCCTTGTTTCCGTAAGGAAAAGGGGGCACATGGAATTGAAGAGCGTGGTGTGTATCGCATCCACCAGTTTGAAAAGCAGGAAATGATTGTTGTCTGTAAACCTGAGGAAAGTGCAGAATGGTATGAGAAGCTGTGGAAGAATACCGTGGATTTATTTCGTAGTTTAGATATTCCTGTTCGTACTTTAGAGTGCTGTTCCGGAGATCTGGCTGATTTGAAAACGAAGTCTGTGGATGTTGAAGCGTGGAGTCCGCGTCAGAAAAAGTATTTTGAAGTTGGCAGTTGCTCTAATTTAACGGATGCTCAGGCTCGCCGTTTGAAGATTAGAGTCAACGGTGAAGATGGCAAGTATTTCGCCCATACTTTGAATAATACAGTAGTCGCTCCGCCGCGCATGTTAATTGCTTTCTTAGAGAATAATTTGAATGCGGATGGAAGTGTGAATGTACCTGTAGCATTGCGTCCGTATATGGGTGGGGCAGAGAAGTTGGAGCCTAAGCAGTAATGCGGATTGAAAAATCGTATCGGATCAGCGAGTCTGTTTTTACTCGTATTTATCGAGCGCACTGCCATATTAAATTTCATATTCGGCGATCGATGGTGTTAAGCTTTTGCTTGTTGGTATTTGGATTGGTGATGGATATAGGGTTTGATAAGGATTATGGGTGGATGAACGGAATCGTTGCTGTTTTGTTTGTTGTTAGTCTGCTATGTAATTATGTTTGTGAGGTTCAGATTCCGAAAACCGCATATCGTAGTTTGTATGAGGATGAGCAAGATCAGTCTATGATTTTATTGGATGAGGATGGTGTGAGTATCGGTGAAGGAAAAAATCTTGTGTATCGAGCATGGGATCAGTATCACCAATGCTTTGAAACAAGGGATGCATTCCTATTGTATCAGAAAGATTTCTTAACGATGATCTGGAAGGAAGTCTGCGATGATCAAGTAGCTGAAGTGAGAGAACTATTGATAGATAAGGTCAATCATGGTAAACCGTTACGTATGAAAAAATAAGATCGACGGATAATAATTTTACTAATATTATTGTGAATGAAGGAGTGAATTGCGAATGATGCAGTTCACTTTTTTTGGTTAGATGAATGATAAATGGATCTGATTATCTTAATTGAATGTTTCACGTGAAACATCGATTTGATTTGTTGTGTAGGGTAATGTTTTTTATTCCATACGATAGCTTTTTAAATTATTTGTTGTATCATTGTTTTGTTAGTTGTCCATCTTTTCTTTTTATTTGTTATGTAACAACTATTGTTCTATATGGTTACAATACGGATTCGATATCTATGGCGATTTTATAAAGCTAAAATTTTTCAAGCAGTAATTACAATCCTATACATGTATAGTATGCTTATATTGAATGAAAGATGCTGGTGAAAATTCAATTATTTGTCATTATTTGATTGAAATATAAGCGAAAATATGATAATATTAATAAGCTATTACAATGGTATCTATCGAATCTGGTCAGGTCGGGAACGAAGCAGCCATAAGAGAGCTCTATCATGTGTGATAGCACTTTTTTATTGTAAAGGAATGAGAATTAATGAATGATGAAAAATATATGAAGTTTGCGATTGCTGAAGCGAAAAAAGCTGAAATAATCGATGAAGTTCCGATCGGGTGTGTGATTGTAAAAGATGATCAAGTCATTGCGTCAGCTTATAATGAGCGTGAAATCTCTCAACAATCAATAGCACATGCAGAGATATTGGCGATAAAAAAAGCAAATGAGTTATTAAAATCATGGCGCCTTGATGGTTGTACCTTATATGTCACTTTAGAACCATGTCCGATGTGTGCTGGTGCGATTTTGTTATCTCGAATCGAGCGTGTTGTTTACGGTGCTGCTGATCTGAAAGGTGGTTGCCTCGAAAGTTGTATGAAGATGTATGATACCAAAGGATTTAATCATTATCCGCTTGTTTGCGGTGGTGTGATGGCTGAGGAATGCGGATCATTATTAAGTGATTTCTTTAGAAGAAAGCGAATGAGTAAGCGATAATTCATCGCTTCTTGTGTGAAAAGCAAATCACTTTTTTTTGTTTCTGAATGTGGTTGTTGTGCGTTTGTGATAAGTCTCTGTTTGAGTTGTATGAAGTGTGTTGGGTGATAGTTTTTTAGTTTAACTGATATATTCTTTTTTAGTAAAACCAGGACTTTGAATGTGCATAAAAAAACTTATATTCTACTGATTTATCATGGAGTTAATCTTATATTTTTGATATAATTATGCTAAGAAAGCAGGTGGAGCGCGGTGGCGTATAAAGCTTTGTATCGTACTTATCGCCCGAATACTTTTAATGAAGTTGTTGGGCAAAAACATATTATCAGAACATTGAAAAATGCAGTTGATCAAAATAAAATTGCTCATGCATATTTATTTTGCGGACCGAGAGGTACAGGTAAAACTTCAATAGCTAAAATTTTTGCGAAAGCCGTAAATTGTACATCAGGCAATCAACATCCTTGTATGGAGTGTGAAAATTGTCTTGCTATCACTGACGGTACGCATCCGGATATTGTTGAGATTGAT
This sequence comes from bacterium c-19, assembly GCA_009917405.1. Lineage (GTDB taxonomy): Bacteria > Bacillota_I > Bacilli_A > Erysipelotrichales > Erysipelotrichaceae > C-19. The sequence goes on along the minus strand of QZED01000012.1, from coordinate 36,273 downwards.
GCAGCAAGTAATAACGGTGTAGAAGAAGTAAGAAGTTTAATTGAAAAGGTGAAGTATGCGCCTATTAAAAGCAAGTATAAGGTTTATATAATTGATGAGGTTCATATGATGTCAACCGGTGCTTTTAACGCTTTGTTGAAAACGATTGAGGAACCGCCTGCACATGTGATCTTTATTTTAGCCACAACGGAACCGAATAAAGTCTTACCGACCATCATCTCAAGATGTCAGCGATATGACTTTACTAAGGTCCCAGCTGATGAGGTGATAAAGCGAATTCATGTCGCACTGGATCAAGAAAATATCCAATGTGAAGAAGAGGTTCTTCGTATTATTTCACAGTTGTGTGACGGTGGTATGCGTGATGCATGGAGTATTTTGGATCAGTGTATCGCTTATGCACAGGATGATATTAAGGTGCATCATATCAATGAAATTTACGGGATATTGACGGTAAAGGAAAAGCTTCGATTGTTAGATATGGTGTTTGAAAAAGATGCTTCTTCTTGTATGATATGGCTTCAAGAGTTGGTCGGCAAGGGGATTGATATCAAGCGCTTAACTATGGATTTAATAAATTTATTGAAAGAATCATTGATTTATGATTTTACGAACAGTGAAAGTTTGTTAAAGATTATGCAGCTCGATGAGGTACACGATTTTGTAAAAAAAGCTTCCATGCAGCATCGCTTTCTTATGATTGATGCGCTAATGGATGCTTATGATAAATATCGTAACGCGGCTAGTATTTCTTCTTATTTTGAAATATGCTTATTGCGTATGATGGATTTAGATCAATCGATTGGGTCACGAAGCAGTAATAATAATGTAGAAAAACAGAATATAGATAATGAAATGCTTAATCAGCAGCAACAAGTATCAAAATATGCTTTCCACGATAATCTCGAAGATCGCAAAACAGGCATTGATTCAGATTTTAATGTTTCAAAGCTCCAGGGGGGATTAAGAAATGATAGTGCTTCAAATGGGGTTAATGTTTCACGTGAAACAATCGAAAACAATAATAGTGATTTAATAGATGAAGATACGAATGACACTTTAACAGATAATAGTTTATCTGAAGATTTCAGTTCTATGCCTAGGATAAAAGATGATTCAGTAAAGGAAACAGCTAATGATCAATCGTTGGTAAATCGAAACGAAAATAATTCAGAGATAACAGATAATACACCAGAGAATCTTATTGGGGAAACAGAAGAGATAGTTCACTCCTCTCAGCCGCTTTCCAATGATTATGTTCTTCAATTGTTAGTCGGAGCAAATAAACCAGAGAAGCAAGCTGATATGAATAAGTTTCAAAATATTCATCGATATACGATGGAACTGCAATGGGCGAGAATGGCTAATCTATTGAAGAACGGAAAAATCTTTGCGAGTGCCGAAAGTTATTTGGTAGTAATTGTGAATAATCAAGCAGAAGCAAATGAGATTAATGAATCAGATAGTAGAAATGAATTTATCGCTTTCAGCGAGGAATTATTTCAAAAGCAGAAAAAAATCTTTGCGATTACGAATGATCAATCTGTAAGAGTAACTGATGATTTCCGAAAAAGAATGGCAGATGGAACATTACCGCTGCCAATTACATTTCAAGCAAAGAAAAGCGTTGAAAAAACCAAAGAAGCAAGTCAAGAAGAGTTAATTATAGATTTATTCGGAGAAGAAAATATATTAATAACGGAGGATTAAAATTATGAACATGCAAGCATTATTAAAACAAGCACAGAAGATGCAAAAGGAATTGAATAAAGCGGAAGCAGAATTGAAGGATCACAGCTATGAATCCTCAATGGCAGGCGGTTTGGTGAGAGTTGTTGTGAAAGGTTCCATGGAAGTAGATCAGATTGAGATCCAAGAGGAATTGCTAAATAAAGATGAAAAAGAGACATTACAGGAGTTGCTTGTCAGTGCCATCAATGATGCAATGAAACAAGCGGCAGATGAAAAAAATAAAGTGATGAATAAAATGACCGGCGGTGTTAAGCTCCCGGGTGGATTCTAATGTATCCTAAAAAATTTGCAGCAATGGTTGATCAGTTTCAGCGATTGCCAGGAGTAGGATCGAAAACGGCGGAACGGTATGCATTTGAGGTCTTGGAATGGGATAAATCTGATATTGAGCGAATGATTACAGCTTTAGTTGATATGAAAGATCAAATACATACATGTGAGGTTTGTGGGAATTTGGCAGAAAATAATAAATGCCTGGTTTGTGAAGATTTGAATCGTGATCATGGAATTATTTGTGTCGTTCAAACACCGCGAGATGTGATTGCGATGGAGAAAACAAACGAATTTAAAGGCGTCTATCATGTATTAAACGGTGTGATTTCCACAAGTAAAGGTATTTTACCGGAGGATATCAATATCCCTTCTTTGATTGAGCGAATTGATCAGGATACGAGAGAAATTATCATTGCGACAAATCCCACGGTAGAGGGAGAAACAACTGCGCTCTATTTAGCAAAGTTATTGGAAAAATATCCGATTACGGTAACACGAATTGCCCACGGTTTACCGATGGGGGGGCATTTAGATTATGCAGATGAATTAACCTTAATTAAAGCATTAGAAGGTCGAAAAAAAATGTAAAAAAGAAGCTAAAAAATTTAGCTTTTTTTCTTCGCTTTTTTCATAAAACATGGTAGAATGAAATAAAGAAGCAATTCAAAGTTAAAAAAACAAATAGTGATACAGAGAGTCGAGGTGAACAGAGCATATGGCATCGATTGCATATATCACGAATCACGATATGATTGAATATCATCGCCTGCACGGTAATAGTGAAATGGTCTTTTGGCGATTTTCGGGGAAGCGGAAATTTCAAAATTTTCATCATGGTGATTATCTCTTCTTTTTAACAAAGGGAACGGAGAAAGGGAAAGAGAAAGAAAAGGGCATTGTTGGCTACGGACGTTATGTCAATGATGCGTACGGCAGTGTAAAAAATATATGGAAGCGTTATGGAACGCAATGTGGATTTGGGAGTGAAGAGCAGTTTGTACAGGGAATTCAAAAATATCAAAAGTCGCACGCTTTCCCTAAACAGATTTATTGTCTGTTATTAGATCATGTGATGTTTTTTCAAGAGCCGATCTATTTAAGTGAGCTTGAAAAAGAAATCTCTAAACAAGTAGAAAGCTATATTTACCTCGATCATAAGGATAGTGATTTATCTTGGAAAATACTGAAAAAGGGAGCGGAAGTCGGTGTTGATTTATGGAGTACCTATGTGGAAAGGCGAGAAGCAACAATACAAAATGATGCTGATATCATCACGATTCAATGCGCTCATGAACAATATGACGAGGATTTATATACGAATTATGAAAAGAAAAAAATTTCCGCAATGGTAAAGCCATTATTAAAACAACAACAAACTGACTGCGGGTTCCTTGCCGGCGGAGAAAATGATTTTTGGATGCTGGAGCAAAAGCAAGTATATTTTTATATTCCTTGTGTGCTGTCAATTCAAGCGTGGAAGCGCAGTTTATTGTATGCAATAGCGAAATCAGAAATCTATCAAGCTGCGTTGGAAGCGAAAGGATCATCAGCTAATATAACAGTCATTTTTGATATTGAAAATGAATCAGCGAAGCAGCTATGTGAGCAGCTTCATATCACTTATCGAACCATAGAAGAAAAACAATAAAAAAGTATTGATGTAATCATTGTTACATTATGATTTAAATATATATTGAAAGATATGCTATGAAGTAAAGGGGATCGTTAAGATTCCCTTTTATCTCTAATTAAATAAAGAACCGCAGTAATATACAAATAAAAACTGCATTAATAAAATGAAAGGAATGCCGATGCAAAATTTAGCTTTTTGTGTTTTATGATGAAAACAAATCATACCAAGGAATACACCGATGGCTCCACCTAACAATGCGATAATCAAAAGCGTAGCTTCGCGAATACGCCATTGATAATGAATTGCACGACGTTTATCAACCCACATAATGATAAACCCAATGCAATTTATAAGAACTAGAAAAATGCAAATTCCTTTGATTAAATATGGAACTGATTCCATGATAAAAGACTCGATAGCCATATTAGTTATCCGTATGTCTTTCTAGCGCTCTCTGTATTTTTGCTTTACAATTTTTTTCGTATTTCACATTTACAATAGCGAGTATTTCATTAAATACAGAGAGACCGTCATGCGGACGTAAATACTCATACTCAATTTCAAAATCACATGTTCCATTATACTCACTGTAGTCAAAACAAAGCTCTGCATCAGTAAGTGGAATCAATGCCCGGTACGTAGTTAAGGAAGCAATTTCAATTATCGGCTGGTTTATGTGTAAGGATTTCAAAAGCGAACTGATTTCCTCTGTTTCAAACACTGCTGGGGAGTTTTCAGAAACATTCACTTCATATTCTTGTACTCCATCTTGATACCGATGCTTTAAGGTGAAAATAAACTGATGATTGATTTCACGAATCCTCATCGCTCCAATATGATTACGGATATAGAAATCCTTTGTATCATAATAAGTGTTTACTTGCTTTTTAAATTCTGCTTGCGGATATTCGTTTAATAAGGTAATAAACTGTTCCTTATTTAAAAGTATTTTAAATTCTTTCTCAAAATGTAGATTCATATTTCATCACCGCCAAACTTATGATACAATAAATAAGGTTGAAAAGGAAGTGGTTCTGTGCAAAAATTTACAACTGTCGCAAAGAATAATGAAAAATCAAAAAATTTAGAAGCGAAAATCTATACTGCTTTAATTCAAGATGGATGGGAAGCAAATGATCAGCATCCGGATATTGTGATTTTTATCGGTGGAGACGGCACACTGTTGTATGCAGTCCAGAAATATTTAGACCTGTTGGATGATGTGAATTTTGTCGGAATCCATACTGGCACACTTGGCTTCTTTACGGATTATACAGAAGAAGAATATCCTGTGTTTTTGAAAGATATGAAAGAAAGAGCGCCGAAAATATTTTGTTCAAAGCTCTTGCAAATAAAAACAAACAAGGAAGAGTATTATGCATTGAATGAAATGCGCATCGAGAATGTGAAACGAACACAGGTGATTGATGTGTATGTCGATAATGAACTTTTTGAAACATGTTGGGGATCTGGAGTTTGTTTGAGTACGCAAGCAGGCTCGACTGCATATAATCGCAGTTTGGGCGGTGCTGTCATAGACAGTGGTATTTCCTTGATGCAGATGGCAGAGATTACAGCTATTCAACACAGTAAACATCGTTCCTTAGGCAACCCTTATATCTTGAAGCCGGATCGCATTGTTGAATTCAAAAGTGACGATTTCTCGGATGCATTGTTGTGTTTCGATCATCGTAATGTTTCTTTAGAAGGTGTGGATAAGGTTACTTGTACTACTTCAAATCATAGTGTGCGTTTTGCCAGATATCGAGAATACAGCTATTTGAAACGATTAAAAAATCTGTATTAAAGAGAAAAAATATATGTTGAAGCACCTCAATTATAAAGGGAAATAGAAAGCAACATTGCATATAAGATCTATATTATAAAATTATTGTATTATAAAATATGAATAAAATTAATTTAAAACAAGTAGAGTGGCAATCAAGGAATAAAAAGTGCCGTAAATACTTGTTTTTTTATTTTCAGAAAGAGGAAGATTTAAAGCTGTGATGATGAAGAACAGAAATATCCTTAATCATTTAGCTATAGAAAAGCACCTGCATTGTAGGCAGATGCTTAGGGAAATAATCAGAAGTATATTCCTGTTTTAGAATATCAATAATGAATGAATTAGTGGTTAAGCTTCATATACATAATCAGATAATTTATGCGCTTTAGAGCTGGTGTTACAAATAATGCCGATCGCAATAAAATAGGAAAGCAGCGATGAACCGCCGTAAGAGATAAACGGTAAGGTAATACCGGTAATTGGCAACAGTCCGATGATCATTCCGATATTTTGAAACTGTTGAAACAGCAGCATTCCCAAAACACCGGAGATATAATATTTATCTTTGGTGGTTTTAGTTAAAGCTGCAATCCTCAGAAGTTTTAAATCAAGACTCATACAAAGCACAACGGTAAACAGCGTTCCCAATAAACCGAAGCTTTGACCGATTACCGCAAAAATAAAGTCAGTCTGTGCCTCCGGGATTTGAATCAGAAATTCCTGAATGCCATGTCCCGTCAAACCGGCAGAACCCATAGCCATTAATGCGGTATAGAGTTGATTGCCTGTATGCAGGATATCCGATTCAGGATCAAGCCAGCCTTTGATTCGATCCAGTTTATACAAACTGTCACTTCCGAACAAAGAAGCGAGAAGAGAGTGGTTAAATAAATATAAATAAGAGAATATCCCGACAGCCAACAAAAAGAGACCCAAACCGCAAAACAGCCAAAAGTTTTTAATCCCTGAACACGCCAACATCATGATAATAGAAAATAAGATAATAATGCACACGCCGGTATCAGGCTGGATAAAAATCAGAATCAGCGGCGGAAGCACCCATTTAAAAACTTTTATGAATAATTGGATATCACTCTCATAAGAATCAACGATCTTATTCGTATTATGATCATCAATAATCGCAGCAGTAATCATAATCAGAACAACTTTCATGAACTCACTCGGCTGAAAGGAACCGATTCCCGGAAACTGAAACCAAGAAGTAGCACCGTTGATTGGTGTAACAAAAGGAAGGTTTTTTTCATATCCCATAAAACGACTGACTATATATTTACTTATAAATAAATAAATTAAAGCACCTAACAATACCCAATATGCCAACTTAGCAAAATTAAACATGACATCATTTCCGAGATACATAATCATCGACATAACCAAAAAACCAAGTGTATACCACATAATTTGTTTCATTAACAGAAAGGTAGGATTCTCTGAGGTAATCAACGCAAATGCACTGTAAATGGAGACAAAGCTTGTAATTGCCATTATGGCAAGAATCGTCACTAATACAAAATCGTATTTTTTTGGATCTTTTACTTTCAACAGCGCTTGATTCATAAGAATTCTCCTTTCCTATATATTATATAGCTCTATTCAACAAATCGATCGGCATTAGATCAACAAACAATTAGTTTAACAAATAATGAGTCTATTAAACCATCAGATAGACAAGCATTTCGCTAAACAGAATCATCTTAAACACGTGATGAACATTCCATCTACTATTATACCATAAGTAATATGATTCTACTTCCCCGTTGTAAGAAAAGTCATTGAAAAAATATTTGAAGTAACCATATCAACATGGTATGATTATAGGGTGAGGTGATTCTATGGCAAAATGGCATGCCATGTTGGAATATATACAATTTCCGTTGAAGGTGTTATTTTTTGCGACGATATTGTTAGGCATCGGAAATTCGATTATTAATCCTAATATCAGTTATATATGGGATGTGAAAAATGATGTAGTAATTTTGATTAGTGAGATGATGCGCTACAGCGGTGGTTTTTTGATTCAGATATTTCCGTTATTGGTATTTCTGGTAATATTAACAAGGAAATTTGAAGATGCAGTTCCTGTGTTTATCGGCTTCATCAGCTATGTGGTCATAAGCTTAGTGATATTGTTTTTAGAGAATAATGATGCGCCAAGTTACTTTTACGGGAATATGTTGGGAATACAGATTAGTTTTCATGCGGACAGTATCTTTGAAGAGGTAACACGAATTCCGTACAATACCGGCATTCTATCCTTAATCGTGGCTTATATTATCACAATGTACAGTTATTTGAAATCACGTCATTACTCAATGCATGGAATTTTATCATTTATTGATCATGATGCATGGGCAATGATTTTGAGTGTTTGTTTTTCGGTGTTAGCCGGTATCGTATTTGCGTTCGGATGGCCTTTGGTGATTACTGCAATCAATTATTTTTATAACTTTTTGGCTCATGATCTGCTCAGTCCGATTAACCTGTTTCTTTACGGAATCAGTGAACGTATTTCAGCGGTGTTCTCTTTACAGGATATTCCGCGAAATGCATTTTGGCTCGGAGAACTCGGCGGTAGCGCTACCGATAACTTCGGAATACCGTATTTAGGTGATGTAAATACATGGTATGCATATCAAAACTTAAACATAGTCACGACAAATGCCGGACATCTTTTGACACCGTACTATTTAATTAATATATTCTTAATACCGGGATTCTTGTTGGGGTATTATTCCTTGGTAGACAGTAAAAAAGACCGCAAAAGATATTTTTTGTTCTTTGTGTTAGCGATTGCATTGTCGGTGATTTGCGGTAACTCATTACCGATGGAAATATTAATGTTAATTCTTGCGCCGATGTTATATATTATATATTTGCTAATCGTCGGGTTGCTGTATGCAGGGCTGCAAATGGCGGGTATATCAATCGGATACTGGTTTCAAGGTTCCTTGATGGTGGCGAATCCGGGTTCGCTATTGGACTTGGTACCGTTTTTCAGGAATCCTGATATGAGTTATTCGTTTGGTGTTATGTTTGGAATCGGTTTTGTCGTTATGGTAATTTTCTTCTTTGCGACTCGCTCTTATTTCAAACGCTTTGCGGTCAGTTTGTTCAATGCGGGAAGCCGCAATGAGATTACCAAGCGGGTGATTAAGGCATTGGGTGGTTTGGAAAATATCCGTTCCGTAACTTCCACACCGGACAAAATCACGGTAGTGCTGCATCATCGTGATAAGGTGGATTTTGACGCATTACGTGATGAAGGTGCATATTTAATTTTGGAGTCATTAGACGGATATTTGATTCGCTTGGGAAATTTATCAACAATTGTCGCAAAGGAGATCAAGAAACAATTGAAGCAGCAATCTTCGTTATAGTGGTTTCAATATTGCGGATATATTAATAGAAAGCAGCTGTTTATAAGGACATAACGGTTGTTTTTTATTTGCTCTGTTCGATTAAAAACGATCAACTGCATTCTTAATTAATTTTTATATGCAATATCTTATAGGAAATACGCCACACCCATATCGATAAATTGGAAATGCTTATGAACGTTTCGGATCTTGTGATAAATAGCTGATTTTAAAATACAGAAAAAGCGGTGTACTTCAATTATTACCGCTTCTTCTGTTCATATTTTTGTTTATACTGCGAATAAATATATTTTCTCAGCTGATAGCTGTTCATTAGTCAAAGCTTTATTGTTAAATAAATACGGCTTTATGATTCAGATTATCTTTCCTATCATCAATTATATCGTATTCTCTTTGTTAAGTATTGCTAATTCTTGCTTAATATATTTTTCAGCAATCGTTTCATGCGTTGAATTTACATTCATAAAAAAGTTATCTCTGAACTCCGACAGTGGGATTGTCATTTCTTTATAGAATCTTTTGATAGATTTTGGACGCTCAATAATCCATATCTCATATACAAAATACTCCGTGTAATCATTCACAATCACTTCAAATAATATTTGTTTTTCCTCTTGTGCATGTACATATACATCAATAAGCATACATAAACAAAATTTTAAAGTTCTGATTTCTTGTGAGGAATCAAAAATCACATCGATTCCCAATTTATTTTCAATTGGATTTTTCAATAATAAGCACCTCTTATCCGCTATTTAATTTAAAAATATCGTTTGAGAACTGTTTTCTGCAGCAAGTGTTCCATGTTTATATGTGTGTAAAAATATATTAGTGAGTTTAATCTGAACAACTTCACCTTGTTTTGCATTAAAACTTCCTGTCTGCATATATACATTAGTATATTGACCGTTTGTTGCTTTATATAAATTTTCAGATATTTTAGTCGGTGAACCCAGTAACCAAGTTCCTAGTATGGTAGACTTAAAATTAACAGCTGAATAGCCATAATCAGGTAATAAAAGATGCAATTTATAATTTAATCTATATTTAGTATCTGATAATTTAACAGCAGTGGGGGTAATATCTACAACTCTTGTAGATGAACGTGTTTTTTCTTCATATATATATAATCCAAACGGTTCCAACTCGACGCTTTCACCAAGTTCAAAATCTGATGTATCTAGTGTATGAACAATCTCAAATTCATGAGTATCTGCTTCCTTTGTTTTAACAAGAAAATTGAACAGACCCAAAAATAATCATTAACATAGATAAAATAGAAAGTATGTTTTTTTTATAATAGTATCTCCTCTCCTCGTGTATCATGAATGATTACATCATTATGATAGCATAAATCAATATCGTATTCAATACAGCATTCAAAACGGTATTACATTAACAAAAGGAATTTTTATCAAAAAAATACTGAAATCACTGGCATTACTGACAAAAGTAATGATTTTTTGGTATAATGGTATAGCTGAAACGGAGTGATAATATGGCGGAAGAAATTATCCAAAAAGGAAAATATACACCGATGATGAATCATTACATCGAGATCAAGGAACAACATCCCGATGCGATTATATTTTATCGTTTAGGCGATTTTTATGAAATGTTTTTTGAGGATGCGAAAACGGCATCCGGCGAACTGGATTTAGTTTTAACAGGAAGAAATGCGGGTGCGGAAGAAAAAGTCCCGATGTGCGGGATTCCTTTTCACGCTGCGACGGGTTACATCCAGCGCCTGATTCAAAAAGGCTATAAAGTAGCGATCGTTGAACAGTTAGAGGATCCGACACAAGCAAAAGGACTTGTGAAAAGAGATGTCATAAAAATAGTAACACCGGGAACGATCATGGATGAGGTACAAGATGAAAGAGCAGGAGTCTATATCGCTTCTTTATACGATTATCAATACGGCTTGGCAGTTGTTTTATGTGAAATGACAACTGGTGAAATGCGTGCCCAGCTGATCGATAAGCAAGTTATGGCAATTCAGAAGGTTCTGTTGGGAAATAATGTGGCGGAAATAGTTATCGAACCGTCTTTTGATAAAAAAATCTGTAAAATGATTGAGGAAATGGGTTCAATTACGATTTCACAGGAAACAGATCATACCTGCAAGGAAGAATATCAATATTTAATCAGTGCAGTACAAGATGAGCGAATCAAACGAAGCTTTGCGACGCTTACCAATTACTTAAACGAAACGCAAAAACGCAATATGGCGCATTTGAATCCGGTGGAAATGATGAACGAAACAGAGTTTCTTCAGATGGATTATAATACAAGAATCAACTTAGAATTAACGCAGACACAACGCACGAATTCAAAAAGTCAAACGTTGTGGAGTTTTTTGGATAAATGCCAAAGCGCAATGGGATCTCGATTGTTAAAGAAATGGATTGAATATCCGTTAGTAAATAAAACGGCGATTGCACAGCGGTTAAATGCGATTGAATTTTTAAATGATAATTTTATTATAAAAGATGAATTGCGTGAGCATTTAGGCTGTGTTTATGATTTAGAGCGTTTAAGCGCACGCGTTGCCTATGGGAATGCGAATCCGCGTGATATTTTACGACTGGTGAAAACCTTGGAACATGCGCCCCAAATTTTCGATATTATGAAGGAATGTCCGAGTTATCAAGAATTTCAACAGATTGATCCATGCACTTCTTTATATGATGTTTTGAAGGGAGCGATAATTGAAAATCCGCCGCTGCATGTAAAAGATGGCGGTGTGTTTGTGGACGGTTACCATGAGGAACTGGATCGTCTTCGTGAGATCGGTAAAAACGGTAAGCATTGGATCTTGGAATTAGAAGCGAAGGAAAAGGAACGCACCGGAGTAAAATCGTTAAAAATCGGATATAATCGAGTATTCGGTTATTATATCGAAGTAACTAAAGCGAATTTGAATCAGATTAAGGATGAATTTGGCTATGTGCGTAAACAGACTCTTGCCAATGCGGAGCGATTTATCACAGAAGAATTAAAGGAAAAGGAAGATGCGATCGTTCATGCACAAGAACGAAGTATTCGATTAGAGCAAGAACTGTTCAATGCATTAATAAATCAAATCAAAGCATATTTGCCAAAGCTGCATGATATGGCACAAGCTTTGGCAACAATCGATGTTCTTTATGCTTTGGCGGAGATTTCCGGTGATAATGGCTATGTGCGCCCGCAGTTTGTGGAAAAGGCATTGATTGAATTAAAAGAAGCGCGGCACCCGATCTTAGAAAAGATGATGAAAAAGAACGGACACTTTGTATCAAATGATCTTTATATGGATGAAACCAATTCCATATTGATGATAACCGGTCCTAATATGGGCGGTAAATCTACTTATATGCGACAAACTGCTCTGATCGTGATTATGGCACAACTCGGTTGTTTTGTGCCGGCAAAAAGTGCTGTGTTGCCACTGTTTGATCAAATATTTACGAGAATCGGAGCAAGTGATGATATTATGTCGGGACAATCGACCTTTATGGTTGAGATGACAGAGGCAAATCATGCCTTGCAGAATGCAAGTGATAAATCATTGATTTTGTTTGATGAGATCGGCAGAGGTACTTCTACCTATGACGGTATGGCGCTTGCACAGGCAATGTTGGAATATATTGAACAGAATATTCATGCGAAAACATTGTTCTCGACTCATTATCATGAGCTGACTCAGCTGGCAAAGTATCACAAAGGGATTCGCAATGTTCATGTAGAGGTTCATGAAGAAAATGAATCAGTAACTTTTCTATATCGCGTCAATGACGGAAAGGCAGATAAATCTTACGGTATAAATGTTGCGGCACTGGCAAAGCTGCCCGATACCGTTTTAGCGCGAGCGCGTCATATTTTATCCGGATTGGAAGCGAAGGATCAAAATGAACAGCTTTCCTTTTTGGATACGAATACCGCATTGCCGCAGGTAATTGAAAAAAGCGATCCGCAAGCAACGGCGATCAAAGAAAAGCTGATGCAGATACAGGCAGATCAAATGACACCGATTGAAGCATTGTTATTGGTGAATGAATTAAAGAAGATGCTGTCCTGATCAAAGCGCAAGGCGAAAGGTCAAAACAAATACATAGAGATAGGAAGGAGTGAGAGGCATGGGTAAAATCAATCAATTAAATGAGCATTTACGCAATATGATCGCAGCCGGTGAGGTTGTAGAGCGTCCTGCTGGTGTGGTTAAGGAACTGGTAGAAAATGCGATTGATGCACAAGCAACGCGTATTGAACTACAGATTAAGCAAGGTGGAATTGATTCCATAACAATTATCGATGATGGAATCGGTATGGATAAAGAGGATGCCGAACTTGCCTTTGAGCGACATGCGACCAGCAAGCTGAAAGAAGAAGCCGATTTGTGGAATATTCATACCATGGGATTTCGCGGTGAAGCACTTCCTTCTATAGCGGCAGTCTCTCAGATCACATTGAAAACCAATAACGGAAGCGAAGCTAACGAAGTACTTATCAGTTTCGGTGAAAAACAGGCAGTGCGTAAAACGGCAGCGCCGCTCGGAACGATGATTGAAGTAAAAAATCTATTTCAAAAAACACCTGCTCGCTTTAAGCATTTGAAAAGTCCGCAATATGAATTCTCATTAATATTGGATATAATTCAGAAGTTTGCGCTGGCTCATCCTGAAATTGCTTTTTACTTGGGACATGATGGAAAAAATGTATTTCAAACCAAAGGTAATAATCGTCTCCAAGAGGTATTGATGCAAATTTACGGCAGAGATGTAGCGAAAAGTGCAATTCAGATTGACGGCAAAGATTTTGATTATCATATAAGCGGATATGTAGCACAGCCTCAGTATCATCGTGCAACGAAATACTATATGACATTATTTATCAATCAGCGAATGATTCGCAGCTATCATTTACAGAAAGCAATTATAGATGCGTTTCATATCTATATGCCGAAAGATCGCTATCCGATCGCTGTATTGAATATTGAAATGGACAGCCGGCTTGTCGATGTAAACGTGCATCCGTCTAAGTGGGAAATACGTTTATCGAAAGAGAAACAATTAGAAAAATTGGTGTATCAGACGATTGATCAAGCACTGAAAAATAAACTGCAAGTAGTGCAGGCAGAACTTCCGAAGCCAAAGGAAAAGCCGGAAATAACCGAGTTAAAATTTACTTATGAACGCGATCCAAAACTGAAGAAGCTGCATGAAGAAGTGAACGAAGGCTTCCTTCATCCCGAGCAGTTGCCGCCGCTGGATATGAAGAAAATTAGCGCTAAAATGAAGGAACCGATTCCGCAAAAAGCGGTCAAGAAAGATCAGATATTGACTGTGAATGCTCAGGAACAGATTGTTGAGGACTTGCCAATCACTTATCCGCAAAAATCTCGTCCTAATATGAAAAAAGTGGAATATGAAGAAAAAAAAGAGCCTATTTCCCTAGGCAAAACAACTATTTCCCAAGATAAAAATGAGGATCAAAGCGAACAGAAAGAGGAAGAAAGTAGTAAAGTAGTACCTGTGGATCATCAGAAGCCACAGAACGAGTGTCTGCCGATGATGGAAGTGATCGGACAGTTTCACCAATCCTACATCTTAGCACAAGGGGAAGCAGGTTTATATATCATCGACCAGCACGCCGCACAGGAGCGTTATCATTTTGAAGTGATTAAGCAACAGATACTGTCGGGAAATAATGATGCACAGCCGATGTTAATACCGATTACCATTGAGAGTGATCCTACAGTTCGAGTTCGCTTGAAGGAAATGAATCAAGCCATGGAAGCGTTAGGGATTGTGTTTGAAGAGTTCGGAAATAATTCATTAATTGTACGAGATTTACCGACATGGATGCAACAAATTGATGAACAGGCATTCCTGCAAGATTTGATCGATCGATGGATGGCAGAAGAAACCGTTGATGAATCAAAGCTTCGCCATTTGGCAATCGCAACGATGGCATGTCATTCTTCGATTCGTTTCCACCGCAGTCTTTCACTTGCGGAGATGCGCCAGGTGGTAGCTGATTTAGCAAAGTGTGAACAGCCGTTTCACTGTCCGCATGGAAGACCGACATTTATTTGCATCAGTGATGATCATCTGACCAAGCAGTTTTTAAGGTAACTGTTATGAAAAAGAAAGTATTGGTAATAGCAGGTCCTACAGGTGTCGGTAAAACTTCATGCAGTATTGTATTGGCAAAGCACTTTCAAGGTGAGATTATCAACGGCGATGCGATGCAGGTTTATAAAGGGTTAGATATCGGAACAGCGAAAATCACAGAAGCGGAAAAGGAGTTGATTCCCCACTATCTGTTAGATTGTTTTAGTATTCATGATGAATATAATGTGAAGGTCTTTCAGGAAAAAGGCAGAGAAATCATGGATAAAGTCAGCGAAAGAGGCTATCTACCGATTATCTGCGGCGGAACCGGTCTATATATAAAATCGCTGTTGTATGATTATACGTTTCAGACACAAAAAAAGGATGAGGAGTTTATCAACTTTTTACAAGAATTGAGCAATTCACAGTTATATGCGTTACTTCGTCATGTAGATCGGAATGCTTTACAAACTATTCACCCCAATAATCGTCAACGTATGATTCGAGCTATCGAAATGGCACACGCCGGTACAAAAAAAAGTGAAGTTATTGCCTCGCAGCGACACGAATTATTATATGATGTATATTTTATCGGATTGACGATGGATCGTGAGCGATTGTATGAACGAATCAATCGGCGCGTCGATCTGATGATGGAAGCAGGGTTATATGATGAAGTCAAAGACTTGGCTGCACAAGAACCAGACATTTGGCAGATGCAGTGTTTCCAATCGATCGGCTATAAAGAGTGGCAGGCACATTTTCAAGCAGGTGAATCGATTGAAAATTGTGTCAATCAGATTAAGAAAAACTCACGTAATTTCGCGAAGCGACAATATACATGGTTTCATAATCAGCTTCCGATGCACTGGTATGATGTGGAGGATGAACTTTGGCTTGAACAAATTATCACTGATGTAGATACATGGCTGCGTTCTCAGTAAAGCGTTATGAAATATACGATATTTATAGAAAGATAGGCGTATTGAATTAGTAACGATTTTTATGGAAATGATTCCATAAATTGTTTGCGGATCAATGATTAGGTTATAGTTTCTTTTAATTCATGATATTGTTTAATGGCATGGCATTCGATACATAAGCTCAGAAGACTGCGAATCAATTTTTAAAAGTAGGATCAAAAAAACGGGAAATAGTAAGGTAAAAGTTAGCGGTGCTCAGTATGGCTTTACTTGTTTTGATAATTAGTTGAATCTTGGCAAGCTTGATGTAATGATCGATTTATCTCAGATATTTATCGTTAAAGTTAATGATACGATTAATATAAAAATGCGATAACCGCTTGTCAGAAACGGAATTTATTTACCGACAAGAAAAGTTAATTATAAACGGCGATCATCGCAGCGAAACGATGTATGACACAGTCGGAAAATATCAGTTGTAAAATGGATAGTACTCTATTATTAGAATATGGAAAAAACCTTTTAAAAAGCGGTTTTAAAAAATAATCTGCGGATTTACGATTGGGAAATAAAAAATGTATTACGAAATGTATTAAGAATATAGTGTTAAATGTACATTGAAAAAAAGCATGTGAGGTAAAAGTATGTTCATAATAAAAATATTAAATAAATCATAATAAAGATGACATACAAGCAGGATGGAAGACGAAAATAATGGAATTGATTCCATAAAATATACCAGAAACAAGGCATAGACTACGGGCGATAGAAAAAAAGAGAGGTAAAGGCATGGAAGCATATGATGAAAGAACAAGGCTGTTGTTGGGAAATAAGCAGGTGGAAATCTTAAAAGATGCAACGGTTATGATTGTCGGAATTGGCGGAGTCGGTTCCTATTGTGCAGAGGCATTGGCTCGCTGCGGTATCGGACGTTTGCTGTTAGTTGATCATGATTGTGTGTCTGACAGTAATCTCAACCGACAGATCCATGCGACCTATGATACGATTGGCAGACCCAAAACAGAAGTCATGAAGGAACGTATTTTCAGTTATCAAAAGGATTGCGAAGTAATCCTATATCCAATGTTCTATCAAGCGGAAAATAATAAAGAGCTGTTTGAGAATAAAATTGATTTTGTCGTCGACGCTATCGATACGATCAGTGCTAAACTGGATTTAATCACTTATTGCTTAGAACACAAGATTGACTTTATTTCATGTTTGGGAATGGCAAACCGATTAGATTCTACCGCAGTTTGCATCAGTGAATTAATGAAAACCAGTTATGATCCATTGGCGAAGGTCATGCGTTCGCAAGTTCGGAAAAGAAGACTGAAAGGGAAAATTCCGGTCGTGTTTTCCACAGAACAGCCGATCAAACAAAATGTTGAAAAATATCCTGATGCGCCAACACGTAAACTGCGCATACCGCCGGCAAGCTCTCCGTTTGTACCCGCTGCCGCAGGATTAGCTTGTGCGGGTTACGCCGTAAGGAAAATAATAAATGGAACTAATTCCATATAAATACAAATGAATAGGGAACAGAATAAAAACAAATAAATAGGGAGCGAAATTAATTTCATATCAAAGTTTTTGAAAAAGATCAAGTATCAAAATGATAAATAGATACAGCCGCTATTCATCAACACGAAGATAATTTATTGAATATAAATAAGATCGAATATGATCAATCTAATCTTATCAAGATTTCAATTTAATTCAATAATTGAAACAGTATGTATCGATAAAAGACAAATCAAAGCCGATAATCACTAATAACAAAAATAAAAGCGACGATTTTC
Source organism: bacterium c-19 (assembly GCA_009917405.1). Classification (GTDB taxonomy): domain Bacteria; phylum Bacillota_I; class Bacilli_A; order Erysipelotrichales; family Erysipelotrichaceae; genus C-19. The sequence goes on along the minus strand of QZED01000012.1, from coordinate 18,605 downwards.
GCCGCTTTTATTGCGTCTTGGACGCTATATGAGAAAGGAAAGAACTACTTTCCTTTTTCCTATTTTATACAGAAATAAAATAAATATGCATATAGATGCAAAATTAATAAAGATAGGAAACAATTTCATTAAGCAAGAACAGGCAAAGCGTGGTATAATGATACATGTGTGAGGAGCGATAATATGCACAAAGGATTATTTATTACATTTGAAGGAAATGATGGATCAGGGAAAACAACGATTTCCAAAAAAGTATATGAGGCATTATTGGAAAAAAGTTACCCTGTCATTTATACAAGAGAGCCGGGCGGGATTGAAATTGCGGAAAAAATTCGTACGATTATTTTAGACCCGAATCACACCGCAATGGATGCGCGATGTGAAGCCTTGTTATATGCGGCAAGTCGTCGCCAACATCTGATTGAAAAAGTATTACCGGCACTTGAAACAGGAAAGATAGTTCTATGTGATCGATTCATAGACAGTTCCTTGGCATATCAGGGAATCGGCAGAGGAATCGGCATTGATGAGGTACTTAAAATCAATCAATTTGCGATTGAATCATATATGCCCGATGCGACCTTCTTTTTGAGAGTTTCATTAGAAACAGGAATGCAGCGGGTGAATGCGCGTGGAAATTTAGATCGCATGGATTTAGAAGCGAATGATTTTCATTGTCGAGTCTCAGAAGGATATGAAAAGGTCAAAGAAATGTTTGCGGAGCGTATGATCGAAATTGACGCTGAAGCAGATATTGAAACAGTTTTCCGAGAAACACTGGTCAAATGTGAGGAGCTTATTAACGCACATGAATAAACAACAGCTGAAGCAAGAACAGCCGATCGCATATCGCACCTTATCACATGCACTGAAAAATGACAAGCTTGCGCATGCCTATTTATTCCACGGTATACCGGGAACACCAAAGCTTGAATGTGCGCAACTGTTGGCACAAAGCATTCTTTGCGGAAATCGCGATCAAGATGGATTTGCATGTGAGGAATGTGCAGATTGCCGTAGAATAAAGGCACATCAGATGACAGACTTTATCTATTTAGACGGCACAACGACATCTATTAAAAAAGAGAATATTCTAAAGTTACAACATGAGTTTTCAAAGACAGGGTTGGAACATACAGGGAAAAAGATCTATATGATCAATCACGCGGAAAATGCGACTGTGGACGCATTAAATTCCTTGTTGAAATTCTTGGAAGAACCTAATGGTCAAATGGCAGCGATACTTATTTGTGATCAGTTGGAGCGAATTCTGCCGACTATTATATCACGTTGTCAACTGATTCCTTTTCATCCGTTGAGTCAAGAATTGTGCTATGAAATATGCAGAGAAGAACTTGGGACACTTGATGCATATTTACTGAGCGGTATGATTCGCAGTCCCCAGGAAATGCGAAAGGTAAATGAAACAGAAGAATACCAACAGGCACGCTATTTATTTCTGCGCTTTATTGAAGAAAGTGCTGTATCCATTCACCAGGCGCATGCCGGATTATTAAAAGAAGGTTTTGACAATAAAAGGATTGACGGGAAGCTATGCATGAGATACTTTTTAGAAATGCTGATGACATTTTATCGCGATCTGATCAAAGGCAAAACTGATTGTGAAGATGCAGGCTATCAAAAAAGTTACGAGAAACAGAAGGCTTGTGTACAAAATCCTCAAACCATCTTGGCGATATTAATAGCGACAAGAGATAAATTATGGAAATCGGTAAATGTAATGCTGCTTTGTGATCAGATGATTTTCCAAATAAGAAATGTACAAAAGCTGCTAAAACAATAACAAATAAATATAAATTAGTTTATAAGCATCAGGTGACGAACATCAAACAATCATAACATACTATCGATAGATAACACGAGATATAAAAAACTTAAGAAATGCAAAGAGATAATAAGGAAAGAGGGATACTATGAGTCCGCAGGATCAAAATAAAAACAATCATCAAAAGCAAAACTTCCGCAATCACCAAAGCAGGAATAACGATCAGGAAAAAAATCTGAATCATGAGCTTCATCATAAAAGCAATCATCAAAATCACAATCGTGATTCCTATATAAATAAAGATGCAAGTACAGATACATCTAAAGAACCAAAGGAAAACGCAAAAAAAGAACAAGAACGGAACCCTTATCCATATATTGCATTTGTTTCCTTTAAGGGTTCCAAGAAGGTCTATACCTTTGGAACTGATTCCACAGATTATAAGGTAGGAGATCAGGTGATTGTAGAGACGATCAGAGGCTTGGAAGTCGGTACGATTATGCGAGACTGTGAAATATATATCAATCATCACAGCAATTTAGAGCTAAAGCCGATTTTGAGAAAGGCGCGTCAAAAGGATATTGATGATGTTGCCAAAAATGTTGAAGCAGCGAAGGAAGCACTAGTTATATGCGATAAGTATATTAAAGAATTGAATTTAGATATGAATTTGATCGAAGCGGAATATACACTGGATCGAAGTAAAATCATATTTGTCTATGTCGCAGATGAGCGAGTAGACTTCCGAGAATTGTTGAAAGCCTTGGCAGCCGAATTCAAATGCCGAATTGAATTAAGACAGATCGGTCCGCGCAATAAATCAAAGATTATCGGCGGATTAGGAATGTGCGGTATGGAAACATGTTGCAGCCGCTTTCTGAATGATTTCGATGTTGTTTCGATAAATATGGCAAAGAATCAATTACTTGCATTAAATATACAAAAATTAAGCGGGCAGTGCGGCAAGCTGATGTGCTGTTTAAAATATGAGGATCAACAATACAAGAAGCTGAGAGAAGGTCTGCCTAAACTGAACTCACAAATTGAATATAAGGGACGTCGCTATCGGGTTACCGGCTTAAACGTGCTGCTTCAACAGGCGAAAATCGAAAACAAAGAAGATGTGCAGTTTTTAAGCTTTCAAGAATTATGGCCGGATATTGATTTTTCCGATCGTTAGAGGTAAACATGAATCGACAGAAAAGCTTTATTGATGAAAAGCCGACCTTGTATATCGTCGCAACTCCTATCGGTAATTTGACAGAACTGACACCGCGGGCGATCGAGGTTTTGCGCGAGGTAGATGTGATTGCGGCAGAAGATACACGTAATACGCGCAAACTATTAAGCCATTTTGATATACACACCAAGCTGATTGCACATCATCAATACAATGAGAATGAAAGTGCGCAGGGATTACTGCAATTACTGGAAGAAGGCAACCAGGTCGCGTTAGTCAGCGATGCAGGCTATCCATTAATATCAGATCCAGGGCAATGCGTCACGCAGTTGGTAATCGAAGCCGGATACGCTGTTGTACCGATCTCAGGAGCCAATGCAATGTTAAATGCGTTAGTAGCGAGCGGCCTTCCGACCCAATCCTTTCTGTTTTATGGATTCTTAAAGCCAAAAGAAACCATGCAGATACAGGAATTACAAAAACTAAAGGAATATCCGCATACGCTGTTATTTTATGAAGCACCTCATCGCATTCAAAAAACATTACAGAATATGCGCAGTGTGCTCGGCGATCGCAACATTTGTTTAGCGCGCGAGCTGACGAAACGCTACGAAGAATTTATTCGCGGAACAATCAGTGAGGTGCTTGAAATCATCGATAAATGCAAGGGCGAAATGGTTCTCGTCGTAGAGGGAAAAAAGCTTGAAGATGAAGCGATCAATGATCCCGACATCCTGATGCAAAAAATTGCGGATTATATCGAAGCCGGTCTCAGCAGTAAGGAAGCGATCAAAAAAGTTGCCAAGGAACACGGATGTTCTAAAAATGAATTATATCGGCAATATCATGAACAATCATAATTGCGTTGAAAGACAGCGCAATTTTTTATAAAATAATTAAGCAAGCAAAAAAGGCAAAGAGGTAATTATCATGCAGGAACAAAATAGGAAAACAACAATACCGGTTCAACTGAATTTTCAATTAACCGTCACCGATCATCCGGATATTATAAATTGCATCAAGCAGAGAGCTTACAAAATTATTTATGATGGAACTGACGGAATCTGTATTTATGATAAAATCAACCAATTATATTATGCGGATGCATTAAGTAACAGGGCAACCGAAATAATCCTGAAAAACACAAAGCAGCTGACAGGAGATCTTGTCGCACGTGGGGCGATAATGAAACACGTTTGTGAGCAGTACAGAATGTTGTTATCAAAACCGTATCAATTTGCCGTTTTTATGGAAACAGTTCCACAAAAAGCGACGCCGATACCCTATCAAATACATAAATTAACCAAAGATGCAATTCCTTACATATGTGCGCATTATTCTTACAAACCGCTAGCGAATCCAGAGTATATCGAGGAGCGAATCGAAGCAGGGATGCTGGGAGCGTTTCAAGATCATCAGCCGGTTGCGTTTATCGGAACACATGACAACGGTTCTATCGGTTTGTTAGAGGTAGAAGCAATGCATCAGCGAAAAGGTATCGGTGCTGCACTCACGCTTAGGATGATCAAAGAACAGATGAAAAAAGGGCTAATTCCGTATGCTGAGCTTTTTACGGATAATAAGAAATCACATAAAATGGCTGAGAAGCTAAATTTAAAACTTTCAAAAAGCCTTATTTATTGGGTTTATTTAGATGTTGATTGATCATAAGATAAAAATATAGTATATAAAAATTATAATATAAATGTGAAAAATGCGTGAAATTCATCGTGAGAAAGTTTCAGATAAAAAACACATAGAAAAAAGTAAAATCAGTTATAATGATAGTGCAAGAATACGTAAGCTAAACAGGCAAGATAAAGTAATAGATAAAGCGCAAATACAGGACATTACATATCGACAGCTGCGATCGTAAAGCGAGTATCATAAAATTACAGAAAACAAGAACTGATCTAGTGAAAAAAACAAGCTGCGCAATTTGTATCTGACAATAAAAAAATAAAAGCAAAAAAGATTACATTTTATACAGTATCAAAAAGAAAAAAAGAGGTGAAAGCATGAATAAACTATTGATTGTCGATGATGAACAACGGATCAGAGAGATGATCCGCAAATATGCAGAGTTTGAAGGATACGAGGTTGAAGAAGCACAAGACGGAATGCAGGCAGTGACAATGTGCAGATCGAATGACTATGATTTAATTGTAATGGATGTGATGATGCCAGTGTTGGACGGTTTTTCGGCAAGCCGTGAAATATTGAAACAAAAAGCGATACCGATCATTATGTTGTCAGCCCGTGGAGAAGAATACGATAAGCTGCATGGGTTTGAAACGGGTGTTGACGATTATGTTGTGAAACCATTTTCACCTAAAGAATTAATGATGCGAATTCATGCGATACTGAAACGAACACAACGAACTAAAGAGGATGAAAATGCAGAGCGCCCAAAAGCAGTGTTTTCATATGAGGGACTGCGTGTGGATTTTACTGCTCGAGTAGTAACCGTTGATAACCGCAGAATAGATATGACACCCAAGGAGTACGCATTGTTATTCTACTTTATAAAAAACAAAGGAATTGCATTGACACGTGAAGTGCTGATTAAAGATGTTTGGGGATACGATTTCTACGGTGATGATCGTACCTTGGATACACATATCAAGCTGTTACGGAAAAGTTTAAAAGAATACAGTCGTCTGATCGTGACATTAAGAGGGGTAGGTTATCGCTTTGAATGCTGAGACAAAAACGAAAGGCCGCAGTGTAAGAAGCAGGATATTTACAGCATTTTTGTTATTCGGTGCGATTATGCTGGTGATTCTGTGGGTCTTTCAAGTTCAGTTTTTGGATCAGTTCTATCGCATGATCAAATCTCATGCGGTCAAAAATGCCGCTGTCAGTATCCAACATGTGTTAGAGGAACCAAACTATAAAGAAGAAATCGAAACCATTGCCCGTAAAAACGATCTGTGTGTTTCCATCTTAAATAATGAACTTTCGGAAATATACACAAGCAACCGCAGAGATCCTCGCTGTATGATCGATAAGCTAAAGCAAAGTGAAATCAATTCCATATACGAGGAAGCACTTGCTAACGGTGGTAATGCACAGCGTTTTATCACTACGGACGAAACAAGCAATCGTCCAATGAACGAAAAGCCACCCGAAACAGAACTGCCCTTTCAAAGCGATGATATGATAAAAAAAGATAAAGGTCTTCAAAATATGACCTATGCAAGCGTAATTAAAAATGAAGCAGACAACGCTTTGGTCGTTTTGGTCAATGCACAAATATCACCTGTAGATGCGACAATCGAAACACTGCGTACCCAGCTGATCATTATTACGATTATTCTGTTTCTGCTTGGAATGTTGCTTGCCTACAACATGTCAAAGAAAATCGCTCGACCTATAATAGCGGTAAATCAAAAAGCCAAGCAACTGGCTAAGGGAAACTATGAAGTAAACTTTCACGGCAATGAATATCGAGAAATCAGCGAATTAAACGATACTTTGACATATGCGGCAGAGGAATTAAGCAAGGTACAACAGCTACAGCGCGAATTAATAGCCAATATGAGTCATGATCTGAGAACACCACTCACAATGATCAGCGGTTACGGTGAAATGATGCGAGATATACCGGGAGAAAATACACCGGAAAATATCCAAATTATCATTGATGAAGCCAATCGATTAACCCATTTGGCAAATGATATTTTAGATTTATCAAAGCTACAGGCAGGTATACAAAAGCTACAGCTGACTGAATGTGCAATCAGTGAATTGATCAAGCAGGTAGTAGATCGCTATTCAAAAATGCTGGAAAAAGAAACCTGTTGTATTGAATTTGAATATGACAAGTCATGTTATGTTCAAGCAGATGAAGTGAAAATCACACAAGTAATATACAATCTGATCAACAATGCCGTAACCTATTGCGGTGAAGATCATCTTGTACTTGTGAAACAGATTGATCAGGAACAAACCGTGAGAATTGAAATTATCGACCATGGGGCAGGAATACCGCAAAATGAATTGCCGTATGTTTGGGAGCGATACTATAAAAGTAAGCAACATCATAAGCGCTCAAAAACCGGCAGTGGTATCGGATTAAGCATTGTCAAAAGTATATTGGAGCTGCATCAGGCACCTTATGGTGTAGAAAGTACAATCGGTACGGGTACCTGCTTTTGGCTGGAACTGCCGAAGATCAAGAAAGATTCTAAAACAGCGGTATGATAAGGTGCTGAGTGATCAAACTCAATCAGTTTACTTGATGAGTATGAAAAGGCAAGAAGTATGAATAAAGTAAAAGACACTGTAAAAGTAATATAAAATGAATAATAAGAATTAATAAAACATAAAAAAGCAATAACTGCTTCCAATAAGGTGAAGCTGTTACTGCTTTTTCATTTATTCCGTACACCGTTAATAAAACAAGAATTATTCAACATATACTAAGTTAGCTTTTAAAAAAACCAAAACAGTGTGCAAGACAATCACACAAAGATAAGTGTGACAAACTATTTCTTCTTATCAAAGCGACTGCGTCTTTGTGTCGAGATAATCATCATCTGCTTTAACGTATCGCTGTCTTCATCAAGTAGTGTCTGTTTCAACGCCTGTAATGCCGTTTCAAAATCATCAATTTCCCGAATCAAATTATCCTTATTCAAAAAGAACAACTCTGTCCACAAATGCTCATTGATCCGGGCAATTCTTGTTAAATCACGGAAACTGTCACCGGTATAATTCACTAAATCAGGATTATCATTCGCATTCATTAATGAAATTGCGATCACATGAGTCAACTGAGAAACATAGCCGATCATTTCATCATGCTTCTTAGGTGCTAAGATACTGATATTCGCAAAATTAAGCTCCTTCGCAAACTCCTTTAAAAACGAAACAGCGGTAACTGTATTTTTATCGGTCGGGGTGATAATAAAATTAGCCTGTTGAAACATTTGATCGTTGGCATATTTCACACCGCTGACTTCCTTACCCGCCATCGGATGTGAAGCGATAAACTCCACCGGCAGATCCTTTAAGAGTTCCTGTACACGATCAACGACACGACATTTTACACCAGAAACATCACTGATCAAGCAACCTGCTTTAAATAAATTTCGGTTTTCCTCGATCCAAGCAACCATCGTATTCGGATATAATCCAAAGAAAATTACATCAGCTTCGCGAATGAGATCCGCATCGAAACAAGCACCTTTTTCAATAATACCGTTAGCTAATGCATAGTCAATGCTGTCCTGATTAATATCGATACCTGCGACATGATACCCGCGTTTTGATAAAGCATAGGCATAGCTTCCGCCCATCAAACCGAGACCGACAATAAGAAATTGAGTATCCTTATTCATAACGTTCTACCTCTATGCCTATACGAATTAAATCATCAAAAAACTGCGGATAGGACTTTCGTACCGCTTCGGCACCGTGAATCGTGCAAGGTTTTTCACAAAGTGTTGCCGCAACCGCAAGACTCATCACAATACGGTGATCATTATGAGCATCGAATTTAACCCCACCTTCATAAGCAGTGCTACCGTCAATATAAATATCGTTTTCATCACTGCGAATGCGTACACCGAGCTTTTTAAGCTCACACTCCATAGCCGCAATGCGATCACTTTCCTTGATTCTCAATCTTCCGGCATTTTTGATATGTGTGGAGCCGTTTGAAAAAGCCGCAAGCACACAAAGGATCGGACCGAGATCAGGGCAGTCAGCTAAATCAATGATTGTACCGCAGGGATCACTTTTCGCAACTGCATAACCATTCACAATTTCTTTAAAATGAACCTGTGCATGTTTTAATATTCTCATGATAGCCTTATCTCCCTGTTGGGAATTGTGATGAACACCGCAGACTTCAAGATCATGATTCAAGGCAGCGAGACAGGCAAAAAATGCCAACTGTGAAAAATCACCTTCTACACAATAACAACCGGAATGATACTCCTGATTCCCTTTGATATAAATCGTATTAGGATCACTGAACTCCGCTTCAATGCCGAAATGTTCCAGCATCTGCATTGTCAAGTTCACATAAGAGCGTGACTCAAATGGTTCTTTGATTACTATTGTAGAAGGTTTATCGCATAAAGGCAGGGCAAATAACAGACCGCTTATAAACTGACTGGATACATCACCGTCTAAAATAAACTCACCACCCTGTAAAGCGCCCTCTATGGAAATGGTTCCATTTTCGTGTTGAAAGGACAAACCTTGATTTTTAAAGATTTTTTCATAGACACTTTGGGGACGATCCATCAAGCGTCCCTTACCACTGAATACGATTCGCTTATTGCATAAAGAAAACAGCGGGATAAAGAAACGCAAGGTACTGCCGCTTTCATTACAAAATATTTCCTGTTGTTTACATTCGGTTATTTTGCCGATTCCGGTGATTTCAAGAAAATCATCATGCTTGATAATTTCAGCTCCTAATGAGCGCATACCGTCAATCGTTGTTAATATGTCCTGTGAATAAGCAACATTATCAATACGGCTGATGCCTTTTGCCAAAGAAGCACAGATGATTGCACGGTGAGCCATGCTTTTGCTTGGGGGAATGGTTACTTTACCTTTGCATTTTCCGGGAAATACTTTCGCAATCATGCAATATCCCTCCCGATGACTCGGGCAATACTGCGGCCTTTTTCGATTAGCTCAGCGAATTTCTTCGGCTTTAAGGTTTGAGCCCCGTCTGACCATGCACATTCAGGATTTTCATGAACCTCGATAATCAAACCGTCAGCTCCTGCCGCAATCGCAGCCAGTGACATAGATTCCACAAGCTTCCAATCACCAGTCGCATGACTTGGATCGATAATGATCGGTAAATGGGTTTTTTCTTTAATGATCGGAATAACACTTAAATCTAATGTATTTCTTGTGTATTTTTCAAATGTACGGATACCGCGTTCACAGAAAATGACTTTATTGTTTCCCTCAGACATAATATATTCCGCAGCCATGATCCATTCTTCAATCGTATTCGCAAGACCGCGTTTTAACAATATGGGTTTGTCTACTTTACCCACAGCTTTTAAAAGATCAAAGTTTTGCATGTTTCGCGCACCGATTTGAATAATATCGACATGTTCTACGAATTCATCTAATTTATCCGCACTCATTAACTCAGAAACAATCGGCAATCCGGTTTGTTTTCGTGCTTCGCACATTGCTAAAATTCCTTCGGTACCCATACCTTGGAATGCATATGGGGAAGTACGCGGCTTATAAGCACCGCCTCTTAACATACAGCCGCCGGCTTTTTTGACTTCCTGTGCAATTTGTAAAGTAGGTTCTAAACCTTCGATGGAACAAGGCCCGCCAATTACGACAAGCGGTTCCTTTCCGCCGATGCGATAATTACCGACTGTAATAATTGTATCCTCCGGATGAAATAAACGATTTGCCTTTTTATACGGTGCCGCAACTCGAACAACGCTTTCTACATAAGGATTTGCTTCAATTTGTTTCGGATCGATAATTGAGGTATCACCGACCAAGCCGAATACATTGTAGTTTTCACCGATACTTGAATGAACATGCAGACCACGGTCTGACAAACGTCCCATTAAGGCGTCGATTTCTTGTTTTGGTGCATTTTTTTTCATTGTAATAATCATAATTAATCCTCTTTTCTTTTATTTTGGAGTGCCAGTACCGCACTTCTTTCCATCATACAATCTAAGATTGCCAAAGCTAATACACTGTCAACGACCACACATGCGCGATGAATGATTGCCGGATCATGGCGACCTTGAATGATCAGCTTTTCGGCTTGCTTTGTAGCTTTGTTTATCGTATCTTGTTCCTTATAAATAGACGGCGTCGGTTTGATACATGTTTGAATTATGATCGGCATGCCGTTGGAAATACCGCCGTTAATACCGCCGTTATTGTTGGTCTTTGTGATGACACGGTTATTCTCAAAGGCAATAGAATCATTGACCTCACTGCCGGTATGCTCACTGAAGCCAAAGCCAAGTCCGAACGCAACTCCTTTAACTGCGGGGATGCTGTAAAGATAATGGGCGATAATGCTTTCCAGCGAGTCAAAGAACGGTTCGCCGATTCCTGCCGGTACGTTGATCACAGCACTTTCTATAATTCCACCGACACTGTCACCGTTTGCGGCCGCGGCTTCGATTTCTTTGATCATGGCAATCTGCGCTTCTTCGCGAATCGTCGGAAATGAAGTTGAGCGCAATGCCTGAATTTGTGCCTTTAATTGATCTTCTGATTGAGCAAAGGCATCATCACTAACGGTGTGGCATTTTATAATATGGCTTGCTATGTGAATGTCTTGATTCTTTAAGATCTGTAAGGCAATCGCTCCTGCCGCTACCAAAGGTGCCGTAATTCTGCCGCTGAAATGTCCACCGCCGCGATAGTCCTGATAACCGAGATATTTCACATCTGCCGTATAGTCTGCGTGTGCAGGACGCAGGCGATTCTTAGTTTTTTCATAATCAGATGAATGCTGATCATTGTTTTGAATCAAAATGGTTAATGGTGTACCGGTTGTATACCCCTCAAAGACCCCGCTGATGATTTTCGGTAGATCGGCTTCATGGCGTTGGGTAGAAATTCTTCCTTTTGCTTTGCGCTTATTCATTTGTTCCAGCATAAACTGCTCATCAATCGCAATTCCTGCCGGTAATCCGTCTAAGGTAATACCGATGGCACTGCCGTGGCTCTCTCCGAATATCGTGCAGCACACATGCCTTCCGATTGTATTTTTCATAGTGTATCCTCCAAAAGTTCGGCGATTTCAGCTATGCTCATCTGCTTGATCACTGCCTGTCCCGCTTCATGAACCCAAACGGTATCGATTTTATCATGGTCGGCTTTTTTATCATTACGCATAACGGAAAGCCAATTCGCATGATGAGCGCTAACTTCACTCGGCAATCCCATTTTTTTACAGATCGCCTGTGTTCGCTCACGAAGCTGCTTATCACTCATAAAGTAAGGCATTCCCAGTGCCACACACTCTCCGTGATAGAGATCATGAAGATGATTATCAGCTTCAATCGCATGTCCGATCGTATGTCCGAAGTTTAGAATCTTCCTTAACCCCTGTTCTTTTTCATCTTGTTCCACCACGGCTTTTTTTACTGCCAATGCCTTGGCGATGATTTCATCGATATCCCGATCAATATCTTTGTTTTCAAACATTTCAAACAAGGAAGCATCATAGATCAAACCTGCTTTCAGTGCTTCAACTAATCCGTTAATATAGTGTCGGCGTGGTAAGGTTTTCAGCGTGTTTGGATCAATCAGCACCAGCTTCGGCTGATAAAAGGAACCGATTATATTTTTTACACCGTTAAAGTTAATCGCAACCTTTCCGCCGATGGAAGAATCAATCTGTGACAATGTTGTAGTTGGTATTTGAATAAAATCAATTCCTCGCATATAGGAAGCCGCCACATAGCCGGATAAATCACCAACCACACCACCGCCTAACGCTATGATTTTATCTTTACGGGAAAAGTGGTGCTTCAGTAGATCGTCACAAATTTTTTCAAATATATGAAGTGATTTTGCCTGCTCACCGTGCTTTACAATGTGGATAAAGCATTCCGGGCATTGAGCTGCGACAGTATCTATATATTCCCTCGGTACGTTATCATCACTGATTATGAGAATCTTATGATTTACATCGGTATAATTTCGCAGCTGCTTTAAGCATCCGCGTTCCAATATAATATCATAACTGTGTTCATCTAAATTCATATGAAGTTTCATTTAATTAACCTCCTGTTTGATAGATATGTGGATCTGTTTTAAGAAAAAAGCATCGTTTGTATTTTTACGATGCTTTTGTTTGTCCTATTAGAAAGCAAAAAAGTCCATGCGTTGTGCTGGTTACTAACAGGATCTATTCATAATAATAAAAATAAGCATTATTTCGCATGACTTATGCCTCCGTTTGTTAATATTCTAATACAAAAAAGTAGGTTTGGCAAGTAGAATTGCTGAGCGATACGGTATTTGTGGTAAACAAGTTGGGGTCATATGGGAAGAATAACGTATTGCACTACGGATATATGAATGTGATGTATTTATTATATATACAGATAGTGTTTATTGTGTATAGATGATAGGCAGATTTCCGGGTTCCCGGAAATCGTACTCTAACAGGTTGACAAATTATATCTTCTATGTGTTTCCAATAATGTACACAGATAACCGTCGAATTTCCGCATACACGGAAATCTGAGAAATAAAGTTGATTTAATGAACATTGTTGTTCATGAAAGATGCTGATGCATATACAAAAAAGGATAACGTATATCATTGGTGATCACATTTCCACGTTTGTGGAAATCGCATGGAGAATCACCGCATGTGATTAATGGTATGATATAATAAGTTCTTTACACCAAAAAATATATTGAGTGATTACTTAGTATCATCAATCCATATAACAGTCCGAATTTATAATTAAAAGACAGAAACTATGTACATCTTATGTTGTGTACAAATGTTTGTACTATTTGTATATATAAAACGATGACATGTGTCTTTTTAATATACAGCGGTGCGGAAAATGTACACAAATAAGCATCAAATTTCCGCATACACGGAAATCAGAAACAACAAAGTTGATTCAATGAACTTTGCTGTTCATGAAAGATACCGATGCATATACAAAAAAAGGAAAACGTATATCATTGGTGATCACATTTCCGCATTATAAAAGCAAAATGCAATCATACGTTTTTCCTTTATTAAATTTTCTTCTTTTATTTTAATCTTATCGATATTCACTCTTCAAATAACACATATTTATAAATTAAAAAGCCTAAATAATAACCGATAACATATAAGGATATGTCTATTACATCAAAAATTCCACTCATAGTAAAAAATTGAATAATCTCTATGGATAATGCAAATAGAAAGAAAATAATAAAAGCAATTTTAGGTTTTATATTTTTATTTATCCATTTTATTGCGGTATAAAACGGACAGAATACAGCAATATTTAATAACAATACGATGATTCCGTTATTATATACAGTATTTATCAAATCAAACTGATTCAAATTTATAACTCTTTCACCTATATAAACTCGGTCAAAAAAGCATAACAGTAAGAAAATAAAATAAGTGAGGATCAAAATTATTTTTTCAAAATTTAATAATTTGATTCTGAATACCACCTTAGTAAGAAAGTAGAATAATATTATATGACAAAAGTATAAAAATATACCTTTTGGTAATGTATCTATGTAATAAACGATATTAATTATTCTTAAACTAACAAACCAATAAAATATGTAACTTAACGGAATGCATATCAAAAATATGAGAATACTTTTTATTAAATCTTTTTTGTTTATCATATGCACTTTCCTTTTCTTTTATCCGAGAAGATTATATCATTTATTACCAAAAAACTTAATAATCAAAAAACTCTTTACACCCTCAGCGTTCCCTTCGCAAGATCCTCAGCCGCAAATGAAATAAAATAAAACGGAATCGTCAACAGCCTTTGTTCCACGTGATAACCGTAATTACCGTTTGAAACCTTAATCGCAGCTTCAAATTTATTATGATTAGAAAATTTAGACAATGAGTTTAATGTCCCTCTGCCCTTTTTTACATCAATCGGATAAAGCTTATTATCAGACTCAATAATAAACTCAAGCTCCGCAGAAGCTTTTCCTCGCCAGTAAAAAAGCTTCAGTCCCTTTGCGCACAGCTCGTTTGCGACAAAGTTTTCGTAAAAAATACCGGACAACGTATTCTCCCTGTCATTAGCGATAAACGAAGCCGCATTAATTCCGCTTTGATAAGAAAACATACCAATATCTGCCAAGAATAAACGAAAATGATTTGAATTGTCCGATATAAGCGGCAGCGTAATGTGTTCCTTCAGCTGAAACGATTGATGAATGATATGGGCAGTCGTAAGCCAATGAACAGAAGCCTCAAAATCTCTGGTTTTGCGGTTCGCCTCTAAAAAACTCGGTGAAAAATTCTTAGATTCTTTATTCAGTTGTTGATAAATGTTAGAAAATAAGGCTCGGGAACGTAATACGGCTTCTCTGCTTGCCTGATATAAATCCATATCAGATAAATAATTATCATATAATGCTTTTAATATTTCTTGTGCAGGAAAAAGACTGTTTTCCTCAATATAAGCATCCACAGCCTCCGGCATACCGCCGATCAACAAATATTTATATACGTGATCCATCGCAAGCGTATGAATATCATCAGCTAACGGTTCTTTGTTTTCATAAGCGGCTTTCACCGCATTAAACAGCGGACGATTTGAATTCATTAAAAACTCATCAAAGCTCATAGGATAAATTGTCAGCTGATCGATTTTACCGACCGGAAACAGAAACTTATGATGATTCGCATTTCCGCGTTTGCGGGATTCTCTTTCAAGCTTTATGCGAACCATTGAACCGGTCGCAATAACGGGAATATGTCTGAAATCCTGACAAAAGTATTTTAATGCGGATATGATATTCGGACACTCTTGTACCTCATCAAAAATCAACAGGGTATTTTCATCTATTTGTTTTCCTTTGAACAGCGATATAAATTCAATGATTTTTTTAGCATCAGCACTCCTGTTACAGAATGCTCTGATTTCATCCTCAATTTTACAGTCAATATAAATCGTGCGGTTTTTGTAGCAGGTTTCGGTAAAAATATCTTTAATCAAATAAGTTTTTCCAACCTGTCGTGCGCCCCATACGATCAACGGTTTTCTGCGTTTGGCTTGATTCCATTCAATTAGCTGCTTCAAAGCGTTTCTCTCCATAAATTGAACCTCCGCTCTTAATTACGTACATTATGGCATAAGTTGTACCTATAAGCAAGTTTTTCGACACATTAATTGAACTTTTTTGCATGTTTTGTGATGAGTTATTTGCACCTTTTAGCACGTTTGCGAGGGTTTATATGAAAACAAGAAATCAAATACGCTCTTGTCACTGCCTTATGATTTTCTTCCTTCATACTTCATCGACTTCCCCAAGCTTGCCCGTAAAAAAAAGCAAAAGCCTCGCTTCCGGCTCTTGCTGTTGTTATTTAATTAATTCTATTGAATGCGGTCGTTAGTTGTAATCTTCAATCACAACGTCCTTAATTGTTTCCTCTTCGACATAAACACCGTCTTCATCACTTTCATCAATCATCAGATCCTCGGTATCGATCACAGATTCATTAAACGTATGACGAGAGCGCAAATCCCATTTATTATCACCGATGCATACAAAACGCTCGTCAAAAGAAATATCATTATAAAATTGAGCGATATTATCATCTTCCTGTTGTTCATTAAAACCCATCATTGTGGAAACATCTTCCCACAGTTTTAAGAAAGTTACCGGTTTGCGTTTTTTATTCATTAGTTCATATGCAATATTAATCATTGATTTTGTACTCATGATCTATCCTCCTACATTTTATCAGCGGCTTCAACACCGATCAGGTATAAAGCATTCTTTAACGTAATCTTCGTAGCTTTCAATAATGCCAATCGCTGAGAGCTTAACTCCTCATCACTGGGATCAATCACCTTGCAGGCATTATAGAAGCTGTGGAAAAAAGCAGCAAGTTTTTGAATGTAATTACAAACCTTATTCGGCGCGCGATGCTTAGCTGCATCTGCAACTACGGCAGGGAATTCATTAATATACTTCAACAGCTGAATCTCTTTATCATCTGTCAAGCGATCGTAATTACAACAGGCAGGGAATTGTTCCGCCTGTTTCAAAATCGAACAAATACGTGCATGTGCATACTGTGCATAATAGACAGGGTTATCGTTGCTTTGCTTACGAGCCAAGGCTAAATCAAAATCCAAATGCGTATCCAAAGCACGTTGAACGAAGAAATAGCGAACAGCATCTACACCGACTTCTTCACAAAGTTCACGAACCGTTACCGCATTGCCGGTACGCTTACTCATCTTGATTTCTTCTTTATTCTCGACAAGACGCACCATTTGTATGATATCCACCTCTAATTGATCTGGATTTTTACCCAAAGCTTGCATTGCGGCTTTCATACGTGGGATATAACCGTGATGGTCAGCGCCCCAAAAATTCACAAGCTTATCAAAGCCACGCTCAAACTTCGTTATATGGTATGCAATATCAGGCACAAGATATGTATAACTGCCGTCACTTTTTCTCAGAACCCGATCCTTATCATCGCCGTATTTTGAAGAAGCGAACCACAGTGCGTCATCTTGCTCATAGGTTTGCCCCAGTTCATTCAGCTTATGCAAAACTTTTTCAACCTGACCGTCATCATGAAGCTGCTGTTCACTGGACCAAACATCAAAATGAACACGGAACAGGTCTAAATCACGCTGAAGCTTAGCCAATTCCTGCTTCATACCTTCCCTACGGAAATAAGCATAGGCAGTATCTTCATCTTCGTGAAGCCAGCGATCCTTATCCTGCTCGGCAATACGCTCCGCAATCAACGCAACATCCTTCCCCAAATAGCCGTCCTTCGGCATTTCCTTCTCAATATGAAAGAGCTGTGCATAACGAGCCATCAACGATAAGGTCAAGGCATGAATTTGATTTCCGGCATCATTCACATAATATTCACGACAAACATCATAATTACAAGCACTCAACAAGCGCGTTACACTGTCACCCCATGCAGCACCGCGAGCATGACCCAAATGAAGATCACCGGTCGGATTCGCCGATACATACTCCACATTAATCTTAACGCCTTTTCCGCTGTCATTATGACCGTAGTTGTCACCTTCAGCAAGTACGGAATCAATCACAGTACTCATCGCCGAATGATTCATCGTAAAATTAATAAATCCGGGACCTGCCAATTCACAGCGCTGAATCACAGGATCATCCATTTGTGCAATCAACGCTTCCGCAATATCACGCGAACTTTTCTTCAAAATCCGAGCTAATTTCATAGCAACATTCGTCGCATAATCACCATGGCTCTTATCTTTCGGAATTTCAATTACAATATCATCTAATGTGATAGACTGATCAAATGCTTTTTCAAACGCACATTTAATCGCTTCCTTCAGCTGATACTCTAAATCACTCATATTAAGCCTCCTTGATACTCCATATAAAGCGATAACCGCCGATACAGCTATCCCCATTATAAATATCATATTCTAATGTAATAATCTGTTCCTTATAAATATAACGATGAGTGAAAAACTCAATCGAAATATCACCGTAAGGAGTAGACAATACACCATCTGTACGTTTATTTAATGAAAAAAACATTCTGCTGTTGGTTTCAGAAAATCGTTTGATTTCCAAGCAATCCTTATCTGCAACGACTTCAACCTGCACATGCGCTTCTTTATTTTCCTCTGTATAACATATTTTTATACCGGTATTTGTTGAAACAACATCAGCGATACCCCGAAACAAAATATCACGTTCCTCTTCATAACGATGTTTTCTTTTCACCGTGAGATGTTTTTTCATATTATCACCACTTACCATGGTGAATTATATCAGAATTTTCCTAAGGTGCAAGTATAACTTTCATAAATTTAATGCTTTAGCCGATTTTTTAATGTTTTTTTATCCGAACCATTAAAGCAAAGCGTTGGTAAAGTAGAGTTATGAGAGAATATAGTATATAATTATATTGCCAAAC
>QZED01000127.1 GCA_009917405.1 bacterium c-19 | reverse complement strand
CGAACCATTAAAGCAAAGCGTTGGTAAAGTAGAGTTATGAGAGAATATAGTATATAATTATATTGCCAAACCAAGTAAAGGATATTTTTAAGCAGTAACTCAGTCCTTTAGGTCTTGGTTTGGCGACTTTTTCCTATCTGAGTTGCTGCTTAAAAATAATAGGAATTCAATATGCGCCAAACCAAAAATTCCTCATATACAAAAATGTTTTCTGTTCTTAATGAAACAGAAGACTTTTTTGAGGTTGATATTTTGAGCAGGATTCAAGAGGACTACTTGAAATATCATGAAAACAATTTAGTCGATTATATGCGCCTCTTGAATAAGGAACTTTTATGTCCAAACTGTAAATCCATTGAAATTATAAAGTATGGAAAAAATAAAAGTGGATCTATACGTTATAAATGCAAGTCATGTGGAAAGACATTCAGCAGCTTGAAGGATACTTTGTTCTTCTCGAGTAAAATCAATCTTAAAGCATGGTTTGCTTTTTTGGAGTGCATACTTAGCGGAAGCTCTACATTAGAAGCCTGTATTGTGGCGAAAATATCGCCTGTTACGGGTGTAGAATGGATGAAGAAAATATTCAAAACCTTAAATCATTATCAAGAGAATATTATTCTGGGAAAGAAAGTATATATTGATGAAACGTATGTTCACGAAGATTCCTCAAAAATCTATTTTCTAGACGATATTGGTAAAATCAAGAAAGTAAAGAAACAGCCAAGAGGAATATCTAGAAACAAAATATGTATTCTCTTGGCAACAGATGAAGATAAATCTATCGGTTATATAGTATGTCATGGAAGACCTCAAAGAAAACGAATTTATAACATCTGTAAAGACCATTTAATAAAACAGTCAACAGTAATAGGGGATATAGACAATTCAATCACATATACGGCTGAAAAGATGGATTTAAAACGAATTATGTATAAAAGTAATACATATGAAGCATATGAGAATTTGGAACCTATCGATCAATTATGCGCTCGCTTCAAATTTTTCATTGACAAACATCGAGGGTTCAAGAAGAAATTTCTTGCGGATTACATTAACTTATTTATATTTATCGATAATGAGAAAAAAATCGAAAAAGACTTATATAAAACTACTCTAAAACTATTAAAAATGATGTTTGAATATAATAAAAGCAGTAAATAACCTTTATATAAAGGATTTTCTACCAACGCTTTGCTTTAATGGTTCG
>QZED01000126.1 GCA_009917405.1 bacterium c-19 | reverse complement strand
TCAATTATCGTGTCGATTGAGCACGCCAAACGATTATCAGATGGCTTGCAATTTTTCTCAACCTCTCTTTCATTAAACACAAAGATAGAGTTTTCACTCCGTATATTACACTTTATTATTCGGCGGTCTGATATTTGATTTCATATCTCATCACTCACTTCCTTTCATCAAATTCACATAACAAAAAGTAAGGTCTATTTTTGTACTTTAAATATTCCTTACTTTTGTTATACACATTAAATTTAGAATTCCCAAAAAATTTATATAAAAGTTTTTACAAAATTTTGCATTGGCCAAAAAAAAGACAACCGTTATGATTGTCTTCTAATAAAACCTATGAATAAATAACTTACCACAACTACATTTGCCTACACCGTAAGCAGCACCAAAATCTTTATTCCCTAAATCAAACCATTGATGTTCTTGATATTGACGTGCCCATGCATCTAATTCATCCCCGTCATCAAAATACATTCCCTCGATTGCCGGACCCCAGTGTTCATGCGGTTTTTCAGCCGGCTGGTTAGATGAGCTGCCGCTATTGCCACCTGTATTCGTGCTTGGCTGTGGTGCAGGTGTATTATTCACTACAGGAGCATTGGTATTACTCGATGTACTTCCTTGATTATTGGAATAGCCATTGTTCGTATTTGTTTGAGTTGGTGTTTGATTTACCGGCTGCTGCACTTCCGGTTCCTGCGGTTTCGCTTTCACGCTCACCTTGTAGCTGCTTTCCGCTTTGTTGCCATTCACATCAAATGCAGTAATCTTCACCGTATAGCTGCCTGCTTTCTTCGCATCTACATCACTCGCAATGAAATAGCCGTTCTTTGTCAGCTTCTTATCATCACTCTTTTTAATATCAGCGTCCACCGGGTCCTTCACCGATTCAATGTTAGCCGCTGCGTCGAACTTATCACCTTCAGTGATTTCAAGCTTATCTTTCTTCAATTTAATCTCCGGCTTCTTGGTATCCTTCACAGTTACTTTCAATGTTTCCTCTTTTGTTTTCTCATCAGCGTTTATAAAGATTACTGTGATTTCTTGTTCACCGATTTTCTTACTGTCAAAGTTCTTCACTTCTTTTACCGAAACATCTTCATCGGAATTATCTTTATCAAACAGCAAGGAATAATCCGGCTTTTCCCCGTACTCCAGTACCGCATTCTCTTTCACTGTCACTTTTAAACTGCTGCCGCAAGCTGCTAAAAGCATGAC
>QZED01000125.1 GCA_009917405.1 bacterium c-19 | reverse complement strand
GTAAGCGGCATAACCCCTTGCGGATTCACCGTAATCTTTCCTACTGCCTGACCTACATTCACATTCTTACTAAATTCATAATCTTTTCCGCTTGTCGCTCCGCTTTGCGGCGCCTTTGTGTAAGTGACTTTATGCGGTTCTACAATTTCCAAAGGCATTAAATTAGATATTGAAGAGCTTTCTACAGGTGAGTCAGATGAATTATTATATTCCTCATTGATCACTGCTACTTGGTATTTACCAATTGGAATTGTTGCTAAATCCAATGTATAATTACTCGTACCGCTTTTTGTGTCTTCTAACATTTTATAATATTGAATATCAGCTCCTGTTTCATTATATATGATGACTGATATTTGAGCATTAGTACCTGTATTGGCAGTTACCGTCAAATCTACGCTGCCGTTTTTCATTACCTTACTTGTGCTTTGACTATTTCTTTTGATGTCTTGTAAAGAGGCTGTCAATGACGATTGGACTCGTAATTTATTAGGATTCAATTCATTGTTTGCGTTTAAATTTGCTGTATCTATGATATAACTATGCCAATTTTTATCGGTAAAAGAAGTATCAGCCGCAAACATAATTTTGGTTTTATCAATTAACGCAAACGGTCGTATTGCGAACTTTACGATATTTGCTCCGCTACTTACCCAATTCCTGCTATTAGCCCAAGCAATTTTTTCATTTCTCGAAATCGAATTTCCGGTAGTCATATCAATAAAATCGTAACTGGCAGAAGCCAGGCTCAAAGGCCACTGCACTGCATTATTGTACGTATTCCGATATTGTCCTCCACTATCAGTAGGGGAAGTTATATATCCGTCAAGCCAGTAGGTAACGGCAGACTTATAAGCACGATCATTTAATGATAATCCGAAAACTCCACCGGTTCTGACATCATTTATGGAAGGTAATACGGGTGCTGTAGTAATGATTGTAGCTTCGCTATTATTGGTTTGGATTTTTGCGATTTCATTCTTCAGAGGTGTAACAGGACAAAATTGAATTGCATAATTACTGCTGCCGTTATTATATCTTAAACAATAGCTTTCTCTGTTCGCAATGCTTTGAGGTGTTGTTGTAACAGGTACACTGCTTTCATAGGTAGCTATCGAGTCTACTATCGGTTTGCTGCTCATCAAAACATAATTCCCATTACTATCATTGTTTCCAATATCCCATACAATTTCTTTATTGTTATACTTACCTAATATAACCTTCGAGCCTTTTGGAAGTTCAAA
>QZED01000124.1 GCA_009917405.1 bacterium c-19 | reverse complement strand
TCCATGCGCAGCTGTTCTTCCCATTCACTTTGTGTATATTCGCCTTCTATAAAGCGTTTATTTGATACAAGCAGCTGTAATATCGGCTGATAATTTTCAAGCACTGTTACATCGATCGTTTTGGTTCCGACGGCACCCTGAGAATCGGTCACTTGATAGGTTACCTCATAATTCCCGGGCGTATGTGTGTCGACATTATTAGCTACAATGCGTACTTGGCTACTTAGATCACCATCTTCAAAATCATATGCACTCGCATGTCGTTTCAATCGCTCAGTCAGTACCGCGTTGGAGTATTCATCTTCATAGATCGTGATATTCTCTGCTTCAATCTGCGGTACTTGATTATAACGAATTTCTACCGTTATTAACTTCTCACCTTTTTTACCGAAGCGATCGGTTACTTCATACTTCACTCGATACACTCCCGGCAGTGCCGTATTCGTTTCATCTAAGGTAATCTGAATATGATCGGTAATATTTCCGTCTTCGACATCATTTGCACTTGCTAATTGATTGCGCAGTTCCTCAGTCCATTGTTCCTGTGTGATTGATCCCAACTGATATACTTGATTTTCTGCTCGAATGATCGGCGGATTGTTGTATTTAATCGTTACCGTAGAGCTTTCCTGTATTTTTTGATCTACACTGTCTGTTACTTCATAATAGACTTGATAGCTTCCCGGCTTTGTCACATCGACATAATCGGCAATAATTCGAATATCATCGCTTATATCCCCGTCTTCTAGGTCAACGGCTCTGATATTTTTCATGCGGTAATCGTTCAGCCACGTCTGTTCACTGATTTCATTTTCATAAAATACCTTATTGGTTGTGATCAATGAAGGTGCTTTATTCCATTGTGCATATAAGTTTACAACAGCACCGTTAGTAGATGTTAGGTTTTTCACCGACTGTTGATTGGCATATGCAGTACCTGTTCCGTCTGCTTTCGTATTCCAACCCATGTATTTCCAACCATCGCGCAGATAATCATTTTCTCTCAACGGTTTAGACACATCATAGGTATGTGTTGTATCTGCGGTAGTGCCGCTTGTCGCATGATTGCCGTTGTATTTAACGGTGTAAGTGTTCGGCGTCCATTGTGCATAAAGATTGATTTTCGCTCCTTGCGTCGATGTCAGATTCTTTACTTCTTTTTCATTCGTGTAGGTTGTACCGCTGCCGTCTGCTTTGGTATTCCATGAGGTGAACGTATAGCCGGTTTTCGTATACTGATTTGTGCTTAA
>QZED01000123.1 GCA_009917405.1 bacterium c-19 | reverse complement strand
CCGATATTGTTAATCTTAAAGCTTAAGATCTTATTTGTTCCCGGTTTTGCATTCTTTTCTTCTATCGGTGTGGTGCTTGTCATCATGCCTTGATCATCCAATTCATATACTTGATAGCTAACTTCCTTAACTCCACTCACCTTTACTGTTCCTCTTGGGTTTGGCTGTGGATCATCGGTTTTGATCTCTACTTGTACTCCCGGTTTAAAGTAATGCCCTAAGGTAATCTCATTTAACAGACTTGATACTCCGTCTTGGTTCACCGGATAGCCTGTAATGCTTACGACTTTTGGCTTTGTCATATCAATCTTTACATGTTCTTGTACTTTCTCACTGATCGCTCCTTTATGCGCATCTGTTCCGTTCGGATCAATTCTAAAGTAGATGTCTGTTAGATTATCATCTTCTTTATTGATTGTAAAACGCTGTTTGTTTACGTTCGTAAAGGTATTTGTATTTGAGATTTGATCATACACTCCTGCACTTGCCATGGTGTTCGCTGTATCGATCACTACATCTACTAGATAGTTATGCCATTTCTCTGATGATACGATGTTTCCGTTTGGATCTTCTAAATGATACCAATTATCACTTGGTTCATCTTGTTTGATTGTTAAGGTTCCTGATTCTATCTTGATTTCATAATGTTTGGTATTGCCGCTTAATTCTTTCTCCGCATATTTCCCTGTGATATCATAGCTTCCTGCTTTGTTCGTATTCTTGATTGTGGTTCCGTTTTGTTTCGCACTTGTATTCGTTGGGATTGGGAAATCTGTGATACCATCTTTGAACGCAAACGCTATGGCACTCGGTTCTTTGAATTTGTATGTTGGGAATGCTTCTCCTACATAGATGGTTTCATCCTCATAGGTTAATGTGATCGGCTTTTTCTTGACTGTGATGGTCACTTCTCCATAGTCTCCACCGATCGCATTACAATCATCACTTTTCGGATCAAACGGTTCTGTAGTTTGACATACTTTAATCGTTACTTGTCCGTCTCCGATCGCTTTAATACTGTCTCGCTCTTTGGTGTTGATCGCTGTACTGTCTACTTCCAGTATCGTACTGTCATCCACATAGAAGTATGCCGGTACTCCTTTTTTATATCCGCTGATGATCTTCGCTTTCTTTCCTTCATCTCCATACGTCATCGGTTCTGCATACAACTGTAAGGTAGTAGGTGGTTTCTCACTCACTTCCAGTTCTGTTGTGACTGTCTTACTGTTATAGTTTCGATCTTCTGGGGCTGTCGCTGTTAAGGTGAT
>QZED01000122.1 GCA_009917405.1 bacterium c-19 | reverse complement strand
TGGTCACGATTAGTCTTAGAGCATGGAATAGATTCTTTAAAGCATCCAAATTCAAACAGAGTATGGAAACCAGAAGAAAAACTTGAATTGATATCAAAGGTAAAAGCAGGAAACTCTATACTCGCAACAGCTATTTCTGCAGGTATCAGTGATGGACAACTATATAATTGGATTAAAAAATATGATGAATTAGGGTATAATGGTCTTGTGCAATCAAAGAAAGGTAGACCGCCAAAGGATCTTATTATGAGCAAACGCAAAACCATGGAACCAAAAGAATTAACTGAATCTGAAAAAGAAGAATTAATTAGATTAAGAGCTGAAAACGAATATATCAAAACGGAAATTGAAGTCTTAAAAAAAGAGATAGCCTTGAGAGAAGAGAATTACGCTGCGCAACTCAAGGCGAAAAAGCAGCGATCATCAAAGAACTTAGAGAGCAAGGATACCAATTAAAGTATCTATTAAAAGCAATGGACTTACCTAAATCTACATACTATTTTGAAATTGAGAAAGAAGATATTATAGAAATTAGAAATAAAGAGTTATTGAAAGAGATAACATCTATCTTTACAGAACATAAAGGTAGATATGGTGTAAGAAGAGTCCATCAGGAACTCATCAATCGTGGATATAAGGTAAATCATAAACGTGTACAACGTTTGATGCATAATATAGGATTATTCGGAAAACGTCCTAAAGAGAAGTACCATTCGTATAAAGGAAATGTAGGGAAAGTTGCAGATAATATTATCAATAGAGATTTTAAAGCAACTGCACCTTTACAAAAATGGACGACTGATGTATCACAATTTAACTTTTCATGGGGTAAATGTTATCTTTCTCCTATATTAGATATGTATACGAATGAAATTATATCTTATGATTTATCTTTACATCCAAATCTTAAACAAATATGTAATATGCTTGATAAGGCATATGCAAAATTTCCAGTACTAAAGGGATTGATTTTCCATTCGGATCAAGGATGGCAATATCAACACCAACAATATATAGATTCATTAAAAGAACATGAAATCATCCAATCAATGTCACGGAAAGGAAACTGTTACGATAATTGCATCATAGAAACATTCTTTGGAAGATTAAAGAATGAGGTTTATTATGGGCGAGAGAAAGATTATAAATCATTTGAAGAGTTCTCAAAAGCGATTGAAGAATATATTGATTATTATAACAACAAAAGAATACAAGCCAAAACAAAATGGATGTCACCTGTTCAATACAGGATAACATCCATGTGTTAAGCTTCAACTCATAAATTTATGTGTCCAGGATTCTGGGTACATATCA
>QZED01000121.1 GCA_009917405.1 bacterium c-19 | reverse complement strand
AGTGACGGTTTAGTGCATATTTTAAATGCAAGTCTTAATACCCAAATGGGTAAGGTAATCGTAGAAGCGACAAGTCACGATCCAAGCGGAAACTACGCAGATAAAACAATCGAACTGCCCATTAACATTAAGAAAGCAGATCAAACAATATCATTTGCGGATGTGACGTATGTGACGAATGGAAAAGGTAAGGTAACACCGGTCATTAATGAGCAGGATATATCAAGTAATGACGGAGGAGTCACAGTAAATGATACCGACTACTATATAACAGTAGATACGAGTGTAAGTCCATCAACCGCATGGACGAATGACGGAGTAGAGATCGAATATGATTATGATGGTGAAAACGGAATCGATATACCGTTACATGTAGAGAAACAAGGGAATCGTAATTATAACAAGGCAGAAGCAGACGGCATGATGCATATTATGGGACCTGATGAAAACATGTTGGCAATATCAAGTCCGGGCAAGATCATCTATGGCGATCACTTTACGATCAGAAGTTTACAAGATGATTCTAGCAGCACGAATGTACAGTATACGTTTGAAGTAGACAATACAACCTATATCTCCAATCCAACAGTGACTGGTAATAAGGCAGAATTCGATGCATTGAAATACAGTGGTACCACAACAATCAAAATCAAAGTAACGAGAACAGCGGATGGAGAAACAGCGTTAAGCAAGACAATCACTGTACAAGTATTACCGAAACCGATAGAAATCGTAATTGATGATAAAGAGAAGTATAAAGGAGAACAAAATCCAACCTTAACTTATCAAGATTTCAGAAATCAATTAGTCATATGGAATGGAACACAAGATGTGATACAGGAAAAGGACATCGTACTAAGCACAACGGCAAAGACAAACAGTAATGCAGGGGATTATCCAATCAAGGGAGATAAAAACATACTAAACAATGCTTATCCAAATTACAGTTTTACATTCAAAGAGGGAATCCTAACCATAAAAGAAGATAACATTGAAGATGACTGGTACCATTTAGAATTAGATGACGGGAATAACACTGCTTACACAGGCAAATGGACGAATCAAGATGTGAACATCATCAGTGATCATAATGAATACAAGAACATGTCATTAGATCAAAGCACATGGAAACCAAATCAAGTCACAGTCACAAAAGAAGGGGAAACAAATCAAAGCTTCTGGATGAAGAAGGACAGCGGCGCGATCACAAAGGAAAAGAAAGAGATCATCAAGATAGATAAGACACCGCCAAAGGTAAAAGGCATCAAGGCAAAGGATACAAACAATAAGCTACAAGATATTATCAATAAGCTCAGCGGTGGCATCTTCTTCAAACCGGGAACTGCATTTGAGATCAC
>QZED01000120.1 GCA_009917405.1 bacterium c-19 | reverse complement strand
TATAATATCAAAGATGATCTTGGCACCGAAAATAGAAGTATCTTCAGGATTCATTCCGTAAATTTTATCGACGACTTTATCAACATTTATGCTTGTAATCGGATTACTCACTATATAATTCGGTATCTCGGCTAACGGAATATCATGAAACTCCAAAACACATTCTTTAATGATCCTTGCCAGTATCTGCTTATTACATAAGATCCTTTTACAATATTCATCATAGGTTAGATTATGACCACTGTGATCAATCATTTCATTTAATTCATTTACTTTAATCATAGACTTTATCATCTCCTTTCGCCTGTCTATAATTCAGCTTTAAAAAGCCCCTATCTTTTATATACACGCTAAAAAGTGAGATCCCCAAAATTTATGAAATTTTTTTAATTTTATCAAATTACGACTTTTAATATAACTATCAATACACGATAAACAGTACAGTACTTATTAATTAATAATAGAAAAGGCAGCGGATATTCATTTACTTACTTATCCACTGCTCTTTAAAGTATTATGCTTATCAAAGCTTTTTATGAATCTCTTTGCTTCTTAGAGTTCCGTTGATGTTTTTTCTTTTGATATTGAGAAATCAGAATAGTGATGCCGGTGATTATAAGGAGAATCCACCACCATACCCATTTCGTATTGTCGCCGGTATTCGCACCACCGAGATTCTTTTTTAATTCAGAATTGTTATCACTGTTATTATTATCTAACAGATTCTTATCCGCAATACCGTCTCCGTTTGTATCGATATTATAGTCGGCTTCTCCATCACCATCCGCATCGATATTCAGATATGGCTTTAATCCACCCATCGTATTGTAAGTGAATCCGTTCACGGTTACGGTTTTGTTTGGTTTCCATGTCTTGATTTCAAGAATGTTCAAATCTGCTTTTCCGTTGTTATCTGTATCTATATTAATATCAGGCTTTCCATCACCTTTTGTATCGATATTAATATCAGGTATATTATCAAAGTTTGTATCAATATTCAGATCTGAAATACAATCACCGTCAATATCAAGGTTGATGTCAGGAATACCATCTCCATCGGTATCTACATTGATTTCACCCCCCTCAAGCTTACACTGCTTATTTGGTTTCTTATTGCCGTTTGAATCATACTCGGTACCATCAGGTAATACGACTGTTCCATCAGGCTTGATGATTGCCCCATCTGGTGTTTCAAGCTCGCTTCCGTTAGGAAACTCTACTTTGCCTCCTTTAGGTACTTCTACACTGCCGTCAGGCTTCTTCTCAGGCTGCTTGCCGTCTTCACTTGCTGCCCCACAAACCTCATCTCCACTGTTCTTATTCCCATCAGGTCCTACTACACATGTATCATCTTTATT
>QZED01000119.1 GCA_009917405.1 bacterium c-19 | reverse complement strand
GCTTGACGGTAAAGATTATATTGTGAATCTTACTGACACAGAACATATCAAGACAGTGACCAGCTGTGATCAAGTGATGAAACAGCCGTTCAAAATTGCGAAATACAGAGGAAGCGATGCACCTATAAAACCGGGTCTTCCGGGTGCTGAATTCACTGTTATGTTAGAGCGATACGTTCAAAAATACGGTTGGGATCAAGCTGTCAGAATTGCACAAGATGAAAATGATGATCGTATTTTAGCGAGTGAATGGGACGTATTGACCACTGATAAATTTGGAATGGCTGAAAGTAAAAAACTGCCGTATGGAAGATACCGAGTGAAAGAAACAAAAATCCCCGGCAAACCCGGAGAACTTGAAGCAGCGCCTGATTTCTTTGTCACAGTGAATGAAAACAGCGATGAACCAATTAATTGGTATTACATTGAAGATCCTGAATTCACCACTATTGTAGCGATAGAAAAAGAAGATGCAGAAACACATAATACGGTTAGAATTCCAAACGCTGAATTTAAAATCAAATGTTTAAATGACAACAGCTTGTTTCAAGAGGGTGATATTGTCGGTTGGCTGCAATGGTCGCCTGTTCCGCATTATGTCAATACTTTTAAAACAAATGAGGATGGAATAGTGATGTTGCCGGAAGAATTACCTGTCGGCATGTATGAGATTATAGAAATCAAATCCCCGTACGGCTATCTGTTGGGACCAAGTAAACCGTTTGAAATAACGGCAAACAGCTTTCATCAACAGGTGGGACCCGATGATCATACGATAGTCACGACGGTTGTGTTTGAAGATACTTCTGTCAAAGGAAAAGTAAAAGTTCAAAAGGAAGCGATGCTGTTTAAAGAATATGTATCCACTCAAACAGAATACGGAGAGCTGTTTACTCCCGTGTATGAGCGCGGCTTACTTCCCGGAGTAAAGTTTGAGATCAGAGCGGAAACGGATATAGTCGGAGCCGATGAAACTACTTGGTATACTGCCGGGCAGCGAGTAGCAGTATTAACCACAGACGGTAAAACAATTACCACATCAGGTGAACTGCCGTTAGGTACAGAGGGTCACAATGTTTATTCAATCAGAGAAATTGAAACGGCAGAAGGCTATGTGTTGGATGATACAATACATTACTTCCGATTTGATTATGTGGACGGAAATACCGCAATCGTTGATCCGACATGGTTAGATGAAAATGGTGAAGTGATAGAAAAAGCAGAAGTCCTTACCTTAGATAATAAACATCAGACAAGTATTGCCTTAGCCAAAAAGGTAATGGAACAGTCCGATCTCAAAGATAAGGCAGAAGCATATAAAAAAGTAGTGTTCGGTATCTTCTCGGATCAGGTAGAACA
>QZED01000118.1 GCA_009917405.1 bacterium c-19 | reverse complement strand
AAATCCCCGGAGGAAATACAGGCGTTTTTCAAAAGAGCGGCGGACTTCCTCATTGACCGGGTAGGCCGGGAGAATATCGTGTCAGCGGTGGTACACATGGACGAGAAAACACCCCACCTGCATTTGACCTTTGTGCCGCTGACGAAAGACAACCGCCTGTGCGCCAAAGAAATCATCGGCAACCGGGCCAGTCTGACAAAGTGGCAGGACGATTTTCACGCCTATATGGTGGAGAAGTACCCCGACCTGGAGCGTGGGGAGAGCGCAAGCAAGACAGGCCGGAAGCATATCCCCACCCGGCTTTTCAAGCAGGCGGTCAACCTCTCCAAACAGTCCAGAGCCATTGAAACGGTGTTGGACAGCATTACCCCACTGAACGCCGGAAAAAAGAAGGCGGAAGCCCATGCTCTGCTGAAAAAGTGGTTCCCGCAGATGGAGAATTTTTCCGGCCAGTTGAAGAAATACAAGGTCACGATAAATGACCTTTTGGCGGAAAATGAAACATTGGAAGTGAGAGCCAAAGCCAGCGAAAAAGACAAGATGAAAGGCGTTATAGAACGGGCAAAGCTGGAAAGCGAGTTACACAACATTCAGCGGTTAGTAGGCCGTATTCCCCCGGAAGTGCTGGCAGAGTTGAAGCGGCAACCGAACTATGGAAAGGAAAGGTGATTTTATAACGAATATCAGATACAAAAAGGAAACCGAAATCGTGACTTTTCAAGGGAAAGAAATCACGCTGGAAAATCTCTCCCTAATATTCACGCCGGAGCAGGAAGCGGCAAAACGCCGGGAACTGGAACAGCAGCTTTATGATGTGTTCCGCAAGTACGCCGATAAGCGGCAGAAAGAGGAAGCCGGGGCGTAAGTTTTTCCAGCCACATCATTGATTTATGGGGCTGTTGGCGGTATAATAAGACTGTCAGCAGCTCCGTTTCTTTTTTAAGAAAAGGAGCGACGAATGAATAATCGGATAGATGCGATCTATGCAAGACAATCGGTAGACAAAAAGGACAGCATTTCCATTGAAAGCCAGATTGAATTTTGCAAATACGAATTGAAAGGCGGTAGTTGCAGGGAGTACACGGACAGAGGATACAGCGGCAAGAACACAGACCGCCCGAAGTTTCAAGAGTTGGTGCGGGATATTAAAAAGGGCCTGATTGCGAAAGTCGTTGTTTACAAACTTGACCGTATCAGCCGTTCCATTCTGGATTTCGCAACCATGATGGAACTGTTCCAGCAGTACAATGTGGAGTTTGTTTCTTCCACGGAAAAGTTTGATACCTCCACGCCCATGGGCCGGGCCATGCTGAATATTTGTATCGTGTTCGCACAGTTGGAACGGGAAACGATACAGAAGCGGGT
>QZED01000011.1 GCA_009917405.1 bacterium c-19 | reverse complement strand
ATTGACAAAGATAAGGTTATATTAAAACCCTATCTCATCAAGAAATAGATAAGAAAAATTGGCTGTCAGCCCACTTAGTCTATTCACTTCAACAAGGTGGAATTAAGTTTTTCATAAATTTTTGAACTGCTTTTTCTACCTGTTTTCGTTATGCCCTTTTTTGACTTATCTACATATACATTATAACTGAAAAACTAAAATCCACAAGACTTTTTTCTTGATATATCCTAGTCCTGTCTATCTGCTTTCTTTTTGTAACAGTAAATTCTACTTATTTTTATGTGCTTTTTGAAGTAGAATTTAACTTTTCACTTCAGGGGAAATGATTTCTAAACAAAATTCATAAAAAAACCGCCGTATATTTTTCGTGAGCTGTGATAAAAGCGGTGTTATAAATAATGAATCTAAGAAGAATCTATGAAAAATTGAAATATAAAATAAATAAAGCAACGATAAAAAACAACCATAATATTAAATAAAAGTCATCAAAACAGATTATGAACAACATACAAAATCAACGCTTAAAGATACTTTGGTCATAGCTGAAGTAGGAATCGAGTGATTTCGTTAAACGAAAAAGCATAAATTTATTAATAAAGTTTTCCACAATTTTAATACTTTTCCACATTACTGATTGTGGATAACATTCGTTGTGGATAATAACGACGGTGGATAAACGGAAAAAATCTGTATATTAAACTAATTATCCACATAAAAAAATAGTCATAGACCCTATAATAGCAGCATAAAATAACCTTTTGCCACTTATCCTCATACTGTGGAAAAGATAATTAAAAAAAAGTGGTAAACTGCGTGGAAAACCTTGAAATATCATTTGTTATCTAATAAGAAATCTAAATAAAGGAATCAATATTTTTGAGTTATCCACAATAAAATGACGGAAACATCAATTTTTTTCACTAAATAAATCATAGGAATTCAACAAATTTTATTGACACACAGTAGGTTATTTTGTATAATTTACGAGCATGCTCAATTAATGTAAAAAGATGTATAAGGAGGTGTTTCTTGTGAAAAGAACATATCAACCGAGCAAAAGAAAACATCAAAAAACTCATGGTTTCAGAGCCAGAATGGCAACTGTGGGTGGACGTAGAGTTTTAGCACGTCGCCGTAGTAAAGGTAGAAAAGTGTTATCAGCTTAAAAATCACTCGGCATCGAGTGTTTTTTTGTAGAAGCGAATAAATAAAGTCAGAAAACATAAGCTGAAAATGACTTTATATAATATAAGGATAAACAGAATAGGAGGAACATCCATGAAGCGAGAATATCGTGTTCGGAAAAATGATGAATTTCCCGATATTATGAATTATAAACGATTTTATTCCTGCCCTTCCTTTACCTTATATATAAAGCCGCGTAAAGAAGATCATGCCCGTATCGGCATCTCTGCCGGAAAGAAACTGGGAAAAGCGCATATCCGCAATAAAGTAAAACGACAGGTGCGGATGATGTGTACAGAAATTTATAATTTTGATGAAAAATTTGATTCCATTATCTTAGTTCGTCAAAATTATTTAAAAGAAAACTATCAAAAAAATAAAAAATGCTTGGAAACGCTCTATAAAAAAGTTAAAATATAGTGGTAGCGAAAGAAGCGAGGAGAAAACAAATGACACAATTTTTTAAAGACAAACGAAAATTAATGATGATGACAATTTTCGTACTTGTAGTACTGGCTGCCTGTTCAAGTCCGCGAGATCCGGAAACAGGAAAAGTATATGCTGAAAAACTGATCGGTTTAAACACATCATTCGGATCACAAATGAGCTTAGGATGGTTTGACGGTATTATCGTATGGCCGATAGCACAGCTGATCAATTTGATTGCACAATACAGCGATGCCGGTGTCGGTATTATCGTAGTAACATTGTTGCTTCAGTTTGTGACGGCAGCTTTTACGATTAAATCACAAGTATCGGCGCAAAGAATGCAGATGATTCAGCCGGAGATGCAAAAAATTCAAAATAAATATGCCGGAAAAACAGACGATCGCTCTAAAATGATGCAGGCACAGGAGATGCAGCAACTGTATTCCAAATATAAAATCAATCCGTTTGGTACGATTTTAGTAACATTCCTACAATTTCCGATTATTTTAGGTGTTTATCAGGCAACACAGCGAGCACAAGCAGTTGTAGAAGGATCATTTCTTAATATCAATTTGACCGAAACACCGATGTGGGGAATTCAAAATGGACAATGGATATACATTGTGATTTTCTTACTGATGGCACTATTCCAATTTATATCAATGAAATTTCCGCAATGGATGCAGAAATACCGCGAAAAGCACAGCAATGTAAAACGTAAGGAATATGCAAACCCGAAACAAGGAAACGGGATGGCAAACTCCATGAATATGATGATGTATGTCAGTTTGGCAATGATCTGTGTATTTGCGATCAACTGGCCGTTATCCATGTCATTCTATTGGTTGATTTCCTCATTGGCACGTGTGATACAAAATATCGTGATTCAAAAATTCTTTATTAAAGATACGATTTAAAGGCGGTGAACAGCATGAAAAAGATTTATACCGGAAAAAGTATTGATGAAATTTTAGCATCGGCAGCACAAGAAAAAGGCTGTGAAAAAGAAGCGCTCTATTATGAAGTAAAAGATGAAAAAGCAGGATTTTTAGGACTGGGCAAAGAAGTCAGTGCCGAAGTGTATTCTCAAGAAGATATTATGGAATATGCGAAAGAGTATTTACAGACTTATTTCGACGGAATCGAAATGGAATCCTATGTGGAAGTAACAGTGGATAAAGATGGTTTCTTCCACGTAGAACTGGATACTCAAAACAATGCGATCATGATCGGAAGAAACGGCGCGACGCTGCAATCATTAAATATGATTTTAAAAGCAGTGCTGTGCAGTGAGTTTAAACGCAGAATCGGTGTTCTTGTAGATATCAACGGCTACAAAGAGGATAAATATGATAAAATCTGTCATATAGCGCAAAGAGCCGCAAGAAGTGTAAGAAGAACTAAGGTTGATGTGACACTCGATCCGATGCCTGCCGATGAGCGTAAAGCAATCCACAACTGCCTGACCAATATGGCAGGAGTTTCAACGATCAGTGAAGGAGAAGGCAAACAACGTAGAATAAAGATAGTTTATAATCCGGGTAAAGAAGTGGATATTTAAATTGAAGTAATTTATATATGAAAAAAACTGTTAAAACGACAGTTTTTTTTGTACATTCCTTTATTTTATTGACAAAAAGGTATTGAAAAGACTTAATCGAAATGGTAAAATATGAAAATAGATACAATCAATAACTATGAGAAAATGAAAGTATAAATAAAATAGCAAAATTTTGCGATTTTCACTGATGGATTGAAATAAAGCTATGAAATTGATGAAAAAACGTATGTTTGAAAAGGCATACATTTGTAGATAGATAAAAAGAAAAAGGAGTGCGATTCTTATCGATTTACAATAATCTGTATATAAGCATAAGATAATAAGGAAGCTTTTTATATGTTAAATGGTATAGGAGAGCCATTTATCGTATGAAATATAAATTAAGAAATGAAGGAGAGGCGGATTTATGAGAAAACTGGTAAAGTCTAAGTTTTTTCGTGTAGTTTGTTGCTTGGCTTGTGTCGGTGCTATTTTAGCCGGCTATGACAATTTATCAAGTGTCAGTCTGCATGCACAGGAAACTACATCACAAAAGTCAACTGCACAAAAGAGTATACTGGTAGATCATGGTGACATGGAAGGGCAAGTTTTATATCTATCAGATATTCCTTATTTAAGTGCAAAAATTGGATGGGGTACCATCGGTTTGGATAAAACCTCATCAAACGGAGCATTGAGTATTCGATTAAATGGTTCTACTACAACGATTAAAAAAGGTATTTGGGCTCATGCGACGTCAACGGTGGATTATGATATTAGTGAGTATAAGGACTATGCTTATTTTACTACCTATTATGGTTTAAATACTACAGCCGGTGGAAACGGAAACGGTGTTAAATTCTATATTTATACCTCAGTAGACGGTAAGACATGGGATTTAAAGACGGCAGAAAATCCGACGGCAATAAAGGGTAACAATAATGCACAGAAAGCTACAATTGATATTAGAAATGCAAACTATATCAGACTTTATGCACATGATAACGGCAGCAATGGGTCTGACCATGCAATTTGGGCAGATGCGAAACTAATCAAAGAAGGCTATAATGAAAATGTAACCAGAACAGTTGAAGAATTGGATGCCGAAATCAAGTCTAAATATACAGGGGGTCCTGTTCAAGACGATATAAAGCTGACATTGCTTCAAAGAGATTTAATTAATCGCGTAGGCCAATATAACCTGCGTAATTTCATTGACGCCAACGAAAAAAATAAAGAAACATTAGAATGGTTCTTAAACAATGAAGAAGCATTACGTTTATGGACAGTAGGAGGAAGACCTTTAGGTTCTTATATGAGAGCGTTAGAGGTATTGAGTACCGTTTATCAAGCACATAAAGCAGATTTGACAGATGAAACTGCGGCGCTCGGCGGTACTGCGGGAATAAAATGCAAGGATGTCTATTTAAAGATGATGTTATCCTTGTCCTTATCACACTCAAGCGGTATCGGTTTATGGATCGGAGGCAATCAATACTCCAATGCGTTAAAGCGATATGAAATTTATAAGAGTATGTATCAGAATAATCAGTTGGATAATCGAGCTGTATTTGAACAATTGACGGTTGAGGAAATGCGTTGGCTGATGCATGTAAATATCGATGATGAAGAAATTTTATGGCTGAATGATTATTCAAAGAAATGGTCAAGCGCCAACGATCGCTTCAATCCGTATAAATATATGAAGTATACATTTGGATACAGCTATTACAGACCGCAGTACTATTCTAAGGCGAACTATGCCAAATGGGATGCAAAATATAACTTATCAAAATACGGTGTTCCGTATCAGTCGGGAAAACCGAAGCTGTGGATTGTATTTGAAGAAGGAGCTGTCTGCGGCGGTCTTTCTAAGACAGCTGCTAACCTGTGGGGTGTTTGGGGCTGGCCGACAAGTACGGTAGGTCAACCGGGACACTGTGCCTATATCTATATGTATCATGCCGGCGGCGGCAAAATGGCATGGCAGCTGGCAAACAGTGTTGTTACGACCGGCTGGGCAAATACCTCACCACTGGGATATATGCCGAACGGCTGGGGCAGCGGCGGCTATTATGCGACTAACGGCGGTTCCATTAAATCAGCTTCTTATTTCTTCTTAGCACAAGAAGCACAAAACGAATATGAAAAATATGAACAAGCAGAATTGATTCTGTTGTTAGCGAATGTATATAACAAAGATTGGGATATGTTGGATCAGATTTATCATGATGCATTGGATCAAGAAATTATCAATCTTGATGCATGGTTAGGTGTTATCAATATGGCGATCGATTCCCGATCAGGCATGACACAGGCCGAATTGATGAGCTTAGCTGAAGAGGTTGCGGATGTCATGACTTGGAATCCGCTTCCGATGTATGATTTAACACGCAGAATCGGAACAAAAATTACCGCACCTGAATATAAAGCACAGCTGTTGATGCTTCAAAATGAGACTTTGAATAAAGCTAAAAGTGCAACCTTCTCCAATACGGTTCAATATAAAGAAGTGCCGGTAGTGGCACAGGCGATCCTCGGTGAAGTGGATTCAAGAATTGCGACCTTCTCTTTCGACGGTGCCAATGCAGGAAAAATCGTGTTGTCGAAACAGCTCCAGAGTACTCAGGTAACATGGAGCTACAGTTTAGACGGCGGCAATACATGGAAGGATTGCTACACACCGACTGTACAGCTTACACAAGAAGAAATAAACAGTATTGATGTAAATAAGGATATTAAGGTTCATATTGTAGGTTTGCCGAGAGAAGATAAAAATATCTACACAATCAACATTACAAAAGGCGTATTCCCAACAGCAAGCGTTTCCACCAGTGATGAGGAAAACCGTATCTATGGTGTAACAGATCTTATGGAATGGACATTAGATCCAAATGGTGAATGGACTTCTTTTGCAGAAAGCAATCCGTTGTTTACCGGTAATAAGAAAGTATACGTAAGATTAACAGCAACAGGAACAAGCACAACAAGTGATGCGGTTCACTATACATTTACTGAAAATATCATAGATGATAAACAAGCTTATATCCCATCGAAAAATTTATCAGTTATAACAGCATCATCAACCAGTTCGGGTAATAAAAACAATATAATTGACGGTAACTTAAATACGGCATGGCAATCAAAAAATGTGCCTGCCTATGTAGATATAGAGTTAGATAGAGCAAGATATGTGAATGCTTTAGAATTTACATGGGATAAAAATGCAGTAATGGGCGGTTCACTTCCATACGGACATCCGAAAAATGTGACTGTGTTTGTTAGCATGGATGGAAACGACTGGCAAAGCGCTACTACCGCATCGTTACCGGAGATGTTGTCCAAAAAGACATTAAAATTTGATACTCCGATTCAAGCCAAATATGTAAGATTCCACTGTGCGAGTATTCATGCTTCTATCGTAAATAACTTGGCAATATCAGAGATTAAATTATATGAGGATTTAACGGTTGATGATACACCGTATGCCGAAATCAGCTACAACATTATTAAAACGACAAATAAAAATGTAACAGCGGAATTAGTCAATCCGACTAAGGATATCACAGTAACCAACAATAGCGGTAAAACAAGCTATACATTTACTAAGAACGGCACCTTCACCTTTGAATTTGTCGATAAACAAGGTCATAAGGGAAGCTCAACGGCAACAGTAGACTGGATTGATAAGACACCGCCGGAGCTAAATGTAACTTATAGTACGACAGAACCGACCAATGAGGATGTTGTAGCGAGCTTGAGTTTTACAAAACCTGTTACTATTCTTACTAAGGATGTTGAAATCGCTACAAATGCAGATAAGAGCCAAACGATTACTTTCTTGGAAAATGATTCGTTTACATTGGAATTCAAAGATGCGTTAGGCAATATCGGCACGAAGACAGTCTCCGTTGATTGGATTGATAAGGAAGATCCGACATCAGAATTTACCTATAGTACAACAGATATTACCGACAAAGAGGTTGTTGCGACACTTGATCCGAGTGAGCCGGTAAGAGTGTTGAATAATGATGGTAAGGACACTTATACTTTCACAGAAAATGGTACATTTACCTTTGAATTTGAGGACATGGTAGGAAACCAAGGTACAGCTACCGCAAATGTTTATTGGATCAAAAAGGTTCCGCAGATAAGCGTATCCTATTCGACCAAGAAAGCAACTAATAAAGATGTAAAAGTAACACTGAATCTTGAAGAAGGCTATCGCATAATGAACAACGGCGGTAAGAACGTATACACCTTTACCGATAGCGGCGAATTTGCCTTTGAGTATTTGGATGAAGACAATATGATGGGCAGATACCCAGTCAAAGTAGATTGGATTGATAAAGAAGTTCCTACCGGAGAATTCACTTTCACGACAACAAAGCCGACAAACAAAACGGTTGTCGCAACACTGAAGCCAAGCGAAAAAGTTAAAATTACAAACAATGGCGGTAAAGATACTTATTCCTTTACCAAAAACGGTTCCTTTACCTTTGAGTTTGAGGATATGGTAGGAAATAAAGGAACAGCTACCGCAAAAGTAAACTGGATTGATCGTGTAGTACCTACAGCAACCTTTAATTACAGCACAAAGGCATTAACTAATAAGAATGTCACTGTAACATTGAATCCAAGCAAAAAGGTGACGATCTTAAATAACAACGGTAAAGATACGTATACATTTACGAAAAACGGTGAATTTACTTTTGAATTCATTGATGCGGCTGGAAATAAAAACAAAGCAGTTGCGAAAGTAAATTGGATTGACAAGACACCTCCAAAGGCAACTATTGAATATACCGGTAAAGGCGGAGTCAATGATCCGGTAACGGCAATCTTAAGACCTGCGGAAGATGTAACAATCATTAATAATAATGGTAGCAATTCATTTGTATTTAAGGAAAACGGCGAATTTACCTTTGAATTTACCGATAAGGTCGGAAATAAGGGAACAGCGATTGCCAAGGTTGACTGGATCGGTAAAGAACCGGTGAAACCTACCCCGGATCCAGAACCGACGCCAAAACCTGATCCGAAACCAGAACCTACGCCGACTCCGGATCCAAAACCTACGCCGACTCCCGATCCAAAACCGACGCCGACTCCCGATCCGAAACCGACGCCGACTCCCGATCCGAAACCGGAACCGACGCCGACACCTGATCCAAAACCAGAGATTAAACCGGGTACATCTACTAAGCCAAATACAAAACCGAGCAGTAAGCCGACAACAAGTACCTCTGACAACAAACAGTCAACAGGCAGTGTAAGTTATATAGAAGAAGCGAATAAGCCATTCTATAATATGATTACAGCAGATACCTCAAATAGCGATGTATCTTATAAAGAACTGAAGACAGAGGGCGGCAACAACAATATTGTTGCGAAGCTTCCGCAAAAACTGTTAGAAAAATATAAGGATGCAGTGTTGGCATATCAGAATTTAACTTTAAGTGACAGTCAAAAAGAGCGCTATGGAAAAGAAAGTGAAATTTATGAGCTGCGCTTAGAAACAAAGGATAAACAAGCGATTGATGTGGAACGTGAAGAAATTGAACAGACGATCCAGTTAAATCCGAATAAAACCTTTGTGGCAGTATACCAAATCAGCGAAGACGGAAGCATTGTCAGATTGAATCATGAACTGGGTGAAAACAATGAACTTGTATTCAAAAGTAATGGTTTAGGAAAATATATCGTTTCCTATCAGTCTGAAGATGC
Organism: bacterium c-19; assembly: GCA_009917405.1. GTDB lineage: Bacteria > Bacillota_I > Bacilli_A > Erysipelotrichales > Erysipelotrichaceae > C-19. The sequence continues at coordinate 39,953 of QZED01000011.1, read as the reverse complement.
AGATGCGGATGCAGATACAAACCAACCGACTGATGATGAGGTGATTAGCTCAGGCAATGATAGCAGTGAAGGAAATTCATTTAATGATATGATTATGGATTATCTTCCTTACATTGTTATCGCATTGGTAGCAGTCAGCGGCGGAGTTATGTTTATCTTCTTGAAAAAGAAAAACTAATCTGTGATTAAACAAAAAAGTCATTTCTTAGGAAGTGGCTTTTTTTTGATGGTGCTTTAAATGTAACAGGGGGAAATTTCAATGAACCATCTAATGAGTTCGAATAATAATCAGTATTTTTCAAGATCATAAAGTTAAAGAAAGGGTTGATCATATAATGCGTGTCTTGTACCTTTTATTATGCAAAATCACAAGACATTTATATGAAATGCTGCCTTTTGACATCCATCAATTATGTACGATATTTAGAAGTGATTGGAAATGATCGAAGAAATACATAAAATGCCTCATAATTATGCTTTTATTAAGACTTGATTCAACAAAGCAGTAAAAAAGTAAAAACAACCTGCGAATTGAAAAAAGGCATGAAACTTTTAAACTTTCACTTGATTATTAGGCTTAAAGCGAGTAAAATTATATTGTATTTTTGATCTGTACTACTACGTATGCCGTTGGTGTGATCCATGGAGAAAAACAAACGGAAGCACAGCAGCAGATACGCCGTAAACACAGAACGAATCAACATTTGAGGAGGTCTGACGAATGGTCTTTCGTAGCGCTGCTTCAAACAGAATCGATCTAATATTTACACAGGATATTGTGTTTTTTTAGCACAGTGTTCTGTTTTTATTTTGATTAAGGAGGAAAAAAATATGGAAAGAAAACCGTTAGTATGTATCGTGATGGGGAGCAAAAGTGATTTGCCGACAATGGAAAAAGCATGTGAGATGCTAAAAGAATTCGATGTACCGTATGAAGTGCGAGTACTATCCGCACACCGTACACCAAATGAAACCTTAAAATTAAGTGAAGACGCGAAAGAGCGCGGTATCAAAGTGTTTATCGCAGGTGCTGGTGGCGCTGCGCATCTGGCAGGAGTGATTGCATCAAGCACGACCTTGCCGGTGATTGGTGTACCGATTCAAACAAGTGCATTGGGCGGAATGGATTCCCTGTTAAGCATTGTGCAGATGCCGGGCGGAATACCGGTAGCGACAACCGCAATCGGAAATGCAGGAGCGAAAAATGCTGCAATCCTCGCTGTACAGATGATGGCACTGGCGGATGAAGCATTGGCACAAAAGCTTGTTGAATTCAAGAAGAATCAAGCCGCGAAAGTATTGGAAGATTCCTATTTAACTATTTAATCTGTTGAAAAGAATCAGCGGCACAAATCATTTGTCGAGAAATAAAAGCTTACTGACTGTAATGATCAAATATATATAATCAGGAATATATCAAATACAAACAAAGGAGAAAAAAGATGAATCAGAGAATCTTTGTAAAAAAGAAAGAAGCATTCCGTGTAGAAGCAGCCTCTTTATTCCATGAATTAGCGAACAACCTTAATCTGAAAGGATTAAGCGGCATTGAATTATACAATGTCTATGATATCTATCATGCCGACGAAAATGATATTAAGCTGTTAAAAACAAGTGTATTGTCAGAAATCGTAACCGATGAGGTATTCGATGAGATCGACTTAAAGAATGAACAATATGTAGCTTATGAATGCCTGCCCGGTCAATACGATCAGCGCTCAGATAGTGCTCAGCAGTGTTTAATGCTGCTGAATAACAAACAAGATGTTGTGATTAAAAGCGGACGAATCGTCATATTAAAAGGCAGTTTGCAGGATGAGGAATTACAGGCAGTCAAAAAATACTTAATCAATCCGGTAGAAATGCGCGAAAAAGATCTATCTGTCTTAATCTACGAGGAAGATGTGGAAATCGAATCGGTGCCGATTCTGACCGGCTTCTGTGAAATGGATGACAGCGCATTGAGCGACTTGATGAAACAACAGGGATTGGCAATGACCTTAGCGGATTTGAAGCACATTCAAAACTATTTCAAAAACGAAGAGCATCGTGATTTAACACTGACTGAATTAAAAGTATTAGATACTTATTGGTCAGATCATTGTCGCCATACGACATTTGAAACGATTTTAAAAGATGTGGTAATAGATGCAGAGGATATGCAGGAACATATTCAAAAAGCATATGAGCAATATTTAGAACTGCGCGAAAAGGTGCACGGCAACAAAAAGGTTATGACATTGATGGATATGGCAACGATTGCCGGCAAAGCACTGCGCATAGACGGCAAACTGGATGACATGGAGATCAGCGATGAAATCAATGCCTGTAGTATTGAAATTAAGGTTGATGTGGACGGAGAAATGCAGGACTGGCTGTTGATGTTCAAAAACGAAACGCATAACCATCCGACTGAAATCGAGCCGTTCGGCGGTGCGTCAACATGTATCGGCGGAGCGATTCGCGATCCGCTGTCAGGGCGCAGCTATGTGTATCAGGCAATGCGTATTACCGGAGCCGGTGATATTACAAAAGATATTAAAGATGCACTTCCCAATAAGCTGCCGCAAAGCAGAATTTCCAAGGGAGCAGCTGCCGGGTATTCCTCTTACGGAAATCAAATCGGATTGGCAACTACTTATGTAAAAGAAATCTATCATGAAGGATACGTAGCGAAGCGAATGGAAGTCGGTGCCGTAGTTGGTGCTGCACCGAAAGCAAATGTCATCCGCAAAAAACCGCAGCCCGGAGATATTGTTGTATTAATAGGTGGTGCGACTGGACGAGACGGTGTCGGCGGTGCGACCGGATCCTCAAAAGAACATAATGACACCTCATTGACCAAATGCTCCAGCGAGGTACAAAAAGGAAATGCGCCGATTGAGCGTAAGCTACAGCGTTTATTCCGTAATCCGCAGGCAACACGTTTAATCAAAAAAGCAAATGACTTCGGTGCCGGTGGAGTCAGTGTCGCAGTCGGCGAAATCGCTGACGGATTGCGCATTGATTTAGACAAGGTACCGGTAAAATACAGCGGACTTAGCGGCACAGAACTCGCGATTTCAGAATCCCAGGAACGTATGGCTGTATTAATTGAACCGGAAAGCTTTGAAGAATTCAAACAGCTTGCCTATGCGGAAAATCTTGATTCCTGCGTAGTAGCAACCGTAACTGCAGAGCCGCGTCTCGTTATGAGCTTTCAGGGGAAAGAGATTGTTAATATTTCACGAGCCTTCTTAGACACCAACGGTGTACGCGGTGAACAAACTGTACATATCAAAGCATTAAAGCAAAGCAAAGATCCATTCCACAGTGATATTAAAGTTAATGGCAACGATGCCTTCAAAGAGATGCTTCGCAAAGACAACGTCGCATCACAAATCGGCTTGTCAGAAATGTTTGATGCTTCCATCGGAAAATCAACCGTATTAATGCCGTGGGGCGGAAAATATCAACTTAGCGAAGAAGAGGGTTCGGTACAAAAGCTGCCCGTATTCGGCTTTACCAACACTTGCTCGATTATGACACACGGTTATCATCCCGATCTTGCACAATACTCCCCTTACCTTTCTGCGTCTTATTCCGTCGTTGAGGCATTGGCAAGAGTAACGGCATTAGGCGCTGATTATAAGCGCTGTCGTTTAACGAATCAAGAATACTTTGAGCGTTTACAAAACGATCCGGAAAAATGGGGTAAGCCGATGCAGGCACTGTTAGGCTTAATAGAAGCGGAAATGGCATTTGAAACACCATCCATCGGTGGCAAGGATTCCATGTCGGGGACCTTTAACGATATCAGCGTACCGCCTACCCTGATTACCTTTGCGGTAACGACCCAGAATGTTGAGCATATCACCTCGGCAGCTTTTAAAAAGCCGGGAAGCTATATTTACTATGTGAAGCATCATGCCAATGCGGATCATACGCCGAACTATGAGGAATGCAAAACCAACTTTGAAAAGGTTTACCAAAATATAATAAATAAAAATATCATTGCCGCAGCGACGGTAAAATTCGGCGGCTTGGCAGAAGCACTCGCAAAAATGAGCTTCGGAAATCACATTGGAATTAAAGTAACAACCGATGAAGCACTGTATGACTTATCTATCGGTTCCATCGTAGTAGAAAGCAATACGGAAATTAATGATCCTGCTTTTATTCTGTTAGGACGCACAACCGATGATGAGCGCATCTCGATCAATGATATTTGGCTTTCCTGTGAGGAAGCGATCGAGGTTTGGTGCGAACGCTATGCGGACATTTATCCGATGGCAGTCAATACTGATTTAGGTAAGATCGATACTCCGCTCTATAAAGCGAACGAACGCAAAACAGCAAAGCAAACGATTGATAAACCCAAAGTGATCATACCGGTATTCCCTGGGCAAAACTGCGAATACGACACGATGCAGCAATTTACCCGTGCCGGTGCTGACGCTGAAATTTACGTCTTTAACAATCTGAATGTAGCGGCAATCGAACGCAGTATTAATGAATTGAGCAGTAAAATTGCCGATGCACAAATACTGATGCTGGTCGGCGGTTTCTCCAGCGGTGATGAGCCGGATGGAAGCGGAAAATTTATCGCCAGCGTGCTGAGTAATCCAAAGGTCAACACAGCTGTACAAACACTGTTAAAAAATGACGGTTTGATTTTGGGAATCTGTAACGGATTCCAAGCCTTAATTAAATCCGGACTGTTGCCTTACGGTGATATTGAAAAACTGAACGAGGCTTCACCGACATTGTTCCGTAATGATATTAATCGTCATGTATCACATATCGCATATACACGAGTGGCTTCCAATAAATCACCGTGGTTGTCTTCCTTCAAACCGGGTAAACTGCACAGTGTTGCGATGAGTCATGGGGAAGGAAAATTCGTCTGTGATGAAGAAACAGCCAAAAAGCTATTTGAAAATGGACAGGTTGCGACACAGTATGTGGATCTTGACGGCGATCCGACAATGAACGGACGCTATAACCTCAACGGCAGTACCTTGGCAATCGAAGGTATTACAAGTGAGGACGGACGCATCCTAGGTAAAATGGGACATTGTGAACGATATGAGGACGGCTTGTTCCAAAATATTGAAGGTGATAAACTTCAAAGTATTATCGAAAACGGTGTAAATTACTTCAAAAAGAAATAAAGGAGAAGCAAAGCTATGGAAATGGAAAACGATTATTTGACAGCGAATAAAATCAATGAGGAATGCGGTGTGTTCGGTATATATAATGTATCCGATCAGGCAGCGTCCATGACCTATTTCGGTCTGCATGCGCTCCAGCATCGCGGACAGGAAGCAGCCGGTATTGCGGCAAGCGATGGTGAAACAATCACCTGTTATAAAGATAAAGGATTATTGACCGAGGTATTTAATCCACAGATTATCGAACAACTTCCCGGTAAGCATGCATTGGGACATGTACGCTATTCAAAAGAAGATTCCAATCAGATTGAAAATGTACAGCCGATTATGGTAAGAGCGCATACCGGACATTTTGCGGTCGCTCATAACGGTCAAATCGTTAATGCTAAAGAATTAAAAGAAGAGCTTGAAGTCATGGGCAGCATTTTTCAGGGCGAAAGTGACAGTGAGATGTTAGCGCATTGGATTCAGCGAGAAAGTGGCAGCTTTGTGGAAAAAATCATGAAGGCTTGTCGTCATTTAGAGGGTGCATTCGCCTTTATTATCATGACAAAGGACTGTATGTATGCGGTAAGAGATCATAACGGTTTGCGCCCCTTGGCAATCGCTTCCTTAGAAGACGGCGGCTATTGTGTCAGCTCAGAAACTTGTGCCTTCGATATTGTCGGTGCTCAATATATCCGTGATGTAGAACCGGGAGAAATTATCCGTATTGCCGATGACGGCGGTGAACCGCTAAAAAGCTTCTTTTATACAGAGCACACGCAAAAGAAAATGTGTGCGATGGAATATATTTACTTTGCCCGACCGGATTCAACTATTGACGGCATCAATGTACATACGGCACGTCGTTTATCAGGACGTGCATTAGCGAAAATGGAAGATGTTGAAGGTGATATTGTTATCGGTGTGCCTGATTCCTCATTATCAGCCGCAATCGGTTTCTCGGAAGAAAGTGGTCTTCCGTATGAAATCGGTTTGATTAAAAATCGCTATGTTGGACGTACCTTTATTCAGCCTACACAAAAACAAAGAGAACGCGGAGTCCGCATGAAGCTGTCTGCGATTCGCAGTATTGTGCAAGGCAAGCGCGTCTTTATGATTGATGACTCGATTGTCCGCGGTACTACCTCAAAGCGTATCGTTCAACTGTTAAAAGAAGCCGGTGCTACAGAGGTACATGTGCGCATCGCTTCACCAAATTTCCGTTGTCCATGTTTCTATGGAGTAGATACCTCTACTTATGATGAGTTGATTTCTGCGCATCTGTCAACGGAAGAGGTATGTAAATTCATCAACGCCGATTCTTTGCGTTTCTTAGAGATCGACCAGATGAAAAAAGCATTTGGCACCCCAGATCTTTGTGTTTCCTGCTTCGACGGCATCTATCCGACTAAGCTGTTCAGCTATGGGGAAATTTTAGAAAAGGAGAAAAATCATGAGTAATAAATATCGTGAAGCCGGCGTTGATTTAGAAGCCGGATATGAAAGTGTACGTTTAATTAAAAGCCACGTGGCTCGTACTAAGGTAAAGGGCGCAATGGACTCCATAGGTGCTTTCGGCGGCATGTTTGATTTAAGTCAATTAGGCTTAAAGGAACCGGTGCTTGTATCCGGAACCGATGGTGTCGGTACAAAATTAATGATGGCATTTGAAATGGATCGTCACGATACCGTAGGTATTGATGCGGTGGCAATGTGTGTCAATGATGTGCTGGTACAAGGCGCAATGCCGATTTTCTTCTTAGATTATTTAGCAGTAGGCAAAAATGAGCCGAAACGCATTGAACAGCTGGTTAAGGGAGTAGCTGACGGTTGTGTACAGGCAGAATGTGCCTTGATCGGCGGCGAAACGGCAGAAATGCCTGATATGTATGCTCATAATCATTATGACATTGCCGGCTTCTGTGTCGGTGCAGTTGAAAAAAGCAAGCTGTTAGACGGACAATCCACCAAAAGCGGACAAGTACTCATCGGTTTAGCGAGCAGCGGAGTTCACAGTAACGGTTTTTCACTGGTGCGTAAAGTTTTATTTAAAGATGCGAAGCTGAATCCGCATGATCGCTTTGAAGCATTGGATAATGAAGTATTGGGTGATGTTTTACTGACACCGACCCGCATTTATGTAAAAACGATCAAGCATCTGTTAAATCATATCAATATTAAGGGCATGAGCCATATTACCGGCGGCGGTTTTTATGAAAATGTACCGCGTATGTTGCAGGAAGGACAAGGTGTTACAATCAACATGAATTCCTTCCCGAGACCGAAAATATTTGATTTTATTGCCGAAACCGGAAAGATTGACGGCAATGAAATGGCAAATGTATTCAATATGGGAATCGGCTTTATCTTGGCAGTGGAAAGTGAAGATGTCGATGAAACGATGAAACAGCTGGCAGCACTTAATGAACCTGCATATATCATCGGAGAAATAACCGACAGCGGAAGCGTTGATCTTGTATGGTAAACTTGGCAGTATTTGCGAGCGGAAACGGATCAAATTTTGAGAATATCGTACAAGCTTTGCTTAGCGGTAAGATCACGGAAGCAACATGTAAGCTTTTGGTTGTAGACAAGGAACACGCATATGCATGTGAACGAGCAAAAAAGCTGAATATACCCTATTTATATGTGAATCCGAAGGCTTATGCAAATAAAGCAGAATATGAAAGCTTTATTCTCTCAAAGCTTAGGGAATATGAAATAGACCTGATTGTACTTGCCGGCTATATGCGCTTTATCGGCGAAGTATTGCTTCAGGCGTTTCCGTATCGAATCATGAATCTGCATCCGGCTTATTTGCCGCAGTTTCCCGGTGCTCACAGTATTCAAGATGCGTTCGAGGCAAGAGTCAGCTATACCGGAGTTACCGTACATTATGTCGATGAAGGTGTTGATACCGGAGAAATCATCTATCAGGAAAAAATGACGATTGATCCGGCATGGTCTTTGGAAACATTAGAGGAACATGTACATGCCTTGGAGTATGAGTTGTTTCCCAAAGCGATTCAAATGGTTGTAGATAAAATTAAAAAAGAAGGAGAATCAGTATGAAACGAGCATTGGTAAGTGTTTCAGATAAAACAAATCTGGTTGAGTTTGTTTCCGGTCTTGCGGAACTCGGTTATGAAATCATTTCAACAGGCGGTACTAAAAAGACTTTAGAAGCCGCAGGTATTTCCACTATTTCCATTTCCGATGTAACCGGCTTTCCGGAAATTATGGACGGGCGTGTTAAGACACTGCATCCGAATGTACACGGGGCCTTGTTATGTGTCAGAGATAATGAAACGCATGTACAGGCATTAAAGGATCATAATATTGATTATATCGATCTTGTATGTGTCAATCTGTATCCATTTAAGGAAACAGTACAGAAACAAGGGGTTTCTCATGAGGAAATCATCGAGAACATCGATATCGGCGGTCCTTCCATGTTGCGAAGTGCTTCTAAAAACTATCGTTATATTCCTGTTATCTGTGATCCGAATGATTATGAAGCGGTGTTAAAGGAACTGCGTGAACAAGGAGAAACCAATCTTGATACAAGAGAAGCCTTGGCTGCCAAGGTGTTCCGCCATACCGCTCGCTACGATGCGATGATTGCGGATTATTTAACAAAGAAAACCGGTGAGAAATTCCCGGAAAGCTATACGATGACCTTTGATAAAGTACAGGATCTGCGTTATGGTGAAAATCCGCATCAGGAAGCTGCGTTCTATCAGAATATGAAACCGCAGTACTCTTTGGCAAATGCCAAACAGCTTCACGGTAAGGAGCTTTCCTATAATAATATCCAAGATGGAAATGCTGCGATTGAAATCTTAAAGGAATTCAGTGGACAGTGTGCCGTAGTCGGCTTAAAGCATATGAATCCATGCGGTGTCGGTATCGGTAAAACGATTGAAGATGCATGGGATAAAGCATATGAGGCAGATCCGGTTTCCATTTTCGGCGGTATTGTTGCGATGAATGAGCAAGTCAATGAAGCAGTTGCACAAAAGCTTTCCAAGATCTTCCTTGAAATCATTATTGCGCCGTCATTCAGTGATGAAGCATTCGCAATCTTATCTCAGAAGAAAAACATTCGTTTGATGACATTAGATACAACATTAGAGCCAAGCACATCCTTGAAAGTGACCAATGTCAATGACGGTTTATTGGTTCAGGATATTGATGCGAAAAACATTACCGCACAGGATCTCACTTGCGTTACAAAACGGCAGCCGAGTGAAGCAGAAATTGAACAGCTGTTATTCGCTTGGAAAGTCGTAAAGCATGTAAAATCCAATGCGATCGTATTAGTAAAAGACAATATGACAATCGGTGTCGGTGCCGGTCAGATGAACCGTGTCGGTGCCGCTAAAATAGCGATTGAACAGGCGCAGGAGAAAGCAAGCGGATCAGTGATGGGTTCCGATGCCTTCTTCCCGATGCCGGATACAGTAGAAGCAGCCGCAAAGGCAGGCGTTACTGCAATTATTCAGCCGGGTGGATCTATCAAGGATCAGTTATCTGTGGATGAATGCGATAAGCATGGTATTGCGATGGTCTATACCGGTATTCGTCATTTCAAACATTAAGCTTGAACGCTCTGTGCATTTAACAAACAAATGACTAAGCATCTTGGATTCTTATTGGTCCCTTATAATATAAGGAAGTATTATCAGCCGCAAGATGCTTCAAATTAATAAACTATGATCATGAAAAGCTAAAGTCTGTGATATGCGGCTTTAGTTTTTTTTGTTTTTCCTTCTTTTTATGTGTAAGAATCTTTTCCCAAATAAAGGAAGACGGAAAAGGATACCCAAGCGAAAGAAAAAATGATATAATTGAAAAAGGTGATAATATGCAAAATTCCATATTTAAAGACTGGAATATCGGCAAATGGATCATGAATATCTTCGTGGTGCTTTTTACTGTTGCGATACTTTCTGTATTTGTCAATCCGTTATTTGCGCTCGGCTATATCGTAATGTTAATCATTCATGAGAGTGGACATATCATCAGTGCCAAAAGCTACGGTGCTCAGGTACGCTTTGGCGGCTTTACTCCGTTTGGTGCGTATATTCAAATACTGGATCAAACGACTGTGAAAGAAAATGCCGTCATCGCTATGAGCGGTCCGCTGTTTGGGTTATTAAATGCCCTTATTTATTTCTTTTTGTTCTACTTTTTGAAAAATCAAACATTTCTATGGTTGAGTTTCTTTGCGGGTATTGTATCGCTTATGAATCTTTTGCCCTTAAACCCCTTTGACGGCGGAAAGGTGATCGCAGGAACTTATTATTATTTTCCGTTGATTCTGATACCCTTTGTGATCTACAGCATCATTGTTTTAACAGACGATCAGCTTATGATTTATGCGCAGGCTTTGTTTATTATCTATATTATTCACGATGTCTTAAAAATGCGTCGTGCAAATCGCTTGGAGCGCATCTTTCACATCGGACATGAATCCAAAGCAGCGATCTTTATCGTCTATCTGTCCGCAACTGTCTTATTAAGCGGGTTGATGATTGTCATGTCGATCGAGTATCGGGATGCACTGCTTCCGCAGATTGTCATACCTGATGAATTTACAGAGCTGATCAATTTTTTGAAAAATTTTTTTGCGAGTCGATAGCGGCAGAAAAGTAAGCTTTCTTAAGTCTTACACAAAGCACTTGTACGCAGAAAAGCATTTTATCTTAAAAGCAGTTACGGTAATCATACCCATGCATATAAGCGTTAAGAAAACATTGACCTGTTAATGATCGCTTTTGGTTAAACGGTTACATTCACAATCAAGCAATCTTTTCTTAAACAGTAAATAAGCGCATAATAATCGTATATTATGTATTTAATGTGTAATAATCAACAGGCACAACTTGTTATAAAATAAAATGTTTTCATAACTGATGCATGATTCTTAATTACTTATGAATCTTTGCTAAACGGCGATTCAATAGGCTTAGATAATATTACAAAAATCAATTCATGTATAAACTAAAGCATAACGGTATAAAATAGGTGATAGAAGGCGTGCAAAAAAAAGAAAGTTTGACAAGCTGAAATTCATATGATAGAATAAGCGACGTGCCGTAAAAGGAGGAAATTTATGAAACTGAAAAGAATAAGTGCTTTTCTGATCATGGTTTTCGCTCTTTCCGGATGTGCCGGTGACATGTCCGCAGACGGAGCAATGGTTAATACCAATCCGGTATCTAATACCGTGATATCAAAACTGACACAAAGAGAAAATGATTTATTATCTCTGCATATGGAAAATCAACCTAATTTTTCATTGAAAAATGAAGTGAGAACATATGCGACAGCGAAGAAGTTAAACAAAAAGCTAATCCAAGAAGATTCGGTAAAGGATGTGTTCCAAATGCTTGCGGATACCAGCAAGGCGGAACAGTATCAAGCACCAGAACCTGAACCGGAAATCGAAGCTGTAGAAGTGAATACTGTGCAGGAAGAACCTGCGGTATCGGCAGATGCGGCTTTTGAGATCAAAACAACGTTGTACGGTGTAGACTGTTATGGATGCAACGTCAGAGAAGATGGCACCGGTAATACAGCGGTTGGCGTTCAGCTGAATCCCGCTTGGGGAGTTATGCAGAGCGACGGTACTTGGCAAAGCGGTTTAACTTATGATGGTTATTATATTATTGCGATGGATGCGAGCGTTCCGTTTTATTCGATCGTTGAAATATCCAATCATGGATACAGCGGCATGGGTTTATCACCCGATCAGCCGATTAAATGTATTGTTCTCGATCGTGGCGGTGCGATTACCGGCAACCATGTCGATTTATACATCGGTAGTGAACAAAATGTGAATCTTATTAATTACGATGGATCCACTCCGACGGCGAAAATACTCCGTTACGGCAAATAAATAGGGCACCTATTGTCTCCACCCACTATTTATTCTCTAAATAGCTTTTCTAATGAAATTCGCAGCAGATTGTTTTTGATGGTCTCAACCTTTCTCCCCCAAGATCTTCGATTAGGCAATCGCTGCACCCCGTATGATTATCTGTTTCCTGTATAGAGCTAACAGGATTGATTCTAACAATATCCTTCCCCCCCTCGATATTTGTTTTAATCAGCGGATAATCATACAAACTATGTCAATCATTCTCCTCCAATAATGATTGATAATTTTAAAAATGCACAGAACCTCCATACTGTGCATTTTTATCTTGTTTGTTGCATCATTCTTCAGGAATGATGTTTTTTTGTTCTCAAGCATGCTTACTTATGTTAAAATATAATCATGAGGCTGACAAAATGAAAATGAAAATAAAAGAAATTATTGTGGTAGAGGGTAAGCATGATACTCAAAAGCTTCAATCCTGTCTTGATTGTGATACATTAGAGACATCGGGCTGTCGTTTAACAAAAAATCATATTGAATTGATTCGACAGCTACAGCGAAGCCGCGGTGTAATTATCTTTACCGATCCCGATGTTCCGGGAGAAAAGATTCGCAATGCGATCAATTCACAGGTACCCGGCTGTAAAAACGCCTTTATAGAAAAGCGCAAGGCGAGAACGTCGAAGAAAGTCGGTGTTGAACATGCCTTGCCTCAGGATATAAAAGAAGCATTGGCACATTTGATGACCAATGAGCCTTTGCAAAATGCTACAATTTCCCTACAGGAGTTCCGTGCACTTGGCCTGAACGGTCAAGCAAACAGTTCGCATTTGCGGGAAATACTGGGAAATACCCTGTTTATAGGAAGATGCAATGCCAAGACTTTATGGAAACGAATGAATATGTTAGGATTGACAAAAGAAGATGTCCGGCGATTAATTGAACAAATCGCTGTGAATGAAACAGATACAAAGGAAGTGTAAGATGATACAGAGAATTGCGACTCCGTCAGGAACAAAAGCCGTTTTAGAGAAATATGACCTTTATGCCAAAAAAAATTACGGTCAGAATTTTTTAGTCGAATGCGGCATTGTTGAAAAAATTGCGCGTCATGCCGTGATCAGTGATCATTGTGCTGTCATTGAGATCGGTCCCGGCATCGGTGCTTTAACGCAGTATTTATGTGAATATGCACAAAAAGTCATTGCCTTTGAAATCGATCAGCGATTAGAGCCGGTTTTAAACGACAATCTTAGTGATTATGATAATTTCACTTTGGTCATGGAAGATTTCCTGACTGTCGACCTGAAGAAATACGTAAATCCGCTGTATGAGGCCGGATTAGACGTTGTAGTGGCCGCAAACCTGCCTTACTATATCACAACCCCTATTTTGTTTCGTTTGTTTGAATACGGCGATGATATAAAGGCGATCACGGTCATGATGCAAAAAGAGGTTGCCGACCGCTTCAGTGCTGAAACAAATGCGAAAGACTATAATGCCTTAAGTGTGATTACACAATATCGCTGTGAGGTACAAAGAGTATGTAAGGTTCCTGCCAATGTATTTCAGCCGAAGCCGAAAGTTGACAGTGCGGTATTACAGTTTCGCTTTCGCACCGATACGCCGCTTATTGATGAAGCTGCGTTTTTTGAATTAGTAAAAGAATGCTTCCGTCAAAGACGCAAAACTATACTGAATAACTACGGAGAATATTTGGGAAATAAAGAAAAAGCCGGGGAAATACTGACTAAAGCAGAGATTTTACCGACAGCACGTGCGCAAAGTCTCGAACTTTCGGACTTTGTTCGTCTCTATGAGGTACAATATGAAAGATAAACTACAAGCAGTAACACATAAGGAATGTGTTGTTGAAAAGGCACACGCCAAGATCAATTTATGTTTGGATGCCGTATCCAAGCGAGCAGACGGGTATCATGAACTGCGCTCCGTTGTCGTCCCGCTTGCTTTGCACGATCGTATCGTAATTGAAAAAGCCGATACAATGTCTTATGAATGTAATGAACCTGCGCTGCCCTTTCATGGCGGCAATACGGTAGTCAAAGCCGTGTGGTTGATGAAAGAAGCATTTCAGCTTAAGGACAATTATCATATCAGCGTAACCAAACAGATTCCCATGGAAGCGGGACTTGGCGGGGGAAGCAGTGATGCCGCTGCGATAATGCGCGGAATTGCGAAACTCAGCAAGCTTTCAATAAATGCTTCGGTATTAGAAGAACTCGGTGTAAGCATCGGTGCGGATGTTCCATGTCTTGTCCAAAACCGCTGTGTGTTTGTTTCCGGTATTGGAGAAGGCTTGACCTTTTTAACAAACCGATTTGCGTTTCCTATCTTATTGGTAAAGCCAAAGGCGGGCGCATCTACAAAGCTTGTCTATGAGAATTTAAATATCGAGACTTGTCCGCATCCAGATGTCCAAAAATGTCTCAGTGAATGGGAAAACGGCAATTTCAAGGGTGTATTAGCAAATTGCGGCAATTCACTGGAAGGGAGCACATTTCAGCTTGTATCAGAAGTCGCTGATTTAAAACAGGAGCTTTTATCTTACGGCTTTGAATTCGTTGCCATGTCAGGCAGTGGAACGACCGTATTTGCGATTGGCGGCATGGATGTGACAAAAATGCATGAAATTGCGAATCGATTAAAAAACCGTTATCCGTTTGTCGAAGTGACATCAAGCTATATTCCGCAGTAAAATCATTAATCATCTGATAAGAGTTGTAAAGTGTTGGTGTGGATTATTTATGACTTTTTTCAAGGCACTCATGGATAATCAGCTTTTGCAACAAATAACAAACTTGTTCCACATATCAATTTAGCTACCGTATCAGCAATACAAAACATCAATATGAACAATGCCGTAATTGAAAAGCAATTTACCTTTATCTGCTTTTTGGAACTATTTCCCTGAGATAGTTTATCTTTTTATTTACGTTGACGCAAAAAAAGCCAATATAATAGCCTATCAAAAGTACAAATGGATTAATAAAGAACTTACCGCCACAAATGACAGCTTATCCCTTCCATGATGTATTCGGATACATCGCTTTTTTTATCTTATTTTTATCGGCATAAGCAGTAAGAAAAGTTAAGAAAAAACAGTGAATTCATCAAGAATCCACTGTCATTCACTATTTGGCATTCATAACCTCATTGATTTTGGCAACTGCCGCATTCACGGTATCAATATGCGGAATCATCATATAAGAATTAAAGCCGTTTGCCGGTGAGATCAACATCTCGCCGTAGCCGTTTACTGACTGTTGAATAATATCCCAGCCGCTCATTTCATTCAGCTGCATATGAATCAATGATGAAATTTCATCAGAACTCATATTGGTCTGGAAGCTGCCACCGATCGCATTCATAATACTTGTATAATTCGTGATGATTGCCGGTGAAATTGCTTTATTGATCATACCGGTCAATACACGCATTTGATTTCTTCCGCGCTCACGATCTCCTTCTGAGAAAGCATAACGCTCACGAGCAAATTCTAATGCTTGACTGCCGGTGATGTACAAATTGGAATCAATCGGGAAATAGGTGCCGTTATTACCGCTAAAGCTGTTTGGATTATCTACTGTAATACCGCCGAGTGCATCTACAATATCAATCAAGGAAGTGAAATTCACACGGGCATAGTAATTAATATCAATTTCAAAATATTGTTCAACACTGCTTACGGTACAATCAACTCCGAATATACCGGTATGTGTCAGTTTATCCTTCGCTCCGCCCTGACATGTCTGTGAAATATAGTAATCGCGCGGAATGCTCGTTAAGACAATTACATGCGTATTAGGATTCACTGTCGCAATCATATTCACATCGGATCTTGATTTTGTCGTAACTGGACCATACGTATCAATACCGGAAATATATACATTAAACGGTGTATTGGTCACATCGACATCTTTACTAATATCCTCAACTTCCTTTGTGATTTCATGTGTATAAATCACTTTTGTCTCTTCATCGAATTTCGGATAATTATTTTCCAATAAGCCGCGATACGCTTCATTTAAAATCATCGCATCGATCTCACCGCTGTATAAAGCCGCAGCTTCTTCATCATAACTGTAATAGCTTTGATAGCTGTACGTATCACCGATTTCCTCGCTGATCGCTTGTTTAGCTTCTAACACATTGTCTTTATCCGTTGCTTCATTGGCGCCTAGCTTTTTATCCACCAGCTGCTCAATTTTTTCAATATCACTGTCTTTTTTTACGATGACCGACATTGCATCGGTTTCCGTATTACTGCCGGTAATTTTACCGATGACATTGCCCGCCTTATTCAAATACATATTCCCCATAATTAACAGAATCGATACAATGACAATCAATATTTTACCTAAAATCTGATTAATCTTATTTACTCGCTTCCCATACTGAAGCCACCATAGCATCAATGCAAGCAAAGCCAGTACAACAACCCCGCCCGCAATATATTTCATCGGAATGATCTTTACAATAAACAGCTGCGCCACTAATGCGATCATTAACAGGAACAGCACACTGATAAAGTAAAAACGCAGATCCTTATACCATGGCAACGCCGACTTCTTTCTGTTTTCTATCTGCTTTGAATTTTTTTTATACTCTTTTTGCATATGCAAAACACCTCTTTCAATAAAAACGTAGTTATTATACACCAAATTTTATTGAAATTCTATATTTCACATAAAATGACACAATTTATATACTTAAAATTTATTAATTACAAATCATTGATTACGAAAAAGAAAATGCTGATGCAGCATCTTCTTTCTATTATATTCATTAAAACAATTTTCATTAAGCTTTTTAAAATAATCCCTTAATATGACCTGCTTCATCAATATCCATATTTAAAGCAGCCGGCTGTTTCGGCAATCCCGGCATTGTCAGTACATTACCGGTTAAAGCAACGATAAAGCCCGCACCTAAGGAAGGACGAAGTTCTCTGACAGTAATGGTGAAATCTTTTGGAGCGCCGTACAGCTTATCCTGATCGCTTAAAGAGGTCGGAGTCTTAGCCATACAGATCGGCATATGATCCCAGCCCTGCTTTTCATAAAGGGCAATTTGTGCTTCTGCTTCATCAGTGAATGCCACGGCACCTGCGCCGTAACAAGTCTGTGCGATCTTTGTGATTTTATCCTTAATTGATTCATTGACATTATAAATTGGAGCATAGGTATTCGGCTGTTCACAAAGGGATACAACTTTCTCAGCTAAATCAAGCGCACCCTTGCCGCCTTTTGCCCAAACTTGTGATAAGGACATTTCATGATGATTTTCACGGCACCAGTTTTGAAGTGCTTCGACCTCAGCTTGTGTATCGGTAGCGAATTCATTGATCGCTACTATATAAGGAAGTCCGAATGCCTCGATTGTTTCAATATGCTTGGCAAGGTTAGCACAGCCTCGCAGCATCGCTTCGACATTTTCGTTTTTCAAATCTTCAAATGCAACACCACCGTGCTGCTTTAAGGCGCGAATCGTTGCGACGATGACTACGGCATTCGGTTTTAAATTACCGAAGCGGCATTTGATATCCAAGAATTTCTCCGCTCCTAAATCGGCACCGAATCCTGCTTCCGTTACGACATAATCAGCCAGCTTTAAGCATGTTTTTGTGGCCATGATGGAGTTACAGCCATGAGCGATATTCGCAAACGGACCGCCGTGTACAATAACCGGATTATGTTCCAGTGTCTGTACGAGATTCGGTTTGATCGCATCTTTCATCACCATTGCCAAAGCACCTTCAATATGCAGGTCTTTGACATAGAGCGGCTCTTGCTTCGTATTATATCCGATTAACATGTCCCCTAAGCGCTTTTTTAGATCCATTAAGGAATCCGCAAGGCAAAGCACTGCCATCACTTCCGAAGCGACGGTGATATTAAAGCCGTCTTTACGCTCGGTACCGTTTGCCTTAGCACCTTGACCAATCGTAATATTACGTAAATTGCGGTCATTCATATCCAGACAGCGTTTCCATGTGATATTGTCAATATCAATATCCAAAGCATTTCCTTGATGAATATGATTATCGATACATGCCGAAATTAAATTATTCGCAGTAGTAATCGCATGCATATCGCCGGTAAAGTGCAGGTTTAAATCTTCCATCGGTACAACCTGTGCATAACCGCCACCGGCAGCGCCGCCTTTCAGACCGAAAACCGGACCGAGCGAAGGCTCACGCAAGGCAATCATCGCTTTCTTGCCGATCTGATTTAAGCCGTCACCTAAACCGACTGTTGTCGTTGATTTTCCTTCGCCGGCTTTGGTCGGATTAATCGCAGTTACTAAAATCAGCTTTCCGTCTGCCTTATCGGCACGCTTTTTCAATACATCTAAAGACAGTTTTGCTTTATAGTTTCCGTAATATTCTAATTCTGCCGCATCGATTCCGACTTTTTCAGCCACCTGTGAAATCGGGCGCATCACGCATTCCTGTGCAATTTCTAAATCTGTTTTTGCCATTTACGCTTCCTCCTACATATCCTTTTTTCCAATATCATGACGGTAGAACAGGGCATCACACTGAATTTTTGCGACATCCTGATAAGCCTTTTCATATGCTTCTTCAAGCGTTTTTGCTTTAGCACTGACAAGCAGCACGCGTCCGCCGTCGGTTACGATATTTCCGTCTTGAAGCGCGGTTCCCATGTGGAAGACAAGTCCGTCACACTGATCCAAACGGTTGATCACTGCGCCTTTGGTTGAAGATGCAGGATAGCCATCCGATGCCATAACGACACCGAGTGTAACCTCATCATCCCATACCAACTCGCTTTTTTGATGGTTCATGATCTTTTCAATCACTTCCACAAAATCACTTTGCAGGCGCGGCAATATGACTTCTGCCTCCGGGTCACCCAAGCGGGCATTAAATTCAATCGTTTTTACGCCTTCTTTTGTCAACATTAATCCGCCGTATAAGAATCCGGTAAAGGAGTGTCCTTCCGTCGCCATAGCTTTTGCCATCGGCTCCATGATCTTTGACATCGCTTCTTCAATTATTTCATCGGTAATTTTACGCACCGGAGAATATACACCCATACCGCCGGTATTCGGTCCTTTATCTCCGTCATACGCACACTTATGATCCTGAGCAATCTGCATCGGCATTACCAAATCTCCGCAGACAAAGCAGATCAGTGAGAATTCAAAGCCGACTAAGCATTCTTCAATAACTACGCGGTTATCTGGCGTTGAAAAGGCTGCCTGTAATGCTTGTATCGCTTCCTCTATCGTAGCGGCAACGCAAACACCCTTACCCGCTTTTAAGCCGTCTTCCTTAATAACGATCGGCGCTCCTTGCGCTTCTACATACGCAAGCGCCTCCTCATAACGATCAAAGGTTTGATATGCCGCAGTCGGAATCCCGTATTTTACCATGATTTGTTTCGCGAAATCCTTACTGGATTCAATCTGTGCCGCATCTTTTGTCGGTCCGAAGATTTTTAAACCCGCTTTCTGAAAGACATCGACGATTCCCAGTGCGAGTGATGCTTCCGGTCCGACAATTGTTAAATCGATCGCATGTTCTTTGGCGAAGGCTGCCAGCTCATCCACCTTATTATCCGCTATCGGTACACATTCTGCCAATGCTGCGATTCCCGGATTTCCCGGTGCCGCATAAATTTTTGATACAAGCTTACTGCGGCTTACCGCATGCACGATCGCATGTTCGCGTCCGCCTTTGCCAATCACAAGAACCTTCATAGTTTTCCTCCTGTTTGATTACTGCACTGCTGTATTTTGCTTATGTATTCGCTGAAACAGCACCGCAGTTCCTTCGTTTCTTTTATCAGTATTATTTTACTTTATTTTTGCCTTCTTTACAATAAGCAGGCTGTGCAATTTTACCCGTAATCACACCTTATAGCGATAAAAAAGATCACCTTATGTAAGGCAATCTCTTTCATTTCGTATGATCAATCGATTTAATTATAATTTCACAAATTTTTCTACATCTAATACAAAGATGGTCGCTCCGCCTACTTGTACTTCAACCGGAAAAGATGCATATCTTCCGATGTCGTAAGATGCAGTGCTTGGTACAACCTCGGTACGTCTGCGGCTGTATTCACCGATGACTTCAATCGCTTTTTCTACCTTATCATCATCGGTACCGACGATTAATGTGGTGTTTCCGGCACGTAAGAAGCCGCCGGTTGTCGCTAAGCGTGTTACCTGAAAGTTTTCCTTTGTTAATGCGCTTGAAACGGCAGGACTGTCATCGTTAGACATAATCGCTAATATTAACTTCATAGTAAACACTCCTTTCTGTAAGATCCCTGTTCCTATTCTATCACGTTTTACACTTTATCGCAATCAAAAACAATCGACGCTGTGAGAATCAAAATTCAGAATGACATCAGCTTACGGAACCGATTTCATATTGGAAATAAAGTATATTACAGTTCATAAATTGCGACTTCACAGTTTTTCAACATATACTTTCGCATATCATGATCATTCACAATCCCATGCGCATATGTATAAAACGGCAAAGACACACCGCCATGTGCGACTACCAAAATTGTTTGATTCGGATAGCGTTGACGACATTCCTCAATAAATGCATATACCCGGGCAAAGAATGCCGAGGTTTTTTCACAGCTGATAAACTGATCCTCTAGTGCTTGATTCCAAAAGCCGCAAAAATCGAATTTTTCGATCGGTGTTCCTTCATAGTCGCCGAAGCCGCGCTCTGCCAATCGCTCATCGCATTGAATCGGCAGCTGATGCGGCTGATTGATGATCTCTGCGGTTTCCGTCGCGCGCTTTAACGGTGATGAAAATATTTGATCGATCGCTTGATCTTTCAATAAATCAGCGATTTTTTGTGCTTGTAAACGCCCTGTATCATTTAATTCAATATCGATTTTCCCTTGAATTCGCTCATTAAGATTCCAGTCTGTCTGCCCGTGTCTTGTAATATAAAGCTTCATAAGAATCTCCTTTCAATACATGTATTGTAAATAAATTCATTTATGAAGTCAATTTTTTCCAAGCGCGAGTATTATCTGATAAATACATCATCTTCCGCATAATTTTGTTCTTTTATATAATCTTTAAATTCCTTAATCAATTTTGCGTCTTCCGGATAGAAGTACAGATAACGATATGCATGTTTACCGTTTTTTAATTCATAGTCAATGATCAATTCACCGAGAGCTTGTTCTCCGTTATGCTTAACGTTATTTGTCACCGATTCATGATGCGATTTCACCATCATTTCTATCAGCTTAGGATCCTTTTGAAAAACATACATGATAATCGAGGACATCTCGCTTTCTTCTGAATCCGTATAGTCATGATATTCACTGCGTACCGCTAGTATTTCATCTGTTTCATAAAATTCATGAATACGCCCGAAGCCGTTTGTATCGATCAATACCTTGTGGATTCCCAATAAGGAGATGCCGTAGATTGCCAAAACAGCGATCATTTTCGTTTTGATGACCAGCTTGCGCTCTGCCAGCGCATTCATTAAGAAAAACAGTACGATGGTAAAGCAGAGATAAGCGATGTCGGTGATATTATAGGCTAATAAAGAGCCGGTAATCAGGGAAATAAATAAGGGAAATATAAATTTAGAGGTTGTTTGTTGTTCACTGTCTTCCCCTTTGCGTTTTACGTAAGTTTTACATGCCCAATCACTAAAGCCGATAAGAAGTAAGAGATAATAGATAAGCATCCACGCGTTAAGCGTTGATTCTTGTAACCAAAGGGTGAGGAAATTTCCACCGCTTTGTGATATATGAAAAAAGGCATTCAAAGAGGCGCTGATCCATTGAAATCCTGCCATTACCGGCTGTGCGCCTTCAAAATAGGATAATGAGAAGAATTCATAGGCACTGCCGCCGTTGTTAACCAATTCAGTGACCGCATTTCTCAACAATCCGTTTACTGCGCTGACGATCAACAGTTGAGAAATCGGAACGGCAGCTGCCGCAAAACATGCATCCCACAGTGAGTTACATTTCATCACGAAAAAGGTCACAAGTGCATACAGGCTCAATCCGAACAGAACCAGACCTGCCATCATAAGCAGATAATAAGGAATATACGCATGGGAAGCTTGTTCCCACAACAGATTGATGAAAAAGATCATGTTTGGTACACATACTAATATGGCACCAAGTCCATAATTCAGCCAATACATCGTTGTTTTTTTCATCGGTAACGGATAATACAAATCAACAGATCGTTTATTAAATAAAAAGCGAAATTGATATAAAGGAACCAACAGTGCCATAAGCAGATTCAGCGCAAATACGACATAAGCGGAAAGTGCCAACGGTATAGAAGAGGATTGAGGATCATACGGAAACATCAGCTGCGGTACTATAATTAAGGTTGCCGCAATCATCAAATACGTCGCAAGCATGCGTTGATTATGCTTCCAATACCATTTACCATATGCTTTTTCATATGCCATGGCGGTTCACCTCCTTTTGATGAATCACAGATTGAATGAACATTTCTTCCAGTTGTACCGGAAGCAGCTCCAGTACGAGCGGATGCAGTGTTTTCAGATAGCTGCGGATCTTTTCCTCATCTCCGCGAACATACAGCTTTACCACTTTTGAGCGTATCTGCATCGTGATCACATCAAGCTGATCAAACCATTCTGCTTTTACTTCTTCATGAAATGCCATCTGAATGTGATGGATATTTGCCAGGGCATCATTCATTTCACCACTTGTAGAAACGGATCCGTTTTCAATCATCGCAAAACTGTCACAGAAATCCTGTACTTCTTTTAAATCATGTGAGGAAATGATAACACTCATTGATTTGTCCGCAATTCGCTCGGCGATCACCTGTTTAAAGTAGCGGCGTATCATCGGATCCAAGCCGTCAAATGCTTCATCCAGCAACAAATAGCGCGGAGAAGCTGCCAATCCCAACAGAATAAAAGCTTGTCTTTTCATCCCTTTAGAGAAATTATGCAACGGCTTATGTTCATCTAGGTGAAACATCGTTAAATATTCACGATAGCGATCTTCATCGATTTTATACCATTGTGAATAGAATCGCTTCATATCAGCCAAGGTAGAGCGGAAAAACTGAAACGGCTCATCACTGATAAACAGAATCTGTTTTTTACAGCGACGATTGTCGAAAATATGTTCCTGATCTAACAGAATTTTTCCGCCGTCACATTGATAAATTCCGCTCAATAAGCGTAAGAAAGTTGATTTTCCTGATCCGTTTGCTCCGATCAGTCCGAATACCGTACCATCCGGTATCGTAACATTGACGTCTTGCAGTACTTGTTTCTTGCCGAGAAATTTATATACATGCTGAAACTCAATCATCACGCTCATCCCCTTCTTCATATACTTTTGTGACTACGTTAATTAATACGTCAGGCGGCAGTTGATGACGCTTCATTTCCAATACCGACTGTTCAAATTCCTTCAGCTTCACATGCCTGATTTGATCATCTAAATGGTTGTCATTCACAAAGCAGCCTTTGCCCGGCATCGTGTATAAATAACCTTGCAATTCCAGTTCCTGATATGCCTTTGCGACGGTATTAGGATTAATCGCAAGCTCATTTGCCAAGGAGCGTACTGACGGTAATTTATCGTTCGGTGCTAAGATGCCTAATGATATGAATTCTAAAATCTGTGCTTTTAATTGTTCAAAAATCGGTAATCGACTTTGCGGTTTTAAGATAAACATCGTACACCTCCTATTCTGTGTAATCTTGAATGATATGCATTTTCTTCCATTCAGCGATTCGTGCTTCGATATACTCTTTGTCCTTTTGATTAAAGATATAAGTGCGTTCGATAAATCCTTGCTCTACAGCATCCGTATCATATTGAAATCTCACGATATATGCCTGATCATATATGTCATTATCTGAATGTTGTTTCTTATAATCCATGATTTTCGCTTGTTCTGCAAGTATATCGGCGATCGCTTCATCACTTCTTCCGCTGCCGATGAGAAAGGTTGATTGCGAACTTTCATTGTTTGCATAGTATTGGGTGACTGCTAATGTGAATGAATCAATTTCCTCAAGCTTCGGTACTTCTTTGACTGCACCGAATAAATTGGTTTTTGTAAGGCTTATGAACAACAGGAAACTGCTCGCTGCCAAGCTGATAAACAACAATAGTTTACGAATTGAGAAGCTGATCTTGCGATATGCGATAAAGTGTGCCAATAAAAAGGCTACAAGAATTAAGATGATATTGATTGAAAATAAGTGTTCGCTTTGGGTTGCGATCAATAACAGGAAGGAAACGAGCGGAATCAACAACGGATAAGTAAAAAAGGCATTTGTGTTTTGTCCGCTTTGTTCACTTCTGATTCGCACAAAGGATTTGCGTGCGCCTAAGAAGCAGCACACTGTAAAAATGATCCATAAGAATCCGGCAACGAGTAACAGCTCACAGGCAATCGCAGCTTTACTTGCATAAGAACAGAAATATATCATCCATAAATTCATCTGTATTGGAATACTCAACACCGCTGTCGGCAGCTCTATTATATTTATTAACGAAGTGTCGTCAAACCCCAAAAACAGGTAAGTCGTTGATGCCTCTGCCGCATGGGTGATTAATGCATGGAGCGCATAATAGAAGAGTAACGGTAATAGTGTATACGCTAATTCCATCAGGATAGCGTCCAACAGGTTATGACAACGTATTACAATATATGTGAAAAAGGTATACAGACAAACTCCCAGTACGATAAAGTAAATATTTAACAGGATATAAGAGAAACTCTCCGCTGATGATATTTGATATATAGATAATGTATTCACAAACAAGCTGTACCCTAACAACAGAAGCAGAGATATTGTAATCAAATAAAATAATCCGATAATATAATGTACATAGAATAAGCGTTTTCGCTCAATTGGCAGGGATAAGTATAAATCATTTCCGCTTCGATTCATTAAAAATCGAAATAAATACAGCGGCAGTAAATATGCTAATATACAAACAGAGATAAATACTCGTGACATGCTTTCCCATCCGCTTCCGGAATAGTCATCAAATTGTCCACCGAACAATATTAGTCCGATTTTGACTAAAGCACCGGGCAACAGCAGTCCGGATACAAACAAAGCGAGGATGATTATTGCCGTAATTCCTAATCGTGCTTCCTTTTTTATATAATATTTCAAGTAGGAAAGTTCGGTATTTGTCAGTAACAGTTGTTTCATTGCGACACCTCCGTTTTATTCAACATTTTAAATACAAAGATTTCTTCTAAGCTGACCGGAAGCATTTCCATCATGATCGGCTGCTTTTCTTTTAAAAATGCTTTGATTTCCGCTTCCTCTCCCTCAGCGACTAAGTTTACGATACTTGCGGTTATTTGTAAGGATAACAGCTTTAATTCAGAGAAATCTTCTTTATCCATCGGTTTCGCAAAGGCTAATTGGAAGCGATGGACTTCATGAAGCTTATCGCTCACGGATCCAGAGGTCAACAGTTTGCCGTTTTCTAAAATTCCGAAGCAGTCGCACAGTTCTTCCATTTCTTTAAGGTTATGGGAAGAAATGATCACACTCATTTTCTTTTCTTCGATGCGTTCGCTGATCTCTTTTTTAAACATCATGCGCATATGCGGATCTAAGCCGTCGAATGCCTCGTCCAATAATAAATAGCGTGGCGCAATACATAGACCGAGGATTAAAAACGCTTGACGCTTCATTCCTTTAGAGAATTTATATAAGGGTTGGCGATCATCTAATTCAAATACGGTAATCAGCTTGTGGTAGTAGGCTTCATCTAAGTCAGGATGGGCGATTTGATAGAAGTGTTTCATATCTGATAATGTCGCATGATGAAAATAAAACGGTTCATCTTGAATTAAGAGAATTTCTGCTTTCTTTTCCGGATACTTATGCAGATCTTGGTCATCGATCATCACACAGCCGTGATCGCATTCGTATACACCTGCCAGTACTCTTAACAAGGTTGATTTGCCGGCGCCGTTTTCACCGATCAGTCCGTAGATACATCTGTCTTCAATATCCATATTGAGTTGATGTAGAACAAGATGATTTTGTAGTTTTTTTTCTAAGTCACAAACTTTCAGCATGTTGATCCCTCCAACTGTACTATCTATACTAATACAGTACACTATTTGCTTATCATTGTCAATAGTAGTAGGTGATAAAGTTATTTTTATCAGGTATACAGAAAGAAAATACTATCACAATATATCTCATTTTAATCATTTTGCCTATTCAAAAGCTTTTTATTATCTTCAGTTGACAGACATTGTGAAGCGATTGTTTAAATCAAACTTTACAAAAGTAAATAACTATTAAAACATATAAAAAGTTTACTTGCCGGTTTCAACAAGTAAACCAATGTGACTTTATTCTTTGAATTCAAATTCAATTTTATAAATATCGTTTTCCGCAGTTGTCGCAATCAAGAAATGATTTCCAACAAAACGAACAGTCAAATCTTTTAACACTGCTTCTTTCTTTGCTGATATTTTATATCCGTTATCATTATCATAATTACGCAGAACGATATTATGCTCGGTATCCGTAAGAACACCGATACCGTCATTATCACCAAAATAACTTAGATTCATCCAATCAGATTTCGGTACTGAATACGTTTTCTGTAATTCAAAACTGCGATTATAAAGCAGCTCTTTCTCACCTTGATATACAGCTACAGCATCATCACTTACCACAAAATAATCAAATGATTGATCGGTAAGCTGACTCGTAATATTACCGGATTCCGTATCAATTACATAAATCGATTTTCCTTGATCGTTAATGACGGTAAGAAACAGATCACTTTGATACAGTTTGATTTCAATATCTCCTGATAATTGATCATTAATCGCAACGGTTGCCATTTGAATAAGATTATCATCAAAGTAACGTTTCAGATCAATTCTTTCTTGATTTTGAGCAATGATCATCAGAGAAGTTCCTAAATGTTCCAGTTGTATTTTAGATTCATCGGTAAAGCGCTCAATTAGTTCATCATTTTTTCCGTCTTCATAACGATACAGATCAACACTGTTTTTCTCATCTTTTGAAGCCGCAAGATAAAACAGCTGATCCTTGATCATTAAATGATCACTGACACACGGTTCTTCCTCCAGCGGAAAGCTGCGAATCCAATCATTTTCTAATACAAGCAGTCTGTTTGTATTCGTTTCCGTCGTAAACTCAGCACCGTTGAGCATCATGCCGTATAGATAATCATTATCGCATCTTGTAAAGTACGGCATAAAGTTATCGTCATTTTCAACGTCTGTGATTCTAGTGATTTTGTAATCGAGGTTCTTGTAAGTTAAGGCTGTCGCTTCCGGTTCTGATGCTTGCTTTTGACATGCGCATAAGCACAAAAGGAAACAAAGCATAATCATTATTTTTTTCATAGTATCCCTTTCCTAATCTTCTTTATTATTGTCAATATGGTTACTTATTGAATTCACATTGCGGAACATAGCCTTCATTACCGCTGCGCTGTACTTCCCATTTGGCGTTTGGTTTTTTGGTTAAAAAGTAAGTGAACTCCTGCGGATACTTCTCATTGAGGTTAAACTTATCCCAAAATGAAATGATGTCAGTTTTTATGCGGATTAACATGAATTGCATAGAATCAAGATCCGGTGCAGGTTCGTCTGTACTATTTGCCAAATCAGCGATTTCTTGTTGTAAGCAAGCATCTCCAAGATAGCTGATCTCAATAATTTCAGTTTCACGATGTGTTTCACCGTATGCTTTTTCATTGTATCCGGTGACAAATTCATCAAGGAATTCATGATATTCTTCCTCAGTGTATAATTCTGATTGAAGCTCATTCACCTGTATATCAGATAAGGTGTTTTTGGAGCCGCAGGCAGTGAGTAAGCCCGCACACAGTAGTGTTGACAGAATAATGTAACGTATTTTCTTTTTCTTCATTGTTTTCTATACCTTTCTAAAGGATTCTTTAATGAGGATGATCGGGATTGAACAGATGAGAATAGCTGTTCATTCTTACAAACAGATAGATTCCGATGATCACCAGCAATAAAGAAATCATTATTTCTTTTCCCATCATCAAAATATCGGCAGATAACGAAATATCGTATAATACAATTTTAAATAAACCGATAATTACGGGAATAAAGCAAAGATAACTCCATTTACTTGTAACATTGATCCATTTCTTTTTCATGACTTTCACTCCTTTCATCAATTTCTGTATGGAAACAGTTAGTTAAACAGATGCTAAGTAAGTATATCGGAATGCAATACTAAATTACTTTTTTCATGATTGTCATTCTTCTTTAAATATTTCATGAGAAGCTTTGTATCGTTAAGTATCAGCCTTTCATAAAGCTTTTACTTTTGCAGGCTTTAATAACACCTAGTGTAACTAAAAAGTAAATTAAGATATATAAATATAAATGATCTGACGCAAATAACATATAGCTTACGATCTTTTCGGGAATTCCGGTGCCGAGAATGATACAGATGATCGGATAAAGCATAAAGAGAATATAAGCCACTAACAGTTCAATGATCAGATAAACAAAATGTTTATGAATGTGAAAAGCACTGAGACCTTCGCCTTTGATCCAATCAGCACTGACTTTAGCGATGACGCTGCCTAACAGACAAGGCAAGATTAATTTACAGAATAATTGCAGGGCGGCGAGCAGATAATTGACTTCATAGCGATTCGCATGAACAGGATTTATTTGATCGGAACAGAGGATAAGTGCGGTCAAACCAAACATGGCCGCGATATATAAGATTTGTTTTTTATTCATAATGACAGCTCCTTTCTTATTGGAAGGGACACGGTATTTTTGTATCAAAACAGATCCGGCATAGTGCTGTTTTTATAACTGTGTTGTGAATGGTGAATTTTTCAGTTTTTTTATTCATCGGGAATAAGCTGTGAAAGGTTTTCCCATTCACCGGTAATATTGTTTAATACTTGAATTTGTGCTTGTGATGAGAGATCACCTTTGATTTCTCTCAGACCGCCTTCCCAACCGATGATCGGATACGCATCTTTTTCCGGTGAATCTTTTGAGTCGTTTTCTCCGATATAGATCAAATAAATTTTTCCCGCTTCAATATCAATATCATCTCCGAACATGTGTTTCACATATTTGGGCTGTTGATCCATATGTTCCGCAATTTTTTGTTGGTGATCAGGAAGCAGCCCTTGATAATATTGCTCAAATGTCAGGATAGCACCCATACGCAGATAGGGAACTTGTTGATTCACGGAAAGATTCCCTTTTTTAACAGCCAATATCGTCATTTTTCCATAGGTGAAAGGAAAAACATATTCGCCGGTTTGCTCATTGTAATTACTACTGCCGTCAATTGAATCAACTCGTGCAATTACAACCTGTTCGGCAGTCTGATACATTACCTCAGGATTTCCGTAATTCAAAGAAACGTCTGCTTGTGAAGCTAAATTCATAATTTCAGCTTCATCAATTTGTTCATATGCATTGAAGAATGAAGTGTGTTCCACAACTTCATGGTTGAGCTTGCAGCCGTTCATTAAAAACAGAGCGCTTAATAACGGAATGAAAAGCTTGTTCTGTTTCATGATTAATCTCCTTTCCGCGATGTCTGTATTAAACATCCGCAAAATAATTTTTATTATATATTCTCCCGGCAAAACGCCAAGTAACCGCCTTCTGCATAAATATAGATATAGCTGTCGTCATTAGGATTACTGAATATTTCAGCACCGACGCGATCGGCATTGGACGCAGTTGTATAACACTCGCGATTCGGTACGGTATCATAGCTTGCTTCACTGCCGATAATCTTATCTTTCGAATCAGCGAATCCCTGCGGCAGTTTACTGCGTTTGTCAGAAATCTTATAATGCTTGCCGTGATAGTAAATAATCGGTTTTATACCGTTATGTTTAGGTGGTTTCTGCGCAGTAGAATCATGTGTTTGGTCAGGATCGTTTCCACTTGTATTACAACCGCTTAATGTAATACAGCCCATAACGATCATCAGCGTAAAGATTAATTTTAATGTAGATTTTTTCATAACTTGCTCTTTCTGTTTCACTGTTTGCTTATTGAGGAAATGTTTATTTGTTTTACTATAAATGAAATACTTAATGTACTTCAAATAAGGGATATTAATGGATCCTTTTATTTCTCATAAAGCATTCCAATAGTTCTCATAGTATTATTAGGATTAAGTTGCGATACAACCTCTACTCGATACATTATGTTATGTTCTTTACCGCTTTTCATTAATTCCAGTTGCTTGTTAAAATCTGATAACATGTCTTTATCGTTTATTTCTTTGGTATCAATAACTAAATCAATATTTAAATCCTCGTTGATATCCCAGACAATATTATCAAAGAACAAGTATGGTTCATCAAACTGATTATTTACCAGTGTAACAGATACTGTATACTCAGTGGAGAATAACTCTGTGGCATTGTAAAGTCTTCCTTTTTCAGTCAAATGAATTTTTGTATTTAGATGATTATGATTGTATTTAAGAGCGTCTACTTCAAAGAAATCAGGATCAATACTTAATTCTTTTTTCTGAATATCGGCAAATTCATTATTATCACAAATTGGAGTTTCTTGATTATCACTCACCGGCTTTTCTTTATTTCCCACACTGTTAGCTGCCAAATAACCGCAAAGAATGCCGACCGTAAAAACAAATAGTAATGAAATTATAATCCCTTTTTTCTGTTTCATCATTTGTTCTCCTTCCTGAAAAGAGCGCTGATGTACGGCTTTCCTTTTTATACCATGAATCTTTATATAAGTTGGTATGTTTGTCATGTTATCACAATAAGATCATCGTAAAATGTTGTTTAAGGGTTTATCAATACCACAGAGATTTTATAAAGCTAACCGCATTGTTATATAAAAAAGGTGGCACATAACTCTTTCCCCCCTGTATAACTTATTGTTAATATTGTCGTTAGCCTTTTCTTATCAAACCGATTACAATAACATTTAACATAGCGACTATAAATAAAGCTACCCAGTTATTATAGGTGCCAAGGTTATATAACCAATAGTTTACTATTAGTAATAGTGCGCCTAGGAACCAAATAATTGCTTCATGTGACTTCTTCATTGTTTTTCACTTGTCCTCCTTTCTGAAAAGAGTGCTGGCAGAAACGATCAAGCTAAAATCATTCATAATTACTGTTGCTGTCATATAACAAGCTTTAACGATGCCGACATAAACAGTGGCTTTAATTGTACTTTCGTATGCAATATGCCGCTTGTATTCCAAACTGATAAACAAGAATAGATTTCCCCATGCATAAGTAACATATGTGTATAAAAACATAGTTTTTAAATATGCACCGATGGTTAGCGACAGACATATGCTCATTGTTTTCTCATGATACCCTTGTAAATTATAACTTAAGGTATGAAAGATACATGAGCGTGTATAATAACTGATTTGACAGGATCCCATATCCAAATATAATTATGGTCTTCTTAATTTCGCTGCATAGTATTTTAAATGAATAACGTATTAAATCAGTTTGACTTATCTCTATCTTACCTTTTTCATACAGCTATTTACATAATTAGTTTCCTAACTGTCCTGCCATACGTCTTCCCTCCTATACTTATATTATAATGTTCTGTATGTAAAAAGGCAATGCTCAGTCAGTGAGCGGTCGATATTTTCACTGAACGGTCAGTTTTCATTTGCGAATAACAATAATACACGAATCTCAAAAAAACCGTTTTTTACATCGGTAATCAGCGTTCCGTCATATTTATTAGTGATCTCTTGAATGATTTTTAATCCATAGCCGTGTTCTCGGTGATCCTTATCGGTTTGAAAGTCAATTGTTTCGCGGCATTTGTTTTGTGCGACGATCAATAGCTGCGATCGATTTCCGATGATTTTAAGCTGGAAAGATGATTCATGAATTCGTCTTAATTCTTCACAAGCATTATCGATGATATTGGAAAGCAGTGAGATCAAATATTTTCCGTCAAAGACAAAATCCTTGGTGATCTGTAAATCTAAATGAAAGGCGATGTCAGCGTATTCATTCATTTTCTGCTTTAGAATCGCATCGATAAATATATTGCCTGAAATTGCCGTTTTTGCGGAATCAACGGAATCACACAGATCTGTCAGAATCGTATTTGCTTCATCGTATTTTTTATCTTTTAATAAAATAGATAGAACAGACAATTGATTTTTCATATCATGACGCATCTTTCTGATATTGTCCTGTTCTTTTTGAAGCTTTGTGACATAATCAGAGGTAATATTGATTGACTGCTCAATGATTTCCGCTTCGGATCGACTTTGGATAAAGCGGCTGTAGCGATAAAAGATATAGAAATTGGTTACCATTACGAGTGTTAATAATACCGTATATAAAAGGATTTCGGTATTGTCTTTAGCCACATCAAGCAAGTAATTGAATATGAATTCCGCAATGATCGTTATTACAATTGTTATACGTTCGGTCTTCAAATCCTGCATTCCAAACTTTACAAGAAATTTCACAACAAACCATAATACAATAACGGTAAAGACTTTCAAACACAGGGCAAACACGACTCGTTCATAACCAAACACAAAAGTATTCGCTATATTAACGCCGAACTTGATCGCAATCGAGATAAAAAAGGTGATGCAAAAGTTAAAGGTGATGTCGATCAAAAGCGCATAGAAAAAATAGTTTAAGGTGCGTCGATGTGCATGTAAAAACAAAAAGCCGGTGACTAAAAATACATCGATGGCATAGGATTGCGTACCGTATAAAAAAATGCGATCTTTGATAAACTGAATTATGGAAATCAAAAGAATACCGGTGATAATTTTTCGCCGATCCCACTGTTTGCCGATTAACATATAATAAAAATATAATAAATAAGTATAGTCTATGAGGTTAAAACCGAATTCTACCGCCCATTCCATATTATCCGCTCCTTGCGAAAGCTTCCGTTAAGCTTTTCCAATTACGTCTGCTTACTTTGATCACATCTTTGTTTTTCATTTTAATGCTTGTTGTAGTTTTTTGCAGTTCTGAAATATTGGTGATCTGAACTAAATGGCTTCGGCTTGCGTAAAAGAAATGAGTGTAATCGATCGGCAGCTGTTTCATGGATTTATAGGTTAAGGAATATTTTTTGGTGAAAGTAACCAAATAAACAAACGTATCCTCAGTATAAAAGTATTGAATATGATCAGAGGAAATCGGTAAAATACCTAAATCGGTATGAAATTGAATGATGGTGGCTCTTTGATTTTTTATTTGGCAGATTTTCGGAATCAGAACATCTTCCATTCGATCCTTTACAATATAGCCTCTGACATTAGGCAGAAAAGAATCAAAAATATATTTATCATATGAGGTGATAAAAAGAATGTCCTGAAACAAAGACGCATAATTTTTAACAAAGGTGATGCCGTCTGTTTCAGGCATTTCAATATCCAGCAACAGCAGTTCATAAGCGGTATTGCTGTGAAGTAATTCCGCTGTGCTCGCAAATGTATCGACAGCCGCAAAAGGATCATTTTTATAAATGATCTCACTGATTTTATCTCTGTAGATTTTTTCATCATCTAAAACGGCAATTTTCATTCGTTCACCTTTTCGTATCTTCCGGCATTATTATAACATACAATAAATGCCAATCGCTATCCTAGATTACAGAGTAAACCCTAAGCACAGGCATTTATAATATAAGTCAGTTATCATTATTATTTATTCAGATATGTTATTCTTCCGTTTCTTCTGTTTTATCTGTTTCTTTACTTTCTTGCGGCAAAGGTTCTTCAGGTATATTCATATAAGGAAGATCGTTTTTTCTGATAAAAATACCTGATGGTAAATAATGTGCATTTTTGATTACATAAATCGTTAAGGCTTGATACAATCTTACGATAATTAGTAAAAAGAATCCAATGATAAGAATATAAATACCGATGACAATTAGTTCCAT
Organism: bacterium c-19; assembly: GCA_009917405.1. Taxonomy (GTDB): domain Bacteria; phylum Bacillota_I; class Bacilli_A; order Erysipelotrichales; family Erysipelotrichaceae; genus C-19. The sequence goes on along the minus strand of QZED01000011.1, from coordinate 5,951 downwards.
AAATAAAGCCTCCTTTTAATGCATTGATTATGCCTTTATTTTACTTGAAATCTGAGCAGTTTACTACCTTTTTGTCAAACTTGGTAATTAAAACGGCAGAGACAGAGTGATTATTATCATATAAAAAAAGCGAATCCTATTCTGCATCGGTATTCGCTTTATCGTTTGTATTGTCACTTTCCTGATCATTAAGCTTATATAAGGTTTCTCCATCTTTGGATAATAAGAACTTACCGCGAGCATAACGCTTCACATATTCTTCGTCGGAAAATTTCTGTTTCTGTTCTTCAAGCTTCGCTTCCTGAGTTTTCAAAGCTTCAATTTCAGCTTCGGTTTGCTTGATTTCCTGTTGAAGCTGCATTGTTGTAATAATTTCCTTCGCAGACATATAAGTAAAGCTACAGCCGACCATAACTAAAAAAACACTAAAGAATTTTTTCATCGGATGATATTGCTTCTTTTTGTTTCCGCTTTTCTTTTTTGCGTTTTTCATGTTCCGCTCTCCTTTTTGCCCGTTTTTTGCGACGTACTTTAATTATACCAATTAATTTCAATTTGACAAGATGAAATTTGCGTTTTAAAGGGCGAAATAAGCGAATGAACCATGCAAAAAAATGTGTGAATACGGATAAATACCATTTATAGTAAATAAACACACCCAATAGGAAAAATATGGTTAAATAAATGTTGGTAACTCCGCCGTTAATTTGATATAAACCATAAAAAGCCAGTAATATAAAACTGATATGGAACAGGATTTCCGCTGTTCCTTTCAAAAGCTTAAAGTGCAAATAAACAGTAAGGCTGCACAAGAAAGAGAATGTGCAGCCATAGAACCACCCCATCATCAGATGATATAAGATTGCTTGAATCTGTTGCGGTAATAACATATACTATTTAAAGATTTTAGAAATCATTGATTCCTTACCGCCGTTTTTATTACTGGAAACATAAGAAAGGGATTCTATAATGCCGCGAATGCTGACATCGCCGCGTTCTTTATCCAATTTATCCAACACAAGTTCTTTTCCTTGGATAACCATCCAGCCTTGTGCAGTTTCAATCAGAAATTCAGATGCATCAAAGCTGTCGATTTGTTTTACACCGGTAACGTCCAAAGCCTTACGATCTTTCATAATGACGTTGTGATACGGATTGGTTTCAAAACGAAGCGGATTATTGTTTTCTTCCATGCCGATACCTCCTTATCACTTTATATATATGATAAGGGGATAGGAATCATGCTTTTTCATGCGCGTTTTATGAATCTTTTAGTTTTTTTGCAGTGAAGTTGATCGTTTTTACGGTGAGCCGGACAAACACTCTTTCCTATATATTATATATAGGAAGAAATTACCAATTTGTTTTGGTTGGAAAAAGACAACGCTGAAAAAGGGCAGGCTTTAGAAAAAGGTGAGAGTATCCGGTAGGAAGTGTAAAAAATAAGCTGAAAATAAAGAATGGTAATCGGATGCTGGCTCAGATATAGGTGTTTTCTAAATTAGCAAACTCAATGAGCGAAAAGCGCATAATTTATAGCTATATAACTGATATATTTTCCAAAATAGCAAATCCAATCGCTTCACACCCCGCTCTTTTAGATTGTGATAGAGATTATTTCACTAAATTAGCTAATATAGATAAAAAATAGACTGTATATAGGTTTGTGCGGGAAAAATTTATCCATTATAGAGAAATTGTGCGAAACAGAAGTCTATTTCATAATTTCATTATATGAATTTTCTATTTTAGAGAATTATATAGCCTATAGTTCAATTTATGACTAAAAATTTATCTAAAATAGATAATGATGATGGTAATGACGAATAACAATCTTATTATTTTTGCTAAAATAGAAAATAATTTGGCGTAATTAAGTTAAAAACAACCATTTTATATGTATAAATTATCTAAAATAGAAAATACGTATGATTGAAGCGCAAAAATATGAACTCTTGATTGGCTTAACGAATCACTGAATATAAGCATAAAGATCTATGCTTATCGATTTTATGACCGCGTATTGTCTAAAATATAGAAAAACTGTAATGTATTCAGTCATTCTTGTTTGTGAAGGAAATTGTTTTCCAATTTAGCAAACAACTTTAACCAAACGCTTTATTTCATGGTGTATTTTCAAAATAAATTATCTAAAATAGAAAATGTATATGAAATACATATATATTTTGTTTAATTATTTTCTATTGATTAGCTAATTTAGCAAAAGTGTATCATTTGACTGCGTAATTATACGATTTAAACAGATGATAATTTGTGTAAATGCTAATCTAATAAAAGCAAAAGCACATCTTTATCTGTACTCTGACATATATATTATCAGAATATCGGTAGTAATATCCTTCTTTAAGCAGGGCAATGCCTATATTTTCCATAATGGAAAATATGGTGTGAAAAACACTCGATTTACTAGTTTTTTTAAATAAAAAATTATCATAATTTTGGGTATATTAAAACTCGAACTCTTATAAATTTTTAAGTTCGAGTTTCCTACTAATCTGGTGCGTGAGTAAACCACGTTTGGAAATTCGCATTAAGGTTAATTCCTATAACCATTGTAACATAACTCTTGAAAAAAAGTCAATTTTTTTACAAGTTTGCTTGTCTTAATGTTAGTTATTATATAATCCTAATAGGAATATTTGATATGAGTGTCGTCCTCCAATCTTGAAAAAGAAGGGAGGTAGATTACTAAGACTTTTATAGTGAAAGTTCTAAAGCTCATTGCTATCATTTTGTTACTTTCTACCTTATTGGTGTTAGCAATAAAAAAATAGACACTCTTCAGCACTGATAGAGTGTCACAACTAATTTAATTAGAGGCGACATTCACTTGCAAGATCGAATGTTCCTCTTTTTTTATTTTATGCAAGTTCCTTGACATATTCATAATAACATATTTATATAATTTTGTCAAAAATCAGTTTGCCTTTTATAAATATAAATATGTTGATGTTCTGTTCTAGTTGGAATACTTGATTTAAGTATACTTTTATATCAAATAATAACTATTTATTTGTATACTTCTTAACAGTCTACTGGACTTTTAAACTTAAATTTATCTATATCAAAACCACCAGTTAAATTAAATATTTTATTTGTAAGTAATTCATAATTTTTCATTCGTTCTTCTTTACTTGCAAGAACAATACAATTTTTGATTAATTCTTTAATGTCTTTATCTGGAAGTTCCTCTAATAAATATTTGTTTCTTACTATTTCGCTTGTTATATTACCTAATATTGTCTTTTTATTATATGCCATTTTTATTTGTTTCATATATAAAGATAAAAGTTTATCTAAATTACAATAATAAATAAAATCAAAATCATCACGATTATTATCTAAACAATCTTGCAAATCATCAAGCATATCCCACATTCCATATTTGTTTAAGGCATTTATATTAGTATCTAAATCATTATAATGCATATCAAGCATTTTTCTTGCCTCTTCTTTTAGTGCTTTTACTTCTCCTGTTTTATCAAGTAAGATTTTACCAGTTATAAATTGAGTTTGTGACATAGGTCTAACATTTGTATAATCATCTTTAAAATATTCTCTAATTTGTTTTGCTGGATTAGCAAAATATTCAATCAATAATCCATCAACAATTTTATTTCCTCTTTCTCTATAATTTACATTTTCATTTAAAATAATATGAACATCTAAATCAGAGTGTGTTGAGGGATTACCAGTTATATAACTACCACATACTAAAATACCAATAGTATCATTCATATATTCCCAATTTTCTAAAAATTTATTTAACTTTTCTTCCCAATACATAAAACAACCTCCATTAATTTAATTTTTCACATTTGAATAACTAATAAAATTATATTACATTCTAAAATCTTTTTAAAGATTATATGTACATTTTTTTGAATTTTTCTAAATGCATTTTTATTTTTTTATGTACCAAATCAAGAGTCACTTTTTTAGCAGGATAAAGATGTCTGACAACAACTCGCCAGTGGCAAGTTTACAAGGGTTTTCGTGTATGACATTTTTATTTTTGTATGACAATTGTAAGACATAAAATTAAGAAAAAAATAGTAATTTTACCGATTTGTAATACAAATGTCTGACAAAATCATCTATTTTGGGTAGCTAAAATATGCTAATTTGTACCAAAATTTACAACTTTTAAATCGCTTATATTATTTTAGTGGTACAAAACGTGTACCTAAATATTAACATTTATAATATTTATTGGACTTACAGGTACTTCTATTAATCCATAATTTGTTATTTTAAATTTATCAATAATGAGTATTAATTTAAAAGGTTCATTAAAGTAATTACCTTTATTATATTTAAGCATAAATTGTTTATCATTAATTTGTTCTTTTTTTAATTCTTGATAATCAATAGGATAATTTAATTGTAATTTTTTAATATATTTCTTTATTTCTTCTCTAGTCATTGGAGCTGATACTTCAATATTTATAGGTACATCATTAGCTTTTATTTCTTGATTTATATTGGTACCACCATTATTAAAAAGATTGGCATATTCTTCAATAAAAGTCTTTCTGAAATTTATATGTTTTATTTTTATATCCTTATCATTTTTCATAACTTCTATATTATCAATATAACTTGTTATTAATTCTTGTTTTTCTTTTATTGATAATTCACTCCATTTAGCTTGAAAATTTAATTCGTAAAATGGATTAATAAAACATTTGATACTTTCTATATCTCTTTTAAGTATTAGATCTTCAAATGTGAAATTATATTGTTCTAGTTCTTGTTCTTCCTTAATTTTATGAGTAATGTCATTAATTCTGCTTTCTAAATAAGTTTTATCTTCTTTATATTCTCCTAAACTAATAATTTCATTTAAGTAAGCGTTCTTAAGTCTTATTGCTTTATCTTTTAAAGTATTTATCTCTTTTGCAAGTAATTCATTAGTATTCGTTATTTTATGTTTCAAGAGTGGTGCAAAGTGTTTTCTAACAATAGAATCATATTCTATTATTTGAGTTATTTCATTAACTAATAATTCTACTAACTTATCTTCTCTAACATAAGTTTTACATTTATTACATTGATAATAAATATATTTCTTTTTACTTCCACCTGGGGCTTTACAAGCCATTATTTTATGACAATGAGGACAAATTATCTTTTGAAAGAAGATATAATCATTTCTTCTGGTATAATTTCTTGTATTTTTTCTAGTTTGTTCCTGACATTCTTCCCATAATTTTTTAGAGATAATTGGTTCAACAACATTTTCATAAAGAATAGGATTACCACTTCTAGTACCACTTACAAAATCACCTTTATAAAGTGGATTAGATAGTATTTTTAATATAGTTGTGTCATACCATTTTTTATTTAATACTTTTTCTTTATTAAAAATATTGGCAATAGTCTGATATGACTTTCCTTTATAATACAAATCAAATATTCTTTCTACTATATTTGATTCTGTTGGATTAATAATTAACTTCTTATCTTTTCTCATAAACCCTAGTGTTTTTCTTACAGGAATATGTCCATCCTTGATAGCTCCAACCATTCCAAACTTTGTTCTTTCACTAACTCTTTCAATTTCAAGTTGTGATAACACAGTAAGCATTCTTACAAAAAACCTTCCATTAGCAGTTGATGTATTAATATCATCCATAGCACATTCTAAACTACAATTATACTTTTCCAATTCACTTATTAATATTTCTAAATCTCTAACACTTCTTGTTAATCTATCAAGTTTATAAGCAACAATAACATTTACTTTCCCATCTCTAACACTTTCTAGCATTTTTTGAAATTGTGGTCTGTGTTCCATATCTTTTCCTGATATCCCTGCATCTTCATAAATACCATAGATATTATAATCTCGATATTTGATATGTACCCAGAATCCTGGACACATAAATTTATGAGTTGAAGCTTAACACATGGATGTTATCCTGTAT
>QZED01000117.1 GCA_009917405.1 bacterium c-19 | reverse complement strand
AAATCCCCGGAGGAAATACAGGCGTTTTTCAAAAGAGCGGCGGACTTCCTCATTGACCGGGTAGGCCGGGAAAATATCGTGTCGGCGATAGTACACATGGACGAGAAAACGCCCCACCTGCATTTGACCTTTGTTCCGCTGACGAAAGACAACCGCCTGTGCGCCAAAGAAATCATAGGCAACCGGGCCAATCTGACAAAGTGGCAGGACGATTTTCACGCCTATATGTTGGAGAAGTACCCCAGCTTGGAGCGTGGGGAGAGCGCAAGCAAAACGGGAAGAAAGCATATCCCCACCCGGCTTTTCAAACAGGCGGTTTCCCTCTCCAAACAGGCGAGGGCGATTGAAGCCACGCTGGACGGTATCAATCCAATTAACGCCGGAAAGAAGAAAGAGGAAGCCCTCTCTATGCTCAAAAAGTGGTTTCCGCAGATGGAGAACTTCTCCGGGCAGTTGAAGAAATACAAGGTCACGATAAATGACCTCTTGGCAGAAAATGAAAAACTGGAGGCAAGGGCAAAGGCCAGCGAAAAGGACAAGATGAAAGGCGTTATGGAACGGGCAAAGCTGGAAAGCGAGTTACACAACATTCAACGGCTGGTTGACCGTATCCCGCCGGAAGTGCTGGCAGAGTTGAAGCGGCAACCGAACTATGGAAAGGAAAGGTGATTTTATAACGAATATCAGATACAAAAAGGAAACAGAAATCGTGACTTTTCAAGGAAAGGAAATCACGCTGGAAAATCTCTCCCCGGTATTTACACCGGAGCAGGAAGCGGCCAAACGCCGGGAACTGGAACAGCAGCTTTATGAGGTGTTCCGCAAGTACGCCGACAAGCGGCAGAAAGAGGAAGCCGGGGCGTAAGTTTTTCCAGCCACATCATTGATTTACGGGGCTGTTGGCGGTATAATAAGACTGTCAGCAGCTCCGTTTCTTTTTTAAGAAAAGGAGCGACAATATGAATAATCGGATAGACGCAATCTATGCAAGACAATCGGTAGACAAAAAGGACAGCATTTCCATTGAAAGCCAGATTGAGTTTTGCAAATACGAATTGAAAGGCGGTAGTTGCAGGGAATACACAGATAAAGGATACAGCGGCAAAAACACAGACCGCCCGAAATTTCAAGAGTTGGTGCGGGATATTAAAAAGGGCCTGATAGCAAAAGTCATTGTCTACAAACTTGACCGTATCAGCCGTTCCATTCTGGATTTCGCAACCATGATGGAGCTGTTCCAGCAGTACAATGTGGAGTTTGTTTCTTCCACGGAAAAGTTTGATACTTCAACCCCGATGGGCCGGGCCATGCTGAATATTTGTATCGTGTTCGCACAGTTGGAACGGGAAACGATACAGAAGCGGGT
>QZED01000116.1 GCA_009917405.1 bacterium c-19 | reverse complement strand
AAATCTTGATAAGTTAAGGTTGGATTTTGTTCTCCTTTGTACTTCTCTTTATCATCGATCTTGATTTCAATCGGTTTCGGTAATACTTTTACAGTGATTGTCTTGCTTAACGGTGTTTCTCCATTCGCTGTTCTTGTCACTTTGATTTTGATTGTTGTGGTACCACTGTACTTCAATGCATCAAACTCGGCTTTATTTCCTGTGACTGTTGGTGTTGAGATATATGTTGTATTGTCTACTTCAAACGTATACTGTACATCTGTACTGCTTGAATCATCTTGTAAACTTCTGATCGTAAAATGATCGCCATAGATGATTTTACCCGGACTTGATATTGCCAACATGTTTTCATCAGGTCCCATAATATGCATCATTCCATCGGCTTCTGCCTTGTTATAGTTACGATTTCCTTGTTTCTCTACATGTAGCGGTATATCGATTCCGGTTTCACCACTGTAATCGTATTCGATCTCTACTCCGTCATTCGTCCATGCCGTTGATGGACTTACACTCGTATCTACTGTGATATAGTAATCTGTATCATTTACTGTTACTCCACCATCATTACTTGATATATCCTGTTCTGTGATTACCGGTGTTACCTTGCCTTTTCCATTCGTTACATATGTCACATCCGCAAATGAGATTGTTTGATTTGCTTTCTTAATGTTAATCGGTAACTCAATCGTTTTATCTGCATAATTTCCTGTAGGATCATGACTTGTCGCTTCGACGATTACCTTACCCATTTGTGTATTAAGACTTGCATTTAAGATATGCACTACTCCATCACTGTCTACACTGATCACATCGGTAGGACTTCCGTTCTTTAGCTGATAGGTTACAGTTGAACCTATAGGATTTCCTGCCGTATATAACTGAAACGTCTTATCCTTTTCATATACTTCTTCGTATGCTTTATATTTATCTGTTTGTTTTGGAAGTTCATTTCCTGCTTCATCCGTATAGATGAATTCCTGTGATCCTGCCGTTACCGTAAAGGTCAACTCTGCTTGTGCATCTCCTTGTCCTGTAGCTCCTTGTTTCTCTGCGACGATGATCACTGTTCCTACTCCGTGTATTGTAATAGCTCCGCTGTTTTCATTGACTTCTATCACATTTGTTGAACCATCTTTTATTTTGTATTTCACCGGATTGGTATTTGAACTGCCCTTTACCGTCGCAAACACAATAACTCCTGTATCTGTGACTTTTACGCTCTTTGTCGTAATCGCATTGATTGCCGCTGTTGTTTCATAAAACCTCAAGTCCTCTGCCGCAGCTACTCCGACATTGATTGTCACAGGGATTTCTTTTGTACTCCAGTTATCCGATACAGTCACTGTGATATGATAACTGTTTACTCCTAAATTCGCTGTTGTTTTAATTACTCCTGTATTAGCATCTACACTGAAGAA
>QZED01000115.1 GCA_009917405.1 bacterium c-19 | reverse complement strand
TGACATAATGATACTATTTCTACGGACTTTTTTCATCTTTTCTTAATTCCACTTTCATTTTACAATGAGCAGTTTAAAAGCTTTTCGTTTCAAATATGTATACGAAACGGGAAGCTGAAATACACGCAACCTACTGACACACTAAACAGATCAAGGTTGCCTATTTTTATATGTATTTTCTTGATCTTTTGATGATAAATGCTATCTGAGAATAAATAAATATTCAACGTATGAATTTCAATGATGATTTATAACAAGAGATATATGACTGTCCCTTGAAGGCTGAAATCAAAGCTTATTCGATTAATAAAAGGGTTTCTATACTATAAAAAGTGTATTTAAAGACAACTTTGTAAATTATATAGACAATTCATTCTTATTTTGATATACTAAAAAAGAACATGAATAAGAAAGGATTTGTAAACATGGATAGATCGGTTATTCATTTTGTAAAAGAAATGCAGGCGGGAAATGAACAGGCATTTACAGAGCTTTATCGTGCAATATACGATGATGTTTTTCGTATGGTTTATTCCCACGTACATAATCAAGCCGATGCTAAAGACGTAACACAGGAAGTTTTTATTTCGTTATATCATAATATTAATCATTTAAAAGACCCGGAAGCATTCCCGTTATGGATACAAAGAGTGGTATTTACAAGATGTACCAGATTGTTCCGAAAACGTAAAGATTCACTCATGAGTGAAGGTGATGCACTTACGCTTGCCTATGAAACAGAAAAAGAACTTGATTTCCTGCCAAAAGAGAAATTTGATAATGAAAGAGAACAGGAACTGATTCATGAAATGGTAAGCAAACTGCCGCTAAAGCATCAGGAAGTGATAAATTGTGTGTATTTTAATGAAATGAGTATTCAAGAAACAGCAGAATTTTTAAATCGACCGAAAGGAACGATAAAAAGTCAGATGTATGCAGCAAGGAAAGAATTATCAGGTTATATCAGTGAATATGAACGTAAAAATCAAAGAAAGATTAAATTCTATGAATTAGACGGCGGTTTCTTATCGCTGGCACCTTTCTATGAAATGTATCAAAAGCTAAAGGCTTCTACCTTGTTTTGGAAGTTTGCGACGGGAATCAGTACCGTAGCCGTATCAGTAGCATGTGTTGTGACAGGTATCCATGTGTATCAAATAAATGAAAATAAAACAATCGACAGCAGTGTCCAAAGCAATCAACGAGACGAAGCAGCAGGAATTATCTTATTGGGACAAAGGATTAATACACCGCAGGATGCTTATTTTGCCTTAGTAGATTGGGGTGTAACCCCTGAAATCGCAAAAACGAAAAATCAAGCAGAAATTGATGAAATGCAAAAAATTGTCAATATTTTAAAGAAGGATCAAGGAATTTATTGGCACCGTTTTGTGAATGAAGGCTGGAACATTATATTTGAAGTGAAATAAAGGGGCTCTAAATTATCGTAGGGTTTTGTAAAAAAACGCTCTAAATTAATGTAGGGTTTTGAGAAGATCAAA
>QZED01000114.1 GCA_009917405.1 bacterium c-19 | reverse complement strand
GATACTACAACTCCAACTTTTACAGCTTCTGATTCCAATATCAGCACAGGGGGAATTATCGGTACAATTCATGGAACACTGGGTACACCTGATACAATCGGCGGAACTACCACTACTTATCACTATGGTTTAAAGCCGGGAGTAGGAAATGCAAGTTTCTTCAGTGTAGACGCTAATACAGGAGTAATCAAAACAACAGCGAATTTAGGAGTAAACAGTTATCATATTACCGTAACAGTATCGGATAACTGGAGTACGAAAGAAATCCCTGTGACAATCAATGTCGGAGTAGCTGCGGCAGAAGACTTGAAGTTTTATGAGAACAGTACTTCAAGTACAGTGATCACAACCAAGAGTGCAGCTTTAACGGATACAGGAGTAGTGGTATATGCGACAGTCAAAGGAAGCAGTAATACCAATCCGGTGAAATACAGTATTCAAGATGGTTCCACGAATGTGATTGAAGTGAATGAAAACAGTGGCGCAGTGACAATACACGGAGTAGGTACAGTAACAATCGTAGCCAAGAAACAAGGAGCGGCAGGACAAGCAGAAGCGATTACTTATTTGACCTTTACGGTAACGGCAGGGTCACAAAACTTCATATATACAGATAATGCAGGAAACGAGTTGCCTAAAACGGCAAATAATTACAATGCTTATGATGAAGTATATGGAAGAAATAAGACATTCCAATTATATACAGCGGGCAATCCACCAGGTTCAACAGTAACGTATCAGTTAAAGGCAGGAAGTCCTACCGATGTCATCAGTGTAGACAGTAACGGTTTAGTGCATATCTTAAATGCGAGTCTTAACACCCAAATGGGAAGAGTAATTGTCGAAGCGATAAGTCACGATCCTACAGGAAACTATGCAGATAAAACAATCGAACTGCCAATCAACATCAAGAAAGCGAATCAAACAATTTCATTCGCAGGAGTGACATATGCGACAAGCGGAAGCGGACAAGTAACACCGGTCATTAATGATCAGGATATATCAAGTAATGAAGGCGGAGTGACAGTAAATGATACCGATTACTATATCACGATCGATAACAGTATCAGCACTTCAACGGCATGGACGAATGATGGAGTGAATATTGAATACAACTACAACGGCGATAATGGATTGGACATACCATTACATGTAGAGAAACCGGGGAATCGTAATTATAATAAGGCAGAAGCAGACGGCATGATGCATATCATGGGACCTGATGAAAATACCTTGGCAATTAATCGACCGGGCAAGATTATCTATGGCGATCACTTTACGATCCGAAGCCTACAAGATGATTCAAGCAGTACAGATGTACAGTATACGTTTGAAGTAGATAATACCACATATATCTCAACACCGACAGTCACAGGAAACAAAGCAGAGTTTGATGCATTGAAGTACAGCGGAAGTACAAGCATCAATATCAAGGTGACAAGAACAGCGAACGGAGAAACACCGTTAAGCAAGACAATCACTGTACAAGTATTACCGAAACCGAT
>QZED01000113.1 GCA_009917405.1 bacterium c-19 | reverse complement strand
GGGACTCCACCATCTAGTGTGGAGTGAGAAAAAATAACCACCAAATAATGTGGATACACTCCACCAACTGGTGTGGAGAAGCAGAGGCATTTTTTGCCTCTGTTTTTGAATGTTTATTTGAGTAAGAAACCAGTTTTATTAACAGCATACATGATTCTTTTTCTACGTCTTTCAATATTACGAATACCTTTAGTGTTGAAAAGAAGAGTAGAAATGGTAGCATTCATACTTTCCGCAATACTGGAATTGATTCTCTTGCCTTTATAAATAATAAAAGAATTGATAATTTCAACTTTCCAATTAGAAAGAGAAACAATAAAATCATAATATTCAGGAATATTAGAAAGAACAAATTCATCATAGATAGAATCAAAACTTTCCTCCGCATCTTCATAAGAACAAGTAGCATTAAAAATAGCGTATTTCTCTTTTAATTCATAAGCAAGTTTCAAATGAGGATGAATAGAAAGAATAAGTTCAAGAAGCTGTCTGTAATCGATATAACGATCTAATTTATTATTGTATTTTCCCTTATTATCTAAATTAATTGTTCGATCAAACAATAGACATTTCCAGTGTTTTAGTAGATAATATTCTATAGAATCTGTAGAGAAAGATTTCATGATACGGATTCTAAGTTTTTGAAGGCTTTCATTTAGATGTTTGATGACGTGGAACGAGTCAACACAAATGAGAGCCTTTTTAAAATAAATTTGAGCGATTTTTTTATAAGGGATATACATATCAATACACACGTATTTGACATTTAGAAGTTCTTTAGAATTGTGTAGGGATTGGAAATAATGATGAAGGTAGTTTTTCTTTCTGTCAGGGAGAACATCAAGAATAGTACGATTATAGAAATCATAGAAGATACAAGAATACTTAGCATCGAAACTATTCACTTTTGTATAAACTTCATCAATACAGATTACTTCAGGAAAAGGGATACGAGGAATATGGCAATGTTTATCAAAAATACGAACAATAGTAGATTCAGAAAGACCAGTTAAAGAAGCAACAGAAGAAAAAGTCATCTTAGGGTCTTTTAAGAGATCCATAACAGTGATAATAGAGTCATAAGAAACTTTAGAATTAGTGGGAGCCATCGTATAAGAATCAGAGAAACTATGTTTATTAGGACATTTATAGCGAGGAACTTTTAAGAAAACAGAGATATTCTTGAAAGCGTGATGAGGAATAGAGATATTCCTAGAATAATAACCATTAGAACGACAAGAATCACAACCACAAAAGGGACAAGAAATTTTCTTTCTGGCAAGAGAAACGAAAATAGAAAGATGACTAGTATCATCACAAGCAGAATGGATAGAGCTTACATCCGAAGAATGTAAGTTTAATAAAGAAATAAGTAATTTATCATTTTGATCCATAAATAAAACCTCCTTCTATATAGACCATAGTCATTATAGAAAGAGGGCATGATTCCATCAACTGGTGTGGACTTTTTACTCCACACTATTTGAAGTAGCGTATCCACAAACACAGAAGTTG
>QZED01000112.1 GCA_009917405.1 bacterium c-19 | reverse complement strand
AGAGGGGTGGCGGTGTAATGGCACACTCCTTGACCCTCTATTTCGCCTTTATTTGCCCTCTGGACGGCTTTGGGGGGCTGTATGGTATTTCCCCTTACCTACTCCCTCTAAAAGCGTGTACACGCCCTACAGCGGCTTTCCTGACCGTTTCTGCTCCTATCCTCATTTTCTTTTTTATCGCTAATCAATCCTAACGCTTTCCAGAACCCCCAAAAGTTATCCACATACTGCGGCTTGCGGGGTCGTCCCTTGATTGATAGCTTGATTTAGCACTTGATTTATCTTTCTTGATTTCCCTCCTGATTTAGACACTCGAAAAAGCCCGATTTTATGCGGCTTTCCGGGTTTTAGCACCATAGACTTTTCCATGACGCACCATAGACTTTTCCCGGTAGCACCATAGACTTTTCCCGGTAACACCATAGACTTTTCCTGATAGCACCATAGATTTTTTCAAGAAGCACCAACTTTTTATTGACAAAAAATATGGTGCTATGCTATCATGATAAGGAAAGGGGTGATACCATGCCACGAAGAAAGAAACTCCCGGCAATCCCGGACTATAAGGGGGCAGGGAAAGAGCCGGACAATCTGCTTATCCAGAAGTCTAACCCCCTCTTGTCCCTCTCTGAAACCGGGCTTACGCTCGCAGAGTTTAAGATACTGGACGCATATCTCGGACGGATAAACAGTCATGACCCGGAAAAGAGGTTTATTCGGTTTGAGAAAGGCGAAATAGAGCGGCTTTTGGACGTTTCCCAGATAAAGCCTGATGACCTCGAAAAGCGGGTTAAGAATCTTTTTCAGACTATCAAAATCAAGGACGGCAACAAGCGCAAGGGCTTCACGCTCATAGCCTTGTTTGAGAAAGCAGAGTGCTATCAAGACGAAGATGGACTATGGCAGGTGGACTTAGGGGCAAGCCCCTCCGCTATGGAGTATATCTTCAACCCGGAACGGCTTGGATACCTGCGGTACAACCTGCGGAACGTGGTCAAGCTGACTTCCAGATACAGCTACGTCTTGTTCTTGTACCTCGAACAGAACAGGCATATGCACCTTACTTGGGACGTTTCTCTGGACGATTTGAAAACCCTCCTACGGTGTACTGCCGATACATACAAGGCTTACTATCGCTTTAACGAATTGGTGCTAAAGAAGTGCCACGAAGAACTGAACGCAAAGACTGACTGCAAATTCTCCTATGAGCCGATAAAGAGGGGTAGGACGGTCAAGGCGGTACGCTTCACCTTGGAGCCGCTTGCTCTGGCTGAAGATATACCGGGGCAGATGTCCATTGATGATTTTCCGGAAATTATGCCGCCGTCCTATGATGATGTCTATGACGAAGAAGCGGCAAGGCGGGATAGGATTTGCAAAGGCTTTGACAGTGCAGAGTTTTCCGGCTTCACCGATGAACAGCTTGCCCTGCTTAAAGACCTTGGCTGGTCAAGGAAACGTGAAAGCGACATAGAGCGTTTTCAGGCTGACGTTGACAGCTTTCCTGACGCTTGCCAATATGCAACAGCCGCCTATCTCCGGCAGACAATCCTGACGGCAAAGGCACG
>QZED01000111.1 GCA_009917405.1 bacterium c-19 | reverse complement strand
AGAGGGGTGGCGGTGTAATGGCACACTCCTTGACCCTCTATTTCGCCTTTATTTGCCCTCTGGACGGCTTTAGGGGGCTGTATGGTGTTTTCCCCTTACCTACCCCTCTAAGGACGTGTACACGCTTTACAGCGGCTTTCTTGACCGTTTCCGCTCCTATCCTCATTTTCTTTTTTATCGCTAATCAATCCTGACGCTTTCCAGAACCTCCAAAGTTATCCACATACTGCGGCTTGCGGGGTCGTCCCTTGATAGATAGCTTGATTTAGCACTTATGATTTCTTACTTTTGATTTCCTACTTTTGATTTAGACGCTAAAAAAACCTGATTTTATGCGGCTTTCCGGGTTTTAGGGGCGAAGACTTCTTCCGCAAGGGGCGAAGACTTCTTCCGCAAGGAGCGAAGACTTCTTCCGCAAGGAGCGAAGACTTTTTCTGTTAGGGGCATAGTCTTTTTCCAGAAAAGAGAATTTTATACTTTACAAAAATTCGCCCTTATGGTATCATGATAAGGAAAGGAGTTGATACCATGCCACGGAGAAAGAAACTCCCTGCAATCCCGGACTATAAGGGGGCAGGGAAAGAGCCGGACAATCTGCTTGTCCAGAAGTCTAATCCCCTCTTGTCCCTCTCTGAAACCGGGCTGACACTTGCGGAGTTTAAGATACTGGACGCATATCTTGGCCGGATAAATAGCCATGTTCCGGAAAAGCGGTTTATCCGGTTTGAGAAAGGCGAAATAGAGCGGCTTTTGGGCGTTGTAAAGATAAATGCGCCGGACTTGGAAAAGAGGGTTAATAATCTTTTTCAGACTATCAAAATCAAGGACGGCAACAAGCGCAAGGGCTTCACTCTCATAGCCTTGTTTGAGAAAGCGGAATGTTATCAAGACGAAGATGGACTGTGGCAGGTGGACTTGGGTGCAAGCCCCTCGGCCATGGAGTATATCTTCAACCCGGAGCGGCTTGGATACCTGCGGTATAACCTGCGAAACGTTGTCAAGCTGACTTCCAGATACAGCTATGTCCTCTTTCTGTACCTCGAACAGAATAGGCATATGCACCTTACTTGGGACGTTCCTCTGGACGAATTGAAAGCCCTCATGCGGTGTACGGCTGACAGTTACAAGGGATACAAGGAATTTAACGACAAGGTTCTAAAAAAGTGTCTCTCGGAACTGAACGACAAGACCGACTGCAAATTCTCCTATGAGCCGATAAAGAGGGGTAGGACGGTCAAGGCTGTGCGCTTCACCTTGGAGCCACTTGCTCTGGCTGAAGATATACCGGGGCAGATGTCCATGGACGACTTTCCAGAGATTATGCCGCCGTCCTATGGCGATGATGTCTATGACGAAGAAGCGGCAAGGCGTGATAGGATTTGCAAAGGCTTTGACAGCGCAGAGTTTTCCGGCTTCACCGATGAACAGCTTGCCCTGCTTAAAGACCTCGGCTGGTCAAGGAAACGTGAAAGTGACGTGGAGCGTTACAGGGCTGACCTTGTTAGCTTTCCTGACGCTTGCCAATATGCAACAGCCGCCTATCTCCGGCAGACAATCCTGACGGCAAAGGCACG
>QZED01000110.1 GCA_009917405.1 bacterium c-19 | reverse complement strand
AACGGAACAGAGATTGAAACACCGGACGGGGCAATCATTCATCCGGACGGATCGGTAACATTACCTGATGGTACAGAATATGATCCAAACGGTAATAAGAAGCCGGGTGATACTTGTGTGGTAGGACCGGATGGTAATGCCAATACCGGAGATGAAGTCTGCGGAAAGCCGAATGAAGATGGGAAACAGCCTGAAAAGAAACCTGACGGCAGTGTGGAAATACCTGACGGCGGTAAAGTAGAATTCCCTAACGGAACAGAGATTGATACACCGGATGGCGCAATTATCAAGCCTGATGGAACTGTTGTATTACCTGACGGTACCGAATATGATCCAAACGGTAATAAGAAACCAAGCAAGCAATGTCCGTTAGACGGAATTGAAATCAATATTGATTCTGACGGTGACGGAAAACCCGATGTAAATATCGATATTGCTGGTGATTGTAAAGCAGATCTGAATATTGATACTGATGGTGACGGTCAACCGAATACAAACATCGATACTGATTTAGACGGTAAACCTGACTACAATATTGATACAGACGGGGATGGAAAACCCGATGTAAATATCGGTCCGGTAAATGAACCGTTTAAACCAACCGTATGTAAAACCGTAAACGGCTTAGAATATTGCAGCGATCCATATAAGAAACCTTATCTAAATATTGATTCGGACGGCGACGGACGACCTGATATCAATGTAGATTTAGATGGTGATCTGGAAGCGGACATCAATATTGATATTGACGGTGATAATATCCCTGACTTAGATATCGACAGTGACGGTGACGGCAAACCTGATATTAATATTGATACTGATCATGATGGCAAAGCTGATAAAAATATTATTAAGCTTACAGAATGGAAGCCTGATAAAAATGTCGACGGAAGTATTAAATATGATACGATGTCTAACTTAATGTCATTATTGAATAACGGTGATAAGAATAATGATTCTGATTCGGGAAATTCAGTCGGTGGCGCTGTTACAGGCTCCAATACAGGTGATTCTACTCAACCGTTCTATTGGTGGATCATTGTATTGATAAATCTGACCGTAATGATTTATTGCATAATCAGAGTGAAAAAAGAAGCGAAGGATAATAAAGAGTACAATTAAAAAATTATCTTTTCTAAAAATTAATATAAAAATTGAAAACCGGAGAAATTCATTTAGGAACAAGCTCCGGTTTTTATGTGCTGTTTATATGTTTCGGCTTTTGTTTGATAAAAGTGGGGTCTTTTAAAAGTGAGCATATAAAACTTAATAAATACGGACTTTAATTTATATATTTTTGTATGACGTATCTAAAAAATATCTGATAAATAGTTTAGTATGTAAAAAAATCTCACCGAAGTGAGATTCATTCTTAACATGGTGGACCGTAGCGGAATCGAACCGCTGACCCCCTGCGTGCAAAACAGGTGCTCTCCCAGCTGAGCTAACAGCCCTTAATTGACGCTAATAATATATCATAGCATGACAGGGATTGTCAATCGTTATGTACCATAAGTTTTAATAATTATGAATCGAAAATGATAATGTCTTAATGTAACGAAATTGATTTTGTCCTAAAAGATGTTATAAAATAAGA
>QZED01000109.1 GCA_009917405.1 bacterium c-19 | reverse complement strand
GGGGCTCTAAATTATCGTAGGGTTTTGTAAAAAAACGCTCTAAATTAATGTAGGGTTTTGAGAAGATCAAAGTGAGCTCTAAATTATCATAGGGTTTCAAAAAGGTAGAGGATAAGTCAAAAAATGAACATCCACTACCTTTTTCATATGCCAAACAACACAAAGCAAAGTAATTATATTTACTGCTTTTTATAAGGACCTCTTTTATGACCTTTCATCTTAATGGGAATCGCATTACCGGAAAGATCGGGATTAGAATCCTTATTCATACAATACATACAACGGTTACGGAAACGGGCGAAATTGACATAGCCATTACCTGTTTTCTTAATTAATTTCACAATGGAATTACGAGATTCCATGATGCCGTTAGATAATCTTCTACCATTTATAACAATAAAAGAGTTAAGAATTTCTTCCGTCCAATTGTTAAGCATTTTATAAATAGCGATCATTTCCGGAATCTTAGATTTACTAATAAAATAGAGGATATCATTAAAATCCTTTTCAGCGTTATGAAAATCACAGCAGGAGTTGAAAAGAAGATAACGGTCTTTAATGAGATAGGCTTCATTCAGTTCCGGAGAAATCTTTAAAATAAGATCTAGCAATTGAGGATAGTTTACATAACGATTTAAACGCCTGTTAAACTTCCGCTTATTTTCTCTTACCTCTTTTTCCAGTAACAACCATTTAAAGTTTTTAAGTAGGTAATATTCAACACTATCTTTTTTAAAGCCCTTCATAATGCGTATTCTCACGTTATCTAAAGCTTTATTAATGTTCATGACAACATGAAAAGAATCCACAGCAATACGAGCATTAGAAAAGCGAGAAAGAATAACATCACGATAAACGTAATACATATCCATGACAAAGAAGCGAACATGAGAGCGTTCTTCAATACTGATCTTATCGAAATATTTAAAAAGAGAAAATTTTTTTCTTTCCGGTAGCATATCAATAAGTTCATGAGAATTAAAATCAAGGAGTAAACAAACATATTTACTATGATTATCTTTCAAAGCATATACTTCATCAATACAAACGACATCAGGTAAAGATTTTCTGGGGATATGAACATAGAGATCAAATATTTCTTGAACTTTGGTAGAAGAGATAAAGTTATGTCTGGCAACACTGGCGAAAGTAGCGTTAGATTCTTTCAATTCGTTTAAGACATTGAGAATAGTGAGATTACTAATAGAGCGACCACTTGAAGAAAAAGGATTGTTTTCAAAAAAAGATCTGCCACAAAAATCACAAACAAATCTTCTTGCCTTATAATGAATCAAACACTGTTGTCTATTAAGTAAAGAATGTTTAATGTGTTTGATTTTATACTCTTTAATGTGAGAAGTAAAATGACCACAAGAAGGGCAAGCATGAGGTTTCACCTTTAAGGAAAGATGAATCATAAAAATACCGTTTTGGTTAGATGAAGAGATATCAGAAACAATGTCTTGAGGAATCCCCAGCATATCTGATAAAATAAACATGGTTAAAACCACTCCTTTCATAGAAATGTTGTTTGGCAATTACATTCTACTATGAAAGGATTTTTTATGAAAATGAACAAAAAGGATCACCCTACAATAATTTAGAGCTCACCTTCATCTTGACCCTATGATAATTTATAGCCTACTTTTATCCCTACAATAATTTAGATATCC
>QZED01000010.1 GCA_009917405.1 bacterium c-19 | reverse complement strand
GCGTTCATCCTGAGCCAGGATCAAACTCTCCATTTGATTTAGCTCAAGCGCTTTGCGCTTTTTCTTTTTTTTGTTTTCCGAAATATCTTTTGATATTTGAAATTGACGTTTCCTGTTTAGTTTTCAAAGACCGCTTGCGCTTTTTTGGCGCTCGTATATGATACAACACTCTTCTTTCTCTTGTCAATCTTTTTCTTTACTTTTTTTCGATTTTTTATTCATTTTACAGAAAAAGACCGTTGAGCACCATTTCATCCGTATAAACAGCGTATTTGCAACCCCTTTCATTCTTTTGCGTTGTTTTTTTATAAAAAAAGATCACTACAGCATAGCCAAATAGCGATCATATAACTCCCAAATTTCTTCTTCGTTAAACGGTGAGATTCCGTTCTCTATCTTATAAATTAATTCATCCATTTCTGTATGCAAAATCACATCTAATTTTTCTCCGTATTGCATTTTCACGGAATGCTTCGCATATTCATCTTCATCTAAAATAAGAATCTTACCTCTCGGTGTTACCTTAACATCTAAATCATAATCAATGTTTTTGATTGCTTCTCCGTCATAAATACTGGGAGATGCCATATTACAATAATAATGAATGCCGCTCTTACGGATCATACAAATAATATTATACCAGTGATCCGGATAAAAGAAGCATATTGCCGGTTCTCTTGTTACCCATTTGCGTCCGTCTGCCTCACTCACCAAGGAACGATTGGTTACCGCAACGATACGAACAACATTTGCCTCGATAACAAACCCTTTTGCCCATGTGCGATGCAAACTTCCGTCATGTTTATAGCTTTGTATATACACACGCTCTTTCTCTTTTACTGCCACAAGAACACTCCTTATCGTCACCCAATTATAACATACATAATGCTGTTATGTATAAAAGTTATTCCATTTCCCATAATAAAAGTAAACCAGAAAGGAGGACATGACATAATCAGTCATGACAAATGATTATGAAATCTCAAAATTCGTTTATGCTGACGGGAAAGGATGTGTTGTATTTAACCGACATTCTCGATCAGACTTTAGTATTGAATCTACGCGTTGCTAATGACCTAACCATGATAAAAGACAAAGAGGTAAAAGCATGTTTCCAACATGTAAATGAAGTGCTTTGTGAAAGCTATCGTTCATTATTAGCACAACTGGAAAGAGAGGCAAATTAATATGGCAAAGAGTACTTATGCAGATAAAGAAATCGCAACCAATTTATTAGTTACTTTAAAGCATATGAAGTCGGAATTGAATCTGTTTACTCAGGAAGCCAGCAATGAGGAACTGTTTCAGGAAATCAATCAGGTCTATAATCAAATTTCCGATTTACAGCGTGAGGTATTTCAAATGATGTGCGCTCAGGGTTGGTATAAGATGAAATCCGATACAAAGGACAGTATTTCCAAAGCATATAAGAAATTCTCAGACAGTGAATCTGATCTGTGCGAAAGCGAGTAATCGCTTTTTTCTTTTGGCTTTTTTACATACGATAAAACAGTGGCAATATCTTATATTTTTTTACTGCTACTATATCAATATTGATTCGCCCTTTTTTCCTTATTCGTTTTGTTTCATCTCTTGCGAAACATGCGCAGCAGCCGCTTTCATATCTTACTTCATATATTCGACCTTTTCATTTATGCTATAATTATTGGGTGTAAGACAGAATAGGAGCGTATCAATATGAATAAGATAACCTTTTATGATCACCTTTGTTCTCAATTATCCGCATTGCTTGATAATGAACATGATATAATCGCCAATATGGCAAATACAAGTGCTTTGCTTTATGAATCTTTATCTGATATTAATTGGGTCGGCTTTTATCGTAATATCGATCAGAGGCTATTGTTGGGACCGTTTCAAGGTAAAACGGCATGTTTTACTATTCCGTATGATAAGGGCGTCTGTGGTGCCTGCATCACAAAGAAAAGGGTCATCCGTGTTGATGATGTGAAGCAGTTCCCCACTCATATCGTATGTGATTGCGCCAGCTTATCGGAAATTGTCCTACCGGTTTTCCACCGCCACAAAATCATCGCTGTGTTAGATATCGATGCGCCGATTCTTTGTCGATTTGATGCTGATGATGAAAAAGGACTGATGAATGTGGTGAACATCTTCGAGCATTCCATTAATAAAAAAGAAAACTGAAGAAAGAAAACATCTTCCTTTAATCTGCAATTAACTTTATCATTTGTTTGTTCCTAAGTTATTACCGAGTTACTCCTATCTTTTTTCATTGTTTATTGTATCGCGTTACCGATCTGTGCTGACTTTTGTTGTTTTCAATTTATTCTTATGCTTTTTTGTTATGAATAAACGAGTTCATTGTTTTCGCCATAACCAATGATTATCATAATGCGAAATTTTACACTCGTTTTTTTAATTGTCATTTTTGTCACATTCCATATTATTAATTAATATGGAAATAAGCCGTCGCTATATTCACAGCTTCTCTTGCGGAAAAGAAACGGCAGCGAGCTGTATTCAAATACATGTTTTTTACAATTTTTCGCTCCTCCATTACTTGACCAATTACTTCAAACCCACTGTGTTCCAACTCCAGATCCAGCATATCCTTCCAAACCGTATGATTATTCTGTTCAATCGGCGCTGACAGAATTTTTATCGGCAGCTGATCCCCGCTGTAACGGGCAAGCTGAAATGCAGTGCAGTCATCATAGCTACAACCGAGCAATAATGAATATCCGTTTAATTCAGTCAATTTTCCCAGCGGAGATTCCTTTGATAATCCAAAATGCAATGGGTGCTTATCACAAATGATTTTTGCATATTTTCCCCATGCCGCAAATGAATAAATCGGGTGATATGAACGAACAACCCCTTCATTGCGTAAAAACTGGTGTACCAGTGCATCAGTCGTATCCGGTTCACTTAATTTACGATGGAATGGTAATGCATAATCTCTGATTATATCCCAATTTTCTCTGGCAATGCGCCTGGCACCGTAACAAGCAGGATCTAAATTATCACAGTTAAAGGCAGGCATGACTATGGTTCCTTCATAACCGACAGTTTCCATCAATGCTTCGATCAACACCTGTACTCCGCCGCTGATATAGCCAAGTTTTGTACAGTCCGCATCAATTAACAACAACATTCCTCGTTGTACCCCTAAATTGGATAATTGGCGCATAACATCCGCTTTGGTGATAATATCGACAATGCCTTCTTCTTTTAATATATCTTCAATAACTTCAGCCATTCTCGATATGTCTCCAATTCTATATAATTACGTTTAATATTCTCTTGTTTCAATACCCCCTTATCAAAATAGTAGGTCATCGGCAATGTATCGATATCTCCTAAAGTAATCTTTAATTCTTCCAATTTATCTTTATCTTCATTATCCACATCAATATAATAAAGATCAAAATGTTTTTCCTGTTCTAAGGTTTCTACAACCTTTGCGTATTCATCACAAGAATAGCAATTATTTGCGGTCAATACGAGTAAGAAGCTGTTTTCTCCATCAATTTGAATACGGCGAATAACCTCATCGGCGGTTATTTTTTTCATGTTTTCACTTCCTGCAGATGAACAGCCGCATAATACCAGCATCAATGAACAAGCAATCAACCATTTTTTCATATGCATTGCCTCCTTACGCTTGTATTATACCGTAAATCTTAACTGATTAAAAGAGGTTTATTGTTTATCTTTTTTTGTGTTCCTAATGAATAATGCTATCACGACAAGATTCTTTTACAGACTGTGTGCAAGCTTTCCGGCGGCTGCGGCAGCGATTGCACCGACAATATCGTCCAAAAAAGTATTGCATTGTTTTTGATGCTGATTAAGTTGACGAATAATACCCGGTTTACACCTGTCAATATAACCATAGTTTGTCAATGCGATGGAGCCGTATAAGTTACAGATGCCGTATGCTAAAACTTCATCAATGCCGTACAGCGGAGAGTCAATCTGTAAAATTTTTGTCAGATGCTCGTCTGCCAGCTTTTTCTGTTCTGTCGCTATATCAAGACAAATACCGGTGATGATCGCATGCTGAACCTCGCGTTTATGCAAAATTTCCTTTACCGCCTGCTCACAAATGGCTTCACTTAATTCTGGGTGATAATCTTTTTGAAGAAACAAAACACATTGTGCAATATCTCGAAGCGTAACCCCTCTGGATGATAAATAATCAATACATTTTTCGTACATCGAATTCCTCCTGTCTACCTATGTATTGTATCCAATTTATGAAGTTTATATGATTAATCATCAAGGATTCATCATTTCCATGTGTTTCTGATGAAAAAAGTACGTCTCGACTTTGCATCAGCTTTAGCAGACGTACTCTTTTTACTTCGTAATATTACGGTATCAATCAGCTTATGCAGCTTCCTTTGCCTGTGCGATAATACGCTCACTGAGGTTTTGCGGCACTTGATCATAACGCTCAAATACCTGTGTGTAACTGCCTCTGCCTTTGGTCATCGCTCTTAATTCAATCGGATATTTCTGCATTTCCGCTAACGGAACCTGTACATTGATAATTTGATATCCGTCGATCATATCCATCCCCATAATCGCTCCGCGGCGTTTATTAAAATCACCGATAATATCTCCGGTATATTCATCCGGCACTCTGACATGCACATTTACAATTGGTTCTAATAGGACCGCCTTTGCCTTCGGCATCGCATCCTTGTATGCTAAATGCGCTGCCAGCTTAAACGCCATTTCACTGGAATCGACATCATGATATTTTCCGTCTAATAATGTCGCTTTGATATTCACAACCTTATATCCTGCTAAAACACCCTTTTCCATGCATTCCCTCAAACCGGTTTCCACTGCCGGGAAATAACCTTTCGGGATCGCCCCGCCGAATACTTTTTCGTTAAATACCATTTCGACTGCTTCTTCATTCGGTTCAAACTCAATAAATACATGTCCAAATTGTCCGTGTCCGCCAGTTTGTTTTTTATGTCTTCCTTCACCGATTGTTTTAGTACGAATCGTTTCTCGATAAGGAACACGTGGTGTCTTCAGTTCTACCTCGACCTTATAACGTGTTTTTAATTTATTTAACGCAACCTCTAAATGCTGATCGCCGATTCCGTACAATACGGTTTGTTTTGTTTCCTGATTATTCTCTAGGCGCAATGTCGCATCCTCTTCACAGATTCGCGCCAATGCGTTGCTCATTTTATCTTCATCGTTTTTTGACTTCGGATAAACTGCCATTCCCAGCATCGGCTGAGAAAACGGAATCGGTTCAATTACATAATGATTTCCTTTATCACACAGCGTATCGTTGGTTTGAGTAACCTGCAGCTTTACAACTGCGCCGATGTCACCGGTAAATAATTTACCGACAGCGGTTTGATGCTTTCCTTTGACAATAAAGATTTGAGAAATTTTTTCTGCTTTATCCTTCTGCGTATTATAGACAACGGAATCGCTGCTTAATACACCGGACATCACTTTTAAATAGGAAATTCTGCCGACAAACGGATCTACGACGGTCTTAAACACCTGCACACTCAATGCTTCTTTTTCATTGGTTTCCAGCATAACCGCATCATTTTTTTCCTGATCAGTTGCGATAAAGCTTCCTGCTTCACCATATGCAGGAAAGTATTTTATGATCAAGTCCATCAGGCGCTCAATGCCGACGGTGAGATTGGCTGCCCCACTGAATACCGGACGTATCTCACCGCTGCGTACTCCCAAGCGTACCCCTTTGGTCAGTTCAGCTTCACTGAATTCTTCACCGTTGAAGAATTTTTCCATTAATTCATCATCGCCCATTGCGACCGCTTCGGCGATTTGATCTTTGTACGCTTTGACTTGTTCAGCCATATGCTGCGGCACTTCGCAAGCTTTATTCGGATCTGCCTTTGCACCTTTGAAATACCATGCTTTATCTCTCAAAATATTGACGGAACCAATCACTTCATCATTTTCAATAATCGGAACTTCAAAAGGAATTACACTTTTTCCGAACACTTCACGCAGCTTAGCGTAGGCAGTGTCAAAAGATGCATTTTCTTCATCGGTTTTATTAATAAAGAAGATGGTAGGAAGCTTGCGCTGCTGCGCTTCTTCCCATGCACGAATCGTTCCGCTCTGCACTCCTTCCTTGGCGCCGACGATGATCAAAGCGTTATCCGCAGTGGCGATTGCCGCTTCTTTTTCACCGCAGAAATCGGCATAGCCGGGAGTATCTAAGAAATTTATTTTACATTCTTTCCATTCGATCGGTACGATTGAGGTATATACCGATATACCTCGGCGCACTTCCTCAGGGTCGTAATCAATCAAAGAGCTTCCTTCACTTGTATGTCCGAAGCGATCACTTGCTTTCGTAAAAAACAACATGCTTTCCAATACTGCTGTTTTCCCGGCGCCGCTATGTCCTAAAACGGCTACATTCCGGACCTCGTGTGCTAAATAATCACGCATTTTATCGCTCTACTTTAATAACGGTTTTAATTGATCTAAGCATTCGCCACGGACATAATGGACTGCTTTTCGACCCTCTTTATCAATTAATTCTTTATCGGCACCGTTCGCAATTAAATCCTCTACCAAGCCTGCGTAACCGCCGTATGCCGCACGCATCAACGCCGTACAGCCGTTATTATCACCCAAATTTACATCGGCGCCCCGCTCCAACAATAAGCGAATAACGTCCTTTTTGAAGGCAATGCATGCTTCCATCAAGGCACTTCTACCGGTTTCATCCTGTGCATTGATATCAGCTCCGGCATCTAACAGCACCGCAACACAGCGATCTCTGCCTAAAAATGCTGCACGCATCAATGCCGTTCTGCCGCGATCATCTTTTTTATTCACATCAGCACCTGCTTCAATCAGCTTTTTACATATTGTTTTATTGCCTTTTTTCGCAGCTCCCATAATAGCCGTTTTCCCTTTATTATCTTCTGCATTTACATCGGCACCGTTATCGACCAAATAGCGAACAATATCCTTATGATCTCGCTTTGCCGCGCGCATCAATGCCGTTCTGCCATCACCGTTTTGATAATTAATATCGGCTCCTTTTTTTACTTCTGCACAAACAGTGGTGAAATCTCCGTTCGCACATGCATCCCAAAAAGTCTTAATGTCAATCTGATTCATGTCGCTTACCTCCTCATATGTTTTTATCAGACAAATAAAAACGGGAACCTCATTTTATCCCGCTTTCTTTCAGATTAAAAAACATGTGCCTCAACACAACCGCATGATCTTTTTTTTCGTATCCGTTTCCTTGATCCATAGCGGTTCGCCTCCTCACATCTTTAGTATATCTATATTGTAATGCATTTTATGTTTCTTGCAAGCGTTTTCTTTTGATGTGCTGCCGATTCGTCCTAATCGGTCAATTTATGGCATAATCGGTGAAGGTTCCGTGCGATATTTTGTTTATATGCCGCATATAATGTTATCGGTGAAGCTTATGAATGTGGAAAAGGAACGTGCGATCATGATTCATTTTCTTTATTGGATCATGGTCTTTGGTTTATTATATCTGTTACTTCGTTATGTGCTGTATGAGATCTTACCGCTGTTTATCGGTTTTTTAATTGCGTTTTCACTGCGCCCAGCGATTCGCCGCACCTCTAAGCTGCTTCCGTTTCCACAGAAGCTGATTTCATTTTTTTATTTGTTGTTATTTTACGGTACGATCGGAACTGCAGTAACTGCTTTATGCATTTATTGTTTTCATTTTTTATCTGCTTTTATCATTCAATTTCCTGCTTTATATGAAACTAATATCGCTCCCATGCTAGACCATTGTTTTCATACTTTAGAAAGTGAACTGGCAAATTTTCCTTTAACGGCGCAAATTGATATGAATGAATTTTTTATTCAAGCAATGGATTCACTGCATGCATTTACAATTTCTTCCAGTGCTTCTTTGTTTTCGCTGTTTAAAGCGATAACGGCATCTCTGCCTGGCATCATCGTTTCTTTTTTCATGACACTGTTGTCTTCGATATTCTTTACAATGGATTTCTCTGTATTATCACATTTTATCATGCGGCAAATCCCTAAGGAGTCACATGATAAGTTCTATCGATTCCGTACAATCGTGACTGATACGATAGCTCATTATATCAGCGCTTACGGCAGATTAATGATCATTACGTTTGCGGAATTGGCTATTGGTCTTATGATCTTGAAAGTCGAATATGCAGTGCCGATTGCATTTCTGATTTCTTTTTTTGATATTTTCCCGATTTTGGGTACCGGCACCGTGTTATATCCGTGGATAATTATTGCCTTTTTTCAGCATCAAATGAAACTCGCATCAGGTCTGTTAATTCTGCATTTGATCATTAATATCATCCGACAGGTCATTGAGCCGCGTATTGTCGGTAAGCGCTTGGGTATTCATCCTGTTTTAATGCTTGCATGTATGTTTCTCGGAGTAAAATGTCTTGGATTCTTAGGAATTTTTATCGCTCCGATTTTATTGCAGATTCTGGTTCAGCTGAATAAGGAAGGGTTTATTCGTTTGTATCGATGATCTTAGTTTATTAACTATTGGTTTCACGATTTCGGATTTTTGTTACAATATGAGAAAAGGAGTGCGAAATTCAGGAGAGTAATTGAGTGGACGCAACAGTATTTCGCAATGTTATCGGAAATTACAATACTAAAACAATGGTATTTATACTTATATTTTTAGTCGTAGGATTCACAAAATATTATCCAAGAAAAGTTAAATATGGCTTAGTTTTACTTAAAATGAATTAAAATCGAGGAATGAGTAATTATTTTCATGCAGGTCACATTTCGGAAGCTTAAGCTTCGTATATAAAATAACAACCTCAGCCCCAGCCGGTGGTTGTTACGTTATCGTCTTTATTCTAACCCTGACATTTTTTTATACAGCGCTTTTGCATATCCATCTGTCATTCCGCTTATAAAATCTGTTGCCGTCAATATTCTGCGATACAAAAGTTCTGCTTCATCTGTAATACCATCAAATTTCTTGACCTTAAAATAATCATCAATATAATTAGCTGAAATGAGCGTAATTACTTTTTTATCCTGCGTGGTCATCACCCCGTAATTATCAAATCTAATGACTGCCGGAATAAACTTATCCAATAAAAAATTAAGGATTATCTGCGCAGACATTTCAGGTTCTGTAATAATGCGCGAATCAAAAACAAATTCACTCATTGCTTTCTTTAACATTTTTACTGTTAAACTATGATTATTATCATAGAATAAATCGTAAGCATATGTTCCCTGCAAAAGATTATCATAGCTTTTTGAGAATCTCCAACATACAACATACATCAACCATCTTCTAAGATAAGTTCCCCACTGGCTCATGACTTTTGTCTTATCTTCTTCTGCCCTGTTGAGAGAGTCCAATTTATTAATAATCTCTCTAGTTCTTTCAACGTGCTGTTTAGATTCTCCGTAATTTTCTCCCAATGACTCATATGTATTCTTAAAAAAATACAACAAGTCGTTAACACTGACAATGCCGGATTTTACAGCATCTTCTAAATCAGCGGTCATATATGCAATATCATCTGCCGCTTCAACTATATATGCCAGAGGATGACGTATTACTACCCCTTCATCATTGATTGTCCCCACTTCTTTCGCAATATCTAAAAAAGCATTTTCTTCAGCCTGATAACATCCCATTTTATGTCTAATATTGGTCTTCCCTATTTCATCACATCTTGTCGGATATTTAATCAAGGCACTGATAATTGAAAACGGCAAATTAAGTTCTTTTTGATATCGAGCTTTTGATAAAATTCTGAGAGCTTGCGCATTTCCTTCAAAATTTTCCAAATCCATAATCTGTTTTTGATTCAACAACTCAGAAACAGGTTTTTCATCATTTCTTTTCAAAGAATAAATCTTTTTGAGATTATCCTTAAACCATTCTCTTATGATCTCTTCGCCTACATGACCAAACGGCGGATTCCCGAGATCATGCAATAATCCGGCACACGATAAAATCGCTTCAATATCACCAACTCTTTGCGATATTAATTTTTTATTGTCTCGCTCATCAGAATCTATTGGTAAGTGTTGATAAAACGATGTATTTTGAAAACACATGATTCCTAATTGTTTCGCGATAGTTGATACTTCTATAGAATGTGTTAATCTGGTTCTGACAAAATCACTTTTGGACAACGGAAAAACTTGAGTCTTATCTTGTAGTCGTCTAAATGCCGCACTGGATACAATCATCTCATAATCTCTTTCAAACGGACTTATGTAATAATCCTCAAAAGCTCTTGGATTTTCTTCTTCTTTGCCGAACCGACATTCTGTTAATAGTTTTTTCCATTCCATAATATTTTCCTCCTACCATTCTCTCAATATTATTTTTTTCAAACTCCGCGATTTTTTCTTTACATAAATTTTCAATTTTGATGGACTACCGATCCGAAAAATTATTCAAAGCTTATCGTTTCCGGACACCTGTAATGATTATACTTTGCAAATCCGTTAATGAGATGAATTTATTTCCAAATGTTCTGTATAGATGCCAATTTCAATACCCTTCCATACACTTTCTCCTTCTGCCACATCATAGGCTTATTCTCTGTTCAATTTAAGAATTGTTTTACAATTTGCGAGACAAAAGCACAACGGTTTCTACATGGCACGATACGTCCAGATTGATGTCAGTTTTCGGGAACCGGTCCAGACTAATGTAGACTGTAGCAAAATATCTCCGTTTGTTTGCGGAAACATATCAACATATTCTGTAGCCAAAAAGTATTGATACATTTCGTTATCCATATCACAGTCTGAACCTCGCCCGTCCACGGAAAAAATTCAACTTTTTTATTCGTTTCTACTATTATAGTGATTCCAACATAAAAGTCAAATTTAACAGAGAACCGCCATCGTCTCCACCTTGTCTGTTCTTCGTACATAGAACAGGTCAACAGCTATTTTTCGCCACGACTGATGCCCCAACTCCCATGCACTCGATCTTGGCAAGTTGAAATTTTAATGGCGATGCTGCTACTTCTTCGCATTCTCTTCCAATTCCAGCATGTATTTATCAAAGTCAGACATAAACAGTCTGTCCTGAATAACACGGTACTTTTCAAATTCAGTCTCGGCTTTAGCCTTGGCGATCTCTGCCGTAATTTTTCCTGCATCCTGAAGAACCTCTCTGTCATCAGCCATCAGGAATAGATCCAGTCGCTTTGACCAATCCTCCATCGTCATTGGAATATGACGTTCTGCACGGTCCTCTGCTAAATCCAGATAAGCAGATACAATACGCTCCAGTGAACGCATTTCCTGCTCACTCAAATAATTCTTCGCAACGCTCACATCACTTTTTACTATCTTACCTTCCGGCGCTGCTGCCCACGTGGTCAGCCCCATATGTGGCTTATCAGCATCTGCTCGCTCGTAAATCAACTCTGCTGCCGTATGACCGTGAACTGCATAATGCATCTTGTTCTGCACTTTTGCAAAGAACTGCTTTGTCGTTTTTGCTGTGCGGTCATAATCAAGAGCTGTTGCATAAATGTCCGTTATCTTTTGATAGAATCTACGCTCAGACAAACGAATCTCACGAATCTGCTCAAGCAGGCGGTCAAAATATTCTGTTGTGAGAACTGAACCACCATTTTTCAGACGCTCGTCATCAATAACCCAGCCTTTGATGGTGTAGTCCTTTACGATGCCATTTGCCCACTTACGAAATTGCACCGCTCGCTCATTGTTTACCTTGAATCCAACAGCAATAATCATTTGAAGATTATAATGTTTCGTATCACGAGTGACCTGGCGTGAACCTTCGGTTTGAACTATCCGGAATTTCCGGATAGTTGCTTCTTCCTCAAGTTCTGAGTCGGAATAAATCTTCTTAATATGCTCATTGATTGTACGAACATCCACATCATACAGTGTGGCCATCATCCTCTGTGTCAGCCATATATTCTCATCCTCATAGCGCATTTCAATACTGTCTTGCTGATCACCGATAGATGCAACATAAGTCAGATATTCCGCTGCGCTGGAACGAATGGATATTTCATCTTTTTTCTTTTTCAAATAAGAGGCCTCCTTCTGGTTATTTCTCATCCATATTAAAACGTCTTTACTATAACAGTTATATCGATTGAATCATAATCTTTAATACATTAAAATGCTCAAAAAAGATTTTTCATTAAGTTTTTCTCAAAATAAAATTTCATTTTAATGTCTTATCATTCAATAATAACTCACCAATTGTTCAAAAGATACTACTATGCCTATCTGTTTTAATAATTCCCTTCTTTGAACATACAACTCATGTAACACTTCTTTGTACGAGGCACCATAATGCAACATATTATGACAATTACTACAAAGCGATACAATATTTTGCTCTCTGTCCAAATCAATTCCTGGAAAATCACGATACGCCGATAATGGGATCAAATGATGTGGCTCTGTATAATTATCAGAACTATTTCTTCGTTTGAAAACAAAATGTGAATTATCTACTTCGCACAAATACTGTGCTCGCCTCAAAGCATTCTTCGACTCATTTTGTTTTCGAGGATATATGTATTGTTTTCTCTCCGCAATCAAAGGAGCCTCCCTTAGAGTAGCGTCATATTGAATTTCTTGATTGAAATGTTCGATAAATTGTCGTTCCTCTGTACTCTCTATTTGAAAATCTTCTCTAATAATTTCTTTAGCCAAAATATGCTTAGCTTTTTCTACTGCTTTTTTATCTACGCGTTTGCTTTCTATGATAATACGTAATGCTTCCTTCTCCTGTCCCAACTCGAATATATGTCGAGCTCTTGGAATACGAAAGTTTTGACTTTCTGACTTCGACCCCGGATTTTTCAATAGGATCTTTTGGGCCAATTCATCTTTTGAAATGGACGAATCTTTGAAATCATAATAAAAATTTACAAATACAGCTTTTCCAACTGCTGCTAACGTTTTATTTAAATCTTCATACTTTGTGTCCTTCAAAACATCACCCCTCAGACTACTTCCATTCCAGTACTCTTCAAGTATTGGAAAATTCTATCATAATATTCCCTGTTCCTTGACGGATCTTCATCTGAACCTTCAGGAACATATATAATCAATCCCTGTCTTGCTCTTGTTAATAAAACTCTATAAGCATTTTTTAGATATCTCTGTCTTTGTTCCTGATTAACATGGTTCCATTTCGTACCCCTGAACTTAAAATAATCAAAGCCATCTCTCGTATACCTGAAATCTGCATCCCAGGCTAATACTGCATAATCGACCTCTAAACCTTGCACTTTAAATTCAGACGCTGCCACTTCTAAATAATACGATGAATCAACATTATCCTTTCCATTCAAAAACCACCCTACATGATTTATATCTGATGGAACCCATATTCCTTCAGCTCGCAGTCTTTTCCCTTCTGAGCTTGCTAAAAGCCCATACCTTTCTGTCCCACGAGCCTTATCTTTTACCCATTTTTTTGCAATTTCAAAATTTCTTGTCAAAAAAATCGGATATGTTTGTTTAAGCTCATAATAAACACTTTTGGCATCATCTGCCCTTTCATCTAACAACAATTTCACGAAAAGAGCTAATTTTTCACTTCTGAATGAGCGTAGCGAAACTCCTAAATGCAAATCTGAAATGCAATGGTACTCTCGTCCATTCAATAATGTTGGGATGTCTGATTTCCCTACATATTCTGTATCTGTAATTTTATCCGACAGATAAATCTTCCAATCGGGATAATTATTTGCTAAAGTTTCAAACCAATCCTGAATTCCTGCTTCTCCGTTGTATATTTCTTGTCCACCACCCACAAGACAAACTATAACGGCCCAATCTTCATGTCGGTCCATAATGCTAATCAAAAATTCAGGTTCTGACTGATTAAAATCGGGAATCCCTTTTTTTCGCCTCATAAAATCAGTGAGCGACTCTTTGTTCCATGCTCTTTGAGCCTCATCAAAAATAGCTACTTTCTCTACTGGTGCCATATCTGTTGTTAAAGCATCATCTCTAAATTTATGAATAATTTGAATAAAGGCTTTCGTTTCTCGAAGAGCATTTTTCTTAGTTATGCCTTCTCTCTCCGCACGATCTATTGCGAGCGCATTTTGCAAAACATCAACTAGTGGACCATTTCCTGAAAGAAAAACAGCATGTTCATCTTCATTAAAATGATGACGTTCGTTTGCTATATTCAAGCCTGCTAGAGTTTTTCCAGCACCAGGTACTCCTGTAACAAAGCATATAGCTTTTTTGCTATTTTTCTTACACTGATCAATTATATTGGAAATTGCCTCTGTCGTTATTGTTAAATTCTTTGCACCAGCATCATTCCTAGAAATATCTTCGACACCATGTTTTCTATACAATGCCTGCGCAGCTTCAATGATGGTCGGTGTCGGAGCGTATCTTGAATTTATCCACTCCAGTGCAGATAACGACGTGGCATTAATTCTCGAAATGGTTTCTCGAATAGTACTGCCAATATTATTTTCATTACAAAAAAGAGTGTTATGAATATTATCTGCCATACAGTAATATTCATTCTGTTTCTCTGCCGCCTTCGTTGAAACATTGATAGGAACAAGATACCTAGTTCTACTTTTATCATGAAAGTATTTCAAATCCAACGCATAATCCATCACCTGATCGGTGGTAGATTTCTTGTACTCTTTATCTCCTACCTTAAACTCTAGGAGAAAAATAATTCCTTCTATTATGCATATCACATCTACCCTGTGCCCCATTCTTGGGATGGTATATTCGAAAATAATATCACCTTGAGAAAACTCGACTAATTGTTCCTTTAAAATTTGAATCTCCGATCTCCAAGCCATCTTTTGGAGATCGGTAGTTTCAAACTCATCATTAATCAATAATTGGCCGAGAACAAGCTCATCATCCTCTAATATGAAGTTATTTATAGAATTAAAATAGTATGCTCTTTGGCTCATAAGTATCTCCTTATTTCTGTGATAATGCTTTATTAAGCTGGTTAGCCAATTTCTTTGCTATAGCTTTTGCCATTATAGGCGGCACCGCATTTCCTACCTGCTGATATTGCTTATCCTTCGTCCCACAAAAAACGAAGCTATCCGGAAATGTCTGCAAACGCGCTGCTTCTCTTATACTTACTGCTCTGTCTTTTGTTGGATGCACCCACATTGATTTACGCACATTTACTACAGTACCGGATGGCTCATCATATTTTAAGCGAAGATAGATCGTATTCTGCGTTCTTGTAACATCTGTATACGTGTTTGTTTTCATTGCATCAGATAAGGAATGAAAATTTTGTCCCTGATCTAATGCTTTAAAACGTTCCATAGCTGTTGGTGTCGTTTTAGTTATAATATGATTATGCAATATCTCCGAGTCACGAAGCGTCTGCGCCAACTCACTTAAGTCAGTTTTAGCTTGCAGCTTTATGCCGCTCTTATCATCGGATACATTATAGACAGGCTCAACATCCTCCAAATCTTTAATCGCGTCCTCAACTGTCCTATATGGACCGTCTTTATATTTTCCTTCTGGAAGTTTAACCTCATTTGTAATATCTTTACGGATACCCATTACTACAAAACGCATTCTTTTTTGTGGAGCTCCAAATTGAGTTGCGGATAGAACATCTGCCGAAATAGCATATCCATCGTCATCATCGCCCCCCTGTAGCTTTGCCTTTAAATAATCAAAAACGGCATATGAACGTATATTGGCTATTAGTCCTTTATTGTCGGTATAGCTATCAACCACAATATCGTTTTCAAATATCTCCTGTGCCTTACTCATCATCCTTTGATACATAATTGCAGGCTCAATTAATTCCTTGATCTGAGATTCTTCTATTTTCCCAGCGTAAAAATCAAGCATTGCATTAAACGCAACCCTATCAGTGGCAATGATAAAATCATCCTCATCACCTTCTGTGTGCTTCTCTGATATTTTTATCAAACGTGATCTATGTTTTTCTAATACATCTTTAAATTTGGTTGTATTCTTAGATGCTTTATAGATAACATTCAATTCGAGATAATCGAAAACATCCCATTTATATCGACCTAGTTTTTGCTCAGACTGCACAATATTAATTGCTTCATCAAACATAAACTCCGCATCAAGTAAAGCCAACTCGGTATTAGCAGTTTTAATCACATTGCTATCCACTAATTCTCGATCATCTTCACATAAGTAGAATCTGTGAACATCTGATCTAAGCATACTCACATTTTCCATTACAAATGCCTTTGGTCTTAATTCCAAGATTGCTCTAATATACTGTTTCACCAGGGAATTATTCTGGCTAATTGCATGATTCTTTTGCCTATTTGCATTAGAAAATCCCTGACAAGGTGGTCCTCCAATCACAACATCGATGTCGCCATATTTTTCTTTTATTTCTGCATAGTTAGCATCCCTAACATCGCCAAATACAGCTACTCCAGGATGATTTTTCTTATAGGTTTCCTGCATGGCAGGATTAAATTCATATGCAACTTTTATATCAAATTTCTTTGTTTGCATAAATCCCAGGCTCAATCCACCGGCACCCGCAAACAAATCTATTGTATTAAACATAGTTCCTCCATCTTACACTTCAGTATTAAAGCCTTCTTCGGAGGCTTTGCGTAGCAATGCAAGTAAGCGTTTGCATTGATAAATGTTTGGTATTTTAGCAGGCATTTTACATGCAATCGCTAATGCAGATACATCTGTAGGTGTAACCATATGATTTCTAACAACAAACTCTGATAGTCGCATCCACATTTCTACAGGATAATTAACCACCGTTGTCTGAGCCTGAATTTCATTTACAACCTTCTGCTCTTTCTTAGCGGATTTCTGTGCCGCCTTCTGTTCATCGATAGTGATTAAACAACTCTCAATATCTTCAGGAATATCAATATGTATCTTCTTCACATCTTCCCAACAATCATTTCTCTTACACCACTGAGTAACGTTTGCAACTTTTCTTGACGGATCAGTTATTCGAAGAAGAACCAGCTCTGCCAATGCGATTAAAACTGTACCCACTTGTTCGGGCACGCTCTGCCTATTCCATATCAACATCAAATCAAGTTCCCGTCCTTGATATTGACTATGCAACAATCTTCTAAATTGTGCCAATGTGTAATATATGATATTTGCACGGTATCCACCCTCGTACCAAGGCTGTTTTGGTATAGTCTTCTCTAAATATTGGAACAAAAGAATCAAGGCTGCAGTAGTTTGGAAATATCTCTCATTAAACTGCTCCTCATTTGCATTCCATTGCTCATCAATGTACTCTGCAAACGAATTAAAATTGGTCTGCGCACCCTTACTTACAACCTGAGGGAATCCTCTCCATGTATTCTGAACCTTTGCAAGATCTGTTTTCTTAATCACCTTATTTTTAGGATGTTGCAACTCAAATTGTTTTTTCTTTGCAGGTGTCAAGCGCATTTGTTCTTGCAGATATTGTCCTCTTGCTCTTTCATAAAACCATTTCGTTTCATACTGTGCGCCTTCAGATGCCGGTGCAAATAAGTGTCTTGATATTTGTTCCATACGACGATGAAATGGATGAGATGCAAAAAAGTCTGCATCACTAACCTTATTCTGACTGTTTGATGATCTAGAAATATTTCTGATCAACTCGTCTGACTCTTCTGGTGTTGATTCATCAATTGAAGTCAATTTCATTTGCACAAAAATAGATGACAAATCTGCTTTGTCTTTATATCTTGCATTTGAAATAGAGGCCGTTGTCTGTCCACCATTAATAATCTGAAAATCTCTAACAAAGGTGATAAATCTTCCATGGTTTGTATCCTCTATCTCAACATCCATTGCAGTTGCTGATATACCGTTATTAAACGCAAAAAACATCTGCGGATTGTTCAAGATAGTCCCTCTTATTTTCTTATTGACCGCCACTTTAGTAGATAAGAATGATCTCACATTTCCCTCCAAAAGTTTACTTCCATACTTGTCATATATATCAGCCAAAACAGTTCCAGGAATAACTCCCAGATAGCTACTGTACTGTTCTGTAGACGCTGAGCTAGCTTCTATACACGGAATACCTTCACCACAATATTCCTTAAAGTCAATCTCAATAATCTGACGGCCTTGCTCTGAACAACAGACTCTGAACAAACGATCAATATCCCATATCTGACCTTCTACCGGAATAGAATTATAGTCATCAATTTCTACGGTCTTTATAGCAGCACTCATATCTGCATCGGTAAATACAAGAAAACGATATTTACGAATCGCCTTTTTGTTATACCTTAAAAGATCTACTAAGTCTGCACATGGTGTACTCATCTCTATTTCTTGATATAAATTAGTTGTCAATGCTACATCAAGAAATTTCATAAGCAAGCCAAAATCCTTATTCGCAGCTGTTCCGGTAAGTCGGCGTTCCAAATCATTACCATCAAAATCCGCAATAATAAGATTCATCGTATCATCGAATTCATCGTATACATAACCGTCTACTCTATAATTACTACGCCCACTTTTGCCTTTATAAAAAGACGGTGTGAAATCTGATAACGCCTCAGCATCAATTAGATACTGCGCCATATTATCTACAAAGGATGCACATGACCCTTCTCCTGTAACTGCTGCAGCAGTTTTTATACTCTCTATAAAATCTTTTTTAAATTCGGTAGAATCCATGCTAACATCCTCCCATTTTCGTTACTTTTCCCAGCTTTTTATACTAGGGATATCTATCTGATAAACAGCATTCGTTATTTCTGTCGGAACATCAACTCTCCGTATTCTCGGAAATGATTCATTTACAGTGTATACTTGCTTTGAGGACACACTAAAATGCTGTTTATCATATTCTTTCATGTCAATATAACCTGCGGCGCCAAGTTTTAATATTAGCTCATCTGGATTTTCGCCGTGTCGTGAAATCAACTCTATTAACTCATGAACCAATCCATATAACGTGAATGATTTTGGTTGATCCGGTGCACATTTATCGATACGATAAATAACCAATTCTCCTTCATCATTTCTATCTAATTGCTCAACAGAAGAAATTGATATTTCTGAAGATGAAGCACCTGTAGATTTAATCTCATGCCAACAATCTGCATATACAAAATCTTGATCTGCTCCTTCTGAACCAACCCAGCCTGCTAAAGCAACAGACGGTAGCATTCCATTTTCTATTTTTTCCTTCAGGAACAACAACTCTCCAATGAGACCTTTCAGTGTATTACTACCTAATACCGCATTGCTTTTATGGTCTAATAGTTTTAACCATGCGTTATATCTGCGCAATACTTTAAGCAATGCAATATCATCAGTTTCTACATTGGAATACTCGATAATATCTCCTGCCATTGTTATGAAAACATCTTCCTGTTTTCGATCCATCAATGTAAAGGAAATTGCATATTTTCCATCCTTCCTCTGATTACATGAAGCATCGATACATTTTGACGAATCTATTTTTTTAATTGCCTTTTGGCTCACTATTACGACAGACTTATGCTCCGGTGTTGCATATCGAACATACCACTCAAGCGGATGCTTTACAGATAATTTCAATGCTCCTCCAGAATAGTAATTAATAGTATTCCACTTTTCTCTTAATTCATTTTCTTTACCACTCATTACATATCCTCATCGTCATCATAATTGTCATAAACGTCCACCCAATTTCGCAACTCAATTAAGTTAACCTTATAATTTGCAGTTTCAGTAAAGCCACTAGTTTTAGGAAATCCCACTCCTAACGCGAATAAAAATTCAGGTAAATCTTTATTCTCAGACTTTGAATAATCGGCTTGTATTATATGTAGCATTAAAATAGGATCTCTGTTGGCTATCAAATACGCTTTGTCCGGAATATTTTTCTTATTCTCATTTCCTGGTATGTTTCTATATGCTTCTTCCGCATCTTGAATTTCTTTTTTCGTTAATCCAATTCGTGTGCATCCACCAGCACCAACACGTAACTTAGTACCACTCACACTGATCATTTTCTTATCAGCTAAAATTTTTCTTTTTTCTGTCCCTTCGATCTCTAATATTTCTTCACCACAGTGCAACGGCTCATCGTATGGAATACCGGTTCCAGATTTTATCAATACTACATCCCATCCATTGCTCCAATGATGACTCTCTATAAATTCCGCAAGTGCCCTACCATTGAAACTCAAATGCCATGGATTTGTCTCGAAATCTAGCAATAATTGAGCAATATTATCCCCAGGAACATTTTTCCAGTAATAATGTCCTCTCGTACGCTCTTCATCAAAAAATCTATCTCCAATACTACTCAATGAATTTACAAAATTCTTGAATGCTGTCTCATTTGAAGCCAAAATGTTTTTTGATGCTTTTAATCTAGGTGTCTCAAGTAAATTACCAGAGACTGTAACAGGACACGTCAAATCAGTTGCTGTACGCATTTTGTTTCGCGCGGTCACGATTAATGCGCCAGGATCTTGTCGAACTTTCAGGCCAAAGTCTCTAGGAGTTTGATTCGCGTTTCTCATTTTCGAAATTTCTTCCTTAAGTTCAGCTGTTGCTCTAGTAATTTGTCCGTACCAATCGATTGCTTCTGGTGTCATCCATACCTTTGCAACATCCCCATAGTTTGGTCTATATCCGAACCAACGCCCCATCTGTAACAAAGTATCGTACATCTTTGTATTACGATGAAAATATGTTACGCCAAGGCCCTCTAAGGTCAAACCTCTCGACATACTATTTCCACCTACAGCAATTACACGCAAACCATCATTCTTATGATTAAAATAATCTAAACTTGCTGCACCAGTTTTCATATTTACTGCACGAACTTCAATAGGAGAAATTGCCTTGTGCAAATAATTTTTTAGTAAGTCTTCCCATTCTATTCCAACAATCCCACTCAAATGATATTTATCCCAAACAACATGCATCGCTTTTATATTTTTTATTTTTTCACTTTGAGAAAGTGGTAATTTAGCGTAGTTTCGAACATCCGATTTCACCTGATCTAACCACACAT
Source organism: bacterium c-19 (assembly GCA_009917405.1). GTDB lineage: Bacteria > Bacillota_I > Bacilli_A > Erysipelotrichales > Erysipelotrichaceae > C-19. The sequence goes on along the minus strand of QZED01000010.1, from coordinate 28,176 downwards.
TCAGCATTTCTTGTATCTGATTTTGAACATTGGTATAAAGGCTTATATGTACCATCATAGATCTATGTTCTGTAAGGTCACCTCTATAGTCGCGAATTGCATTTAATAACAAGAAATAATATGTAGCTTCATATAAATCCTCAGGTAAATCTTCTACCACAAAGTCTTTTTTATGTTTTGGTGGAAAGCACGCTTCTAACTCTTCTATATCAATCTCCTGAAGCATGTGATCACTATCAGAATTTTCTCCAAATATTCTATCAGCCCCAATATAATTAGTTGGAGCAGATAATGCATAGATAAAATCTGCCGGAAAGAGATCATCGTCTTTTTCCGGATCGATAAATATATTTGCAAAAGGCGTCGCAGTAATGCCTAAATACGTAGTTTTACTGAATAGATTCAACAAACGTCTAATACAGTCATTAATTGCTGCAGGCTGAGAATCTTCGTCTTTTGTATTAACTGATGCGTTATCAGCCTCATCATCAATTAGCATGAGAGGAAGATCAATCTGTCCAGCGGCATTTTGCGTGTTGTTATCTGATAGCCACTTGATCAAATTATTTAAAATTCTTTTATTCTTCTTCACCACTAAAATAACAGGGCAATTAACGTTTTCGATACCCAAATTATTGTTTCTAAGAATACCGCTATCAAAATCTTTGGTCACGGAAGTAAATGCAACGATTTTTTTATCTGTTCCGTATCTTCCTACACCGACCGGCTGATTCTTTATACCCTGTTCGGCTTTAGGATCCAGATAATATTCGCTCTTTCTTCCGGTACATTCAGCATCCAATCTTTCTTGTGTTTGCTTACGCAAATTCTCCTGCATACCAGCTAAGACAATAATAATTCGATAACCCGTGTCCGCTGCTTTATTACAAATGGCTGTGTAGTTAGCAGTTTTGCCTGACTGCACATCTCCTAGCACCAGACCTTTTATTGCAAAATGATCTTCTGACGGATCACCACATAAATCTAATATTTCATCAGAAACTTTTCCAAGATTTGTTGTAACTCTCGGATTCCAATGTTTAATTTCTTCCAGATACTTCTTATATCTGTTCCAAAAGAAGAAGTCGAAGTCGGCTCTCTTTGAAGGTACCCATGACTGATGCCCGTTATTACGATCGTTAATATATACCCCAATATCCATCTGGATGACTAATGATTGCTTGAGTCTAGAAATTATCTCTGCGAATTCATCATCTGAAACCGGCATAATAGGTGCATTTGTATTTCTTAATAAAGTTGCTTTCTCCAAAAATTCATCTTCTGTAGGTGGAACTTCCTTATAAAGATTGTTAACAACTGCGGAGATTAAACTTTCTAATTGTTCGACATTTGGATTAATCATTTTTCAAAATCTCCTCCTTAAGTTTCTCTACTATATCAAGATGTGACGAATATGGATCAATACAAGCAATGGCATCAAGCAGATTACATTTTTCTTGCTTGTCAGCACACATCATAATCATTTCCTGTAGTGATTTTACTATTTCTACATCTGACTGCTCATTATCATTGGTAATTTGCTCATCATTATTCAAATCCACATATAATTGATTAAGAGGCAATCCCATCTCAATCTGTTGCAACAATGCATTTAATGACACCTCTATATCGGGATGTGCTTTAATCATTTGTTGCACAAGTGGATGCTCTCGATTAACTTCATAATAAAATCCGCCTTGCTTATTTTTCATGCGGTTCCAAACGTGAGTTTCTGTATCACTTATTTCCTTTTTACCTCTGAAAGTCCACGTTCTTTTGCTCCGTTCAGCAATTTGATTAATAATTATCTCCAAATTCTTTCTAACTTCTGCTGGAGGCAATGCGGACGATTTCTTTATGTCTAGAGTCCACAGATCATCTAATGTGTTTGGGATATCAACACGGATTCTGGCAAGTTTTGATAAGTCTCCTTGCCTCATCATTCTGAACCAAGTACCCCAAACCAACAATCTTTTGTTCCTGTATACATAAAACCCTTGTTGTTTTCGAAGTCCATCCTTCCCACCAAGCATTTTAATTTCATCTGATGTCAGCTTAGATATGTGAGGAAGAATATACGGTCTCACTAATATCTTATTGCCCTGAATAACTAATGTTTCATCATCCATGGCTTGAACACTTTTCTCCGTCAAAAATGGGTCAATTCCTTTTATTTTTTCTCCATTAATTGACAGTTTAAGTTTTGTGATCCCTGATTTCCCTGCTAAATATCGGTGGTAAACAAGAGAAAGATGATCTCTGACTCTATCAATTTTACGTCCTAATGATAGTTCAAAATTTATTTCTCCAGACTTGAGACGATCTAGTTTTTGCCAGACTACTAATGTTCCTGATTCGTTTTTTATCAATTCGTCAAATTGAGGTATTTGCTGAATATCTTCTTCATCAAGAACGTTTAAAGACCAATCTCCTACTTCTGTAACATGATCTATATCCCATTGACGTCCCTCCAAATTATCCCCTTGCTTAGAAATAACAGTCAGACATCTACACTGAGATAAAGACGCTGTTTTTAATCCCAAACCAAAACGTCCTAAATCTTTTTTATCCCTTTCTTCTGTCGGATTTTTACTTCCGTATTGCATAGCAATATCGATTTCTTCCTGTGCCATTCCTTTACCATTATCGAGAATTGCAATATATGCACCGTCTACCGGAAAAAAATAGATATCAACATTCTTTGCATTTGCTGCGATACTGTTATCAATAATATCTGCCACTGCAGCCTCAAGAGAATATCCAATAGCCCTTGTTGACTCAATTAAAGTAGGCGCATAGGGTGGCAAGCTTTTTGTTTTCATTTGCAGATTCCTTCCTTAGCTAAACGAGCGTTTATTCATTTCCATCCGGTATGAATTCCATAATATCCCCGACATCACATTTGAGTTCGTTACAGATTTTTGCTAATACTTCTGTAGTAACATTTTCATCTTTACCTAGTTTTGCAAGTGAAGATGAACTGATTCCTGCATTCTTTCTCAAATCTGATTTTTTCATATTTTTATCAATCAGTAACTTCCATAATTTGTTATAACTCATCTTCATACTGGTTTTACTCCTCTATATTCCATGACCTTCCATACAGTTCACAATTATCATTTGAAAGACGAAGAACACAATTCCTCTCTAGAATATCCCTAGTCTCCGGTCTGCAATCACCCTGCTTGTCATAAGCAATAAACACTTGTTTCTTTGTGCTGTTATAGATTTTTATAATTCCATCCTCGACATTCTTTTCGAGATTTTTAAACAACAACGAATCATGTGCCAACGCCGGAAGTGCTGTAGAAAAAAGCATCGCCAGATCATAAACTATCATTCCTTTATAATTTGATCCTGTTCCCGTATCCATAGGTGTTTCAAATTTATAACTATCATAACGATTGAAGTGGATATACGGTGGCTTACGCTGAGTCGAAAACAAGGAATCATTAAACTCTTTCATTTTATCGTTCAGAGTTACTTCAATTTCTCTCAAGATATCTTCAATACTACGTCTTAAAACTTCATCCGCATTGGCCTTTGCTTCCTGCAATTCTTTTTGCTTTAAGAACGCCTGATTCTGTGTTCTCAATGCATTTATTTCTCCTGTGATAGCAGAATGTTTATCCAAAAATTCTTTAGAAATATTACCGACAAATCCAAGTTCTTTTATTTGGGTGTTTACTATTTCCAATTGTTCTTTTATGATATCAATTTCACCCTTTATAGCATTCTGCTCACTTTTAAACTGTCCGTCTAATATTTTTGCTAATTTCCGATGGTACTGCTCCACTTCATATAGCTTTCGAAGATTCACTGTCGGAAAGTATTGTTGTAATGCAGCTATATCTGCCTCTGTCGGATACAACCCATATTCCAAGCTCATATTAACAAGTCTGAGTCGCATTTCTTTCGATTGTAACAGTGTCTCTAAATTAAGCTTTATTGTTGTTAATTCCGCTTTGCGTTTATTTTTCTCAATTTCTTCATCAGTATGACCTTTTTCTGCAACCTCCATTAAAGTTCCCAATTCCTGTTCTAACGCGCGAATTTCCTGAAGATTTTCTTCATACTTCTTTTTTCCACCGACTAAATTGGAGATAAACTCATATTTTCTTGCAGTATTGTAGGCAGCGAGTCTATTTTTATGTTCATCAACACTCCGTTTGAACACTTCGATATCCTTATACTTATCAAAAAGCGTCAAAATAACATTAATAGATTTTTCCATATTTTGACCCGGAATTCCTTGTAGCGGATTAAGTTCATCATGGTTCTTCTTTCCATAGATTCTGAAGAAACTACTAAGAGCTTTCCTAAATGATATTCCGGCAAAATCCATGTTGTAGTTAACCTTTAACCAGTTCGTATATTCTGTTTTCGTATAAGTCTTATCAGTTCTACGATAATGATTATCACAAATATAGAAGGTATCACTATCACCGGTATTTCTCTCAAAATAATATCTGATACCATTAAACTCAAATGCAAAGAATATTGAGTGATTACCTTCCTGTTTAACGCCATCACTTTTAACATAGGTATCTCCACCGAATACAAAATCAATTGCCAGTAACGCTGAAGACTTACCTATTGACATAGCTCCATCGTTCTTACCCAGAATTACATTTAAGCCTTCCCTAAATATGATAGGAGGTCGTTCCTTACCCTTTTCCTTAAACGCTGGAGACTTCATTTCTATAAGCATATGAATACCTCTCCCTCATCATTTATGTCTGTAGCTCCTAAAGCATACAGACAATCCATAACAGACATAAAATCTGTTGCATCATCCAGTAACGGTCTGATTTGCTTGTACAAATCAACAACCGGTACTGGTCCATTTTTAATTGCGTCAAGCACAATCGGAATCTGTGCTAACGTACTCTTTTTATATGTATATAATTTATTAGGCAATTGCATCGAATACCTCACAGCTCTGAACAAAGTACGATACTACAATCTGGCACAAAATCTCATCCATCAGACTAACCTTATGGATTTTCTGTACGATTTCATTAAAAATATCGACCTTCGACTTCTTTGCTTTCTTTAATTTCTTATACATAGCATGTATTTGGTATTGCACTTCATCATAATCAATCTCACCACGCTTGTCTGCATTTGTCATAATCTCCCTAATGCGAACATAATACGCATTTACATATGAATTGATTGTCATGTATAGTGCAAAATCATCTTCAGGACTTATTTTTTGTGTTATCTCTTTAGGGTCAAGAGAAGCATTAGATAAATCCTTCTGATTCAGTTTTTTAACCTTTTTCAGGACATCAACTATTCCTTTTTCAAGTGACAAGTTTTCCAATAGTGCTACGTTTTGTCCATGCCCAACCAAAATCTTTTTTACTCCAATCAATTGCTTCGTAACCTTTGTGCTGGAATCAATTGAATATGTAGCGTAACAGTTTGGACATAGCGCAAGAAGATTATTTACTTCTGGCGCTTTTTTCTTATCTATTAGAGATACTTCGTAAGATGAAGCTATCTTGCCAGCTCTCGAAATCATAAGCTCTCTTCCGCATCCCGGAAATGGACAGGTGTGATTCGCTTCGTTCACAAGATAATCCCCATATTTATTTTTTAATTCTAATGCATTTTTCTGCTGTGCTTGTTTTTCAAGAACACTCTGCTGAACAAAACCAGCCGAAGAACGAATTATCTCAATGAAGCAATCCGCTAAAAGCTCACCTATATTTGCTTCCGTTGCTGTTGCGTCATACGCCTTGAAATCGTCTGCCAAAAGTTCTCTTACCGTTACAGACCTTTGATTAATTGATTCAACAAACAAATTTCTATCAAGTCTGTAAACGATACTCTCTGCAAACTTTTTGCTTAATCCACGCTTTGAATAATTTCGAAGCGTGTTTTCTTTTGTCAGTTTAGTCGACGGGTCCTTCTGTGTACCCCATTCTTCCTCTGACACATCTGTAATCATGGCAATCAAATCACGGAAAAAATAAGGAACATCTGCACCATCAGATATTCGCTTTTTCAGTATTGAGAAAAAATCTTTAAATTCCACGAAGCACAACTCCTTCCGTTTTGAACCATGATGAACCACGATGAGCCAAACGAGACCCAATCTGACATAGGTCATTTTATATACTTGTTTTGACAAAAGGGAACAACACTGTTCAGGTCAAAACCCCATTAAATATTATATCAGTTGTGTGTCCGTTTGTCAAATTTCATATTTGCGTTATGGACATATTTAACTTTTATCAAATTTCTATAGCGTGATATGGACTCATATATCAATTCACCATCTTCGTGGCCACGTGGTGTGTTCGTAATTGATATATGAAAACAAAGTTGAATAGAGTGCCAGCTTACGAACGGCTGGTCACCGGAAAGAAGCGGAGTTATCCGCATGAGGTGACCATCTTATGAAAAACACTGGCAGCCATATCGGTTATCTCCGCTTCGGTTCAAATGCCGAAAGGAGAAAATCGAATGACAAACAAAGTAAATCAAGAGTATCGTATTTACATCAAAGAATCCAAAAGCTGGGTGGATGTCAACAAGGAGTTCTACACGAACTACTACCGTGACATCAACACCTATCGTAAACGTCAGCAAGAACATGGTCGTTGCGTCTGCCCTGCAAGCAAGCGCTACTTATGTGACATGGATTGCTTAACCTGTCCTTATGCCAAAGCTGGCGATCAGCTTTCTCTCGACAACACCATTAGTGACGGTGACGGAAACGAAAAGAGCTGGCTTGATGATATGTCAGATGAATCTGCAGCTATCGCTGAAGTATTAGAGGATACAGAACTTCTTCACGCTCTCTATGCAAAGCTGAATGAGCTGGACCCGGAAGGTCGTCTTATCTGTCAGCTTATTATGCAGGGAAAATCTGAACGTGACTGCGGCAAGGAAATGGGACTCTCTCGCAATACCTTTGTATATCGTAGGGACAAGCTGTTCAAGAAGCTCCGTTCCGAGCTTAAGGACTACATATAATATGAATGGTCGTCCTCTGATTCTTCAGGGGACGATTTTTCTTTTCAAAAAAGTTTTTCTATTTTTCGGCCAAACGGTCGTCTCACCTCCATTGAGTAGTGTAAGGCGAAACAAAGTGACCTACAGAAAGCGAGGTGAACATCGTGAATCGAACTTTTCACAACAGAAGCGACACTGACGCAGAAGTGATTGCTACTCTCACTGCAATCAGCCAGGTATCCGCAAGAATGGCGAAGAATCTCAGAATCATCGCCGCACACAGACAATCCGAGAAAGGAGGAACAGTAAATGTCAAAAATGAACGATATGGCTATGACCATCGAAGAGCTGAGAAATGCTGCCATTGCTATTAACGATGCAGCAAACTGGCTCGCACAGCAGTTTGGAGGAGAATCCGAAGCCGCTGAAAAAGCAGAAGTCCCTGCCGCTCCTGCGAAACCTGCACTGACCCTTGAGGAGGTTCGAGCTGTTCTGGCGGATAAATCTCGTGCTGGACATACCGCTGAAATTCGAGAACTTCTTAAAAAGTACGGTGCAAGCAAGTTGTCACTCGTAGACCCGATACATTATGAAGCCCTGCTCAGGGAAGCGGAGGTGCTCTAATATGCCACCTAAAAGACATGCAATCCTCTCCGCATCCTCTTCTGACCGCTGGCTCCACTGTCCACCATCAGCAAGGCTCTGAAACCTATGAGGATAAAGGCAGTAACTATGCTGCAGAAGGCACCGATGCCCACTATCTTTGTGAGTACAAGCTCCGCAAAGCACTTGGCATGAAAGCTACAGATCCTACCAAGAATCTCGACTGGTATAACGCTGAAATGGAAGATTGTGCCACCGGGTATACCTGCTTCATCATGGAGCTTTTGGAAGAGACCAAGCAGACCTGCTCCGACCCTGTTGTTCTGATTGAACAGCGAGTGGACTTCTCCCGTTGGGTAGAACAAGGCTTCGGAACATCTGATGCCATTCTCATCAGCGACGGTACCATGCACGTAATTGACTACAAGCACGGTCTTGGAATTCTCGTATCCGCTGAAGACAATCCGCAGATGAAGTGTTACGCCCTTGGCGCTCTGGAGCTCTTCGATGACATCTATGACATCGATACGGTCAGCATGACCATCTACCAGCCCAGACGTCAGAACATTTCTACCTACGAAGTCAGCAAGGATGACCTGTATCAATGGGCCGATGAAGTTCTGAAGCCTACCGCAGACCTTGCCTTTGCCGGTGATGGAAATTTCCTGTGTGGTGAATGGTGCGGATTCTGTAAGGCAAAGCATGAATGCCGAGCCAGAGCGGAAGCCAATCTTCTACTCGCACAGCACGAGTTCAAGCTGCCGCCACTGCTCACGGATTCGGAAATCGAAGTCATCCTCTCCCGTGTCGACGAACTGGTCGCTTGGGAAGGTAACATCAAGGAGTATGCACTCCAGCAGGCAATCAGCGGTAAAGAATGGACCGGCTGGAAGCTGGTCGAGGGTCGTTCCAACCGCAGATACACCAGTGAAGACGCCGTATCGAAAGCTGTCAAAGTTGCTGGTTTTGACCCTTACGAAAAGAAGCTGCTTGGTATCACGGCCATGCAAAAGCTGCTCGGTAAGTCTCGCTTCGAAGAGCTCCTTGCAGCCTATATTGAAAAGCCACAAGGCAAACCTACTCTTGTGCCGGAGAGCGATAAACGCCCGGCAATGAACACAGCAAAAAATGATTTTATGGAGGAATATGACAATGAGTAAAAATGCAAAAATGACAAATCCCATGAAGGTTATCACCGGTCCTAACACACGCTGGAGCTACGCCAACGTCTGGGAACCGAAATCCATCAACGGGGGCACTCCGAAGTATAATGTCAGCCTGATTATCCCGAAGTCCGACACAAAGACTGTCGCAAAGATTGAATCTGCTATCGAGGCTGCATATCGTGAAGGTGAAGCAAAGCTCAAGGGTAATGGCAAGTCCGTACCAGCTCTTTCCGTACTTAAGACTCCTCTTCGTGATGGCGACCTTGAAAGACCGGACGACCCTGCTTACGCTGGCAGTTACTTTGTGAATGCCAATGCAACCTCTGCTCCAGGCATCGTAGATGCAGACCGCAATCCTATCCTCACTCGTTCTGAGGTTTACTCTGGAGTCTACGGTCGCGCCAGCATCAGCTTCTACGCTTTCAACAGCTCTGGTAATAAGGGCATCGCCTGCGGTCTTAACAATCTGCAGAAGATTCATGATGGTGAGCCTCTTGGTGGTAAGGCTTCTGCTGAATCTGACTTTGCAACTGATGACGATGATGATCTCCTTGATTAATGGAGGTGACAAACTATGGAAACAATCATGATTAGCACAATTCTTATAAACATCTGTATCGGCTGCTTCGCGTGTGTTGGCTTTACTACTGCAGTCTCTATGATTCAGAGTATCATCAATGACCATAGACGCGAAAAGCGCGAACAGGAAAAGGACAAGCGTGATCTCGAATACCACGAAAAGCGCATGAAGGACTTTAAGTAATATATCAACCTGCTGGCGGTGGTTTTGCTGCCGTCAGCACATCTTTCGACAAAAGGAGACAATCTATGAATGAATTTGCAGAAATCTTAAATCTATTTATTGCTAACGTCATCGCATACACCTTTTTTGTAGCGGTATATAGCTTCATCATTTATAACGTAGGGAAAATTATTCTCTATCTTATCCTCTATGCGTTATACCACATCCGCCGTGACATCAATAAATACAAATCCAATAAAGATAAACAGTAACACGGCAGGCGGCAGGGATTTCTCTGCTGCCTGTTTTGTAGAAAGGACAATCTCATGAAGACACTTAGCATTGATATTGAGACCTACAGTGATGTGCCTCTTCAGAAAACAGGCGTCTATCGCTATGTGGAGTCTCCAAATTTTGAAATCTTACTCTTTGCCTATAGCGCAGACAGCCAGCCCGTTCGGGTCATTGACCTTGCCTGCGGAGAACAGATTCCAAAAGAAGTCCTTCTTGCCCTGGAGGATGAATCTGTCATCAAGTGGGCATTCAATGCAGCTTTTGAACGCATCTGTCTTTCTCGTTTCTTAGGTTATCCGACCGGAGAATATCTAGAACCAGAAAGCTGGCGCTGCTCTATGATTTGGGCAGCTACGATGGGACTCCCACTCTCCTTGGGAGGTGTCGGTGCTGTTCTCGGTTTGGAAAAACAAAAGCTCTCAGAAGGAAAAGACCTCATCAAATATTTTTGCCAGCCCTGCGCTCCTACCAAAGCCAATGGGCAGCGTACAAGAAATCGCCCCTTCCATGCTCCGGATAAATGGGCCATGTTCAAAAAATATAATGTCCGAGATGTGGAGACCGAAATGGGCATCCAGCAGAGGCTCGCAAAATTTCCCGTTCCGGCTCAGGTCTGGGATGAATACCATCAAGACCAAGAAATCAATGACCGTGGTGTACGCTTAGACATGGATCTTGTTGCTGCTGCCATCAAAATGGATACTCGCTCCAGAACGGAATTAACTGAAACCATGAAGGAAATCACAGAACTTGACAATCCTAACTCCGTCCAGCAGATGAAGGCTTGGCTTTCTAACAATGGTTTGGAAACAGATACCCTTGGCAAGAAAGCTGTGGCAGAGCTCCTAAAGTCTGCTCCTCCAAAGCTCTCACAGGTTCTTACTTTAAGACAGCAACTGGCCAAGTCATCCGTCCGTAAATATCAAGCAATGGAAAAGACTGTCTGTGCCGATGGTCGTGCCCGTGGCATGTTTCAGTTTTATGGAGCCAATCGAACCGGCAGACTCTCCGGTCGTAACATTCAGTTGCAGAACCTACCGCAAAATCATCTTTCAGACCTTGCAGAGGCTCGCTCTTTGGTACGCTCTGGCAACTTTGAAGCTGTGGAACTTCTCTATGAAGACGTGCCAGATACCCTTTCCCAGCTCATTCGTACTGCTTTTATTCCCAGAGAAGGTGCGCAATTTTTGGTGGCTGACTTTTCTGCTATTGAGGCCCGTGTCATTGCATGGTTTGCCGGTGAAAAATGGCGTCAAGATGTCTTCGCCAAAGGCGGAGATATCTACTGCGCCTCTGCATCGCAAATGTTCAAGGTCCCTGTGGAGAAACACGGCATCAATGGACATTTGCGTCAAAAAGGGAAAATCGCAGAGCTGGCCGCTTGGCTATGGCGGCTCCGTCGGTGCACTGAAGGCGATGGGTGCTATCTATATGGGACTAACTGAAGATGAGCTTCCTACCCTTGTAGATGCCTGGCGTCAGTCAAACCCACACATCGTGCAATTCTGGTGGGATGTAGATCATGCTGTCATGGAAGCCGTAAAGTTCAAGCACACCACTTCCGAATATGGTTTGACCTTCTCCTGCAGAAGTGGCATGCTCTTTATCACTCTCCCATCGGGGAGAAAGTTGGCGTATGTAAAGACGAAGATTGGAACCAATAAATTCGGTGGCCAATGTATCACCTATGAAGGCATCGGTGGCACCAAGAAGTGGGAACGACTCGATTCCTACGGTCCGAAATTTGTTGAGAACATCGTACAGGCAACTGCCCGTGATATTCGCTGCTATGCTATGCAGACACTCCGCTGCTGTTCTATCGTCATGCATATTCACGATGAAGTTGTCATCGAAGCGGTTCCCAGTATGTCCTTGGATGCAGTTTGTGAGCAAATGGGCCGCACACCACCTTGGGCCAAGGGACTGCTTTTAAGAGCCGATGGCTATACGACACCTTTTTATAAAAAAGATTAGATTTTTTCGGCCAAACGGCAACCTCATCTCCATTTAATAGTGGAGATAGAAAATTTCATTTCTGTTTTTCGTCAAAATGGGACGTTCATCTCCAATGGATATTAGAGATGGGCGTCCTTTTTCCATGTCCATCCGGAAAGGAGGAACCTGACATGTCAATCAGCAAATACAACAATGAAGGCTATCCTGACCCTACTGCTTTCGGTGTTCTTTCTTCAATCGAAAACGAGACCTGTGCGCTAAGAGCTTTCAGACCAATCGTGTATATCTGCTCTCCCTTTGCCGGAGACATCGAAAAGAACGTAGTTGCTGCCAGAGCCTACAGCCGCTTTGCAGTGGAGCAAGGATACATCCCCATCGCTCCACACCTGCTGTTTCCACAGTTTTTAAACGATAATGACCCGAAAGAACGTGAACTTGGCCTTTTCTTTGGAAATGCCATCATGAGCAAATGTTCTGAAGTCGGGGTCTTTGGAAGTCATATATCTCCTGACATGGAAGCAGAAATCAAACGAGCCAAGTGGAAAAATTACCGTCTGCGCTATTTCACTGAAAATCTTGAGGAGGTTTAACACATGTACGAAGTAAAAGAAAATTCAAATTTAATGAACGCTCCATTCAATCTGTTGAATACGGAAAGAATCTGCTGGATGTCAAAATATCTCGCGACCATACTGAGCGCATCACAGCTCTTATCCCACTTGGAGCAAAGAAAAAGACAACCGATGAAGAAGGAAACGAAGTCGAATCCAATGAGCGTGTTGATATCACTTCTGTAAACGACGGACTAAATTATATACTTGATGAAACTGCTGTAAAAGAAATCGGCTGGATCTGGGCCACAGAAGCCTGGGATGATGTCACACTTCCGGGCAATCTTCTTCGTAAAGCAAAGGCCCGTCTTGCAGAGCTTATTTCCGGTATCACCAGCATGGAACTGACCATTGTGGATGAATCAGACACTGGAGCAGATATTGGAAACATTCACGCCAGACAGCTTGTGTACTGCTTATCTCCGCCTCACGGCATTGATGGGCGATATGCATGCATGAGCAAGACCGTAGATTACCTAAATCCGTCTGGGAACACCATAACGATTGGCGCCACTGGTATCAAATTAACTGGCATATCTGCAAAGCAGAATGCAAATATCACTGAACTCACCGATGACTTGATTGGAAAAACCGCAGAAATACAAAGTGCGATAGCAAAGGCGGATGCCGCAGAAGCTACAGCCAAAGATGTGAAGGAAGCAACTGACACAGTAATTGATGATATTACAGCGTTACAGGGAAGCGTACGCGAGTGTTACTCAGAGATCTCCAAAACTTCAGAAGAAATCAGTCTAACCGTGCGAGAAGAATACATCTCACGCTCAGAAATGGCAACTATCCAGCAGGATTTTCAATCTACGATTACGCAAAATAGTAGTGAGATCCGCATGGATTTCTCTGCTGTCACAGATGAGCTGAAGGACAATATCGCAACTAATCAGGAGCTCCTTGAAGAATATATCCGCTTCAAAGGAGCTCTTATTGAGCTTGGCAAGGTAGGAAATGCCTTCACTGCTGAGCTTTCCATTAATGAACTGGCCTTTAAAGAAAATGGTCAGAAAATCGCCTACATCTCCAACAACAGCTTAGTTATCACCAATGCAGAGATTCGTAACAAGCTATCCCTTGGTAATGAGAACAGAGGATGGTTTGACTTCATCCCAAGAAATAACGGCAACCTCTCTATCAAGTGGAGAGGCCCGGCATCATAAAGGAGTGATTCGTTATGGCTTCCAGCGGAAGTATTACAACCGGCACAAAAGAAGGCCGTTCCGTTACCTTATCCTGGACACTATCCAGTCAGGATATAGCAAATAATACATCTACCATTGCATGGACGTTAAAAGGCTCCGGCTCAGGAAGTGGCTGGGTCATGTCTGGTGGCTTTAAGGCTGTCATCAACGGCACAACCGTCTACTCCACCTCAACCGACAATCGCATTCAGCTCTATAACGGAACCGTGATAGCATCGGGTTCTTTAAAGATCAGTCATAACGCTGATGGTACAAAATCTTTCAAATTAAGCTGTGAAGCTGGTGTCTATAGCTATGCGGTTAATGTATCAGCGAGCGGAACACATACGCTAAACACGATTCCAAGAGCATCTTCGGTATCGGCAACATCAGTGAATATGGGAAGTGCCACAACAATTTCTATTTCAAGAGCATCTTCCTCCTTCACTCATACGCTGTCCTATACCTTCGGAAGTGCTAAGGGGACTATCATCACAAAGACCGCCTCTACCTCTGTATCATGGACACCTGCTCTCACACTAGCTAATCAGATACCAAGCACCACCAGTGGCACCTGCACCATTACATGTGACACATATAATGGTTCCACCAAGATTGGTACGAAAACTTGTACGCTGACTCTAACGGTTCCTGCTTCAGTCAAGCCTACCATCTCCAGCTTGACTGCAAGCCGTATCGACGGTGATGTACCAAGCACATGGGGCATCTACGTGCAATCTAAATCAAAGGCTACTCTCACAATCAATGGTGCTGCCGGAAGCTATGGTTCTACCATAAAATCCTACAGTATTAGTGGTGGAGGCTACTCCGGTACTGCTTCCACTCTCACGACTGGATTTTTAAATAGCTCTGGCACGATTACTTTTACTGCCACAGTTACGGATTCCAGAGGAAGAACCTCTGCTGCAGCCACCGTATCAATTACTGTCGTCACCTACAGTGTGCCTTCCTTTAGCTCTTACAACTCGCAGCGATGCAACAGCAGTGGAACTATATCGGATGATGGTACCTACATCAAGGCAACGGTATCCTATAGCTTTGCGTCCTGCATTTCCAAGAATACAGTTACTCGCTCCACTTACTACCGAGTAGCCGGGACAAGCACCTGGACCAACGCTTCTGCTAGCTTCAATTCCGGTACAGCATTTACCTTTGGTAGCGGTAAGATTTCCACCGAAACATCCTATGAAGTCAAATACGAATTAACAGATGCTTTCACGACTATCAGCATCACGGACATCGTATCTACGGCATCTGTTGTCATGGACTTCAAGAGTGGTGGTAAAGGCGTGGCGATTGGTAAGGTATCCGAAACAGATAACTGCTTTGAAGTATCTGAAAAATGGGATGTAAAGGTCTACGGCAAGCTATTGAATGAATACGTCAAACAGGCAATCGGTGCTCTTTATCCTGTCGGAAGTATCTACATGAGTGTCAAGAACACCAACCCTTCCACTTACTTTGGAGGCACTTGGGTGGCTTGGGGAACAGGCCGTGTTCCGGTCGGTGTGAATACCAATGATACCAACTTCGCCACAGTAGAAAAAACCGGTGGTGCTTCTACCGTCACATTAACCACAGCTCAAATACCTTCTCATACTCATGCAAAAGGTACGCTGGCAACAGCAAGTGCCGGTGGACATACTCATGATTTGAAAAACCAGAAAACCTCATGGGGAACCAGTGGTGGCAATCGTGTCTTAATCGATGCCACTTCTGGCTACTCAGCTGTCAGCAACAAAACAACCACAAGCGCTGGCTCACATTCACATACAATTTCTGGTTCTACTGCTGCCACGGGTTCCGGCAGTGCCCACAGCAACTTGCAGCCCTATATCACATGCTATATGTGGAAAAGGACTGCTTAATTTTTGTTCGCAGCTATCAGATGGTAGCTACTTTTCTTGTATCTAATTTCAGAAATGGAGGTACTTATCAATGAAAGAATTCTGGAACACAATTCAACTTATTTTTGCAGGCATCGGCGGCTGGCTAGGCTATTTTCTCGGAGGCTGTGATGGACTTCTCTATGCACTTATTGTTTTTGTAGTCATTGATTACATCACCGGTGTTATGTGCGCCATCAACAATCATACTCTGTCTAGCGAAGTAGGCTTCAAAGGCATCTGTAGAAAGGTTTTGATTTTCCTGCTCGTTGGCATTGCCAATATTCTCGATATTCATGTCATCGGCTCTGGCAGTGTGCTTCGTACTGCAGTCATCTTTTTCTACATTTCCAATGAGGGCGTCAGCTTGCTTGAAAATGCCGCACATCTCGGCCTTCCGGTCCCCGAAAAAATTAAAGTTGTATTAGAACAGCTTCACGACAGAAGCACAAAGGAGGAAAACTAACATGTCATATACAAACAGCAAACTAGTATCTTATACCAAACTCAGTCCGAATCATTCCGGTCAGCGTACTCACAGCATTGATCGTATCACACCGCACTGTGTAGTCGGTCAGCTCTCTTGTGAGAGCATCTGTGGATGTTTTACAAGTCCGTCCAGACAAGCAAGCTGCAATTACGGAATTGGCAAGGACGGTCACATCTCTCTTTGCGTAGAGGAAAAGAACCGCAGTTGGTGTTCTTCTTCCAATGCCAATGATCAGCGTGCTGTCACCATCGAATGTGCCAGTGATATGTCTGAGCCGTATGCGATGAATAGTGCTGTTTATAACTCACTAGTCAAGCTCTGCGTTGACATTTGCAAGCGTAACGGAAAGAAGAAACTTTTGTGGTTTGCTGACAAGAATAAGACATTAAATTATGCACCAAAGTCCGATGAAATGGTGCTGACGGTCCACAGATGGTTTGCGAACAAGTCCTGTCCGGGTAACTGGCTCTATTCCAGACTCGGCGAATTGGCCACAAAGGTTACTACAGAACTCTCCGGATCCACTTTTTCCGATGATAAAAAGCCCGCGACTCAGATATATCGTGTTCGCAAGTCTTGGTCTGATGCCAAAAATCAGATTGGCGCCTATAAAGTACTGGATAATGCTAAGAAGAAAGCGGATACAAATGCCGGTTACAAGGTATTTGATGCTTCTGGCAATATTGTCTATCCAGCTGCCACAAAGCCTACACAAACGCCTGCTGCAAATACTCTCTATAAGGTTCAGATAGGCATTGCCAATTTGAATATCCGCAAGGGTCCAGGTACCAACTATGATAAAACCGGCCAGTTCACTGGCAAGGGTATTTTTACAATCGTCCAAGAGGCCAAAGGTGAAGGTGCCACTCTCTGGGGAAAGCTCAAATCTGGCGCCGGATGGATTTCTCTGGATTTTGCAAAGAAGTTATAAAACACATCTTTTTACAGGGTCTGTTGGAGTTTTCTCCGGCAGACCCTCTTTTTTATTTGTTTTTTCGGCCAAGCCGCAATCTCGCCTCCATTTATTAGTGAGGAATTTCCTCAGATTGGAGGCAACTATGCAAGAAAACATCTCAACATCAATTCCGGCTTCTTCTACTCCAAAGCCGATCCAGCAGACCGATATTGAACAAGATTATAACTTCTTTCAGGCGCAGAAGATCGCTAAAAATATGCTGGAGCTTGGACTTATTTCCCTGTCAGAATTCAACAAATTAACTGAAATAAACCGTGAAACATTCTCCCCGTTTTGGGTAGAGATTATGCCCAAAATTCCTTGATATATAAGGGATTCAGAGCTAATATGTGACACTAACGAAGGGAGGTGAACTACCATGAAAAAGATAACCAAAATCGATGGCGTACAGAATAATAGCACCGTAAATAAGGAGCTTCGAGTTGCTGCCTACTGCCGTGTTTCAACAGGTAGTGACGCTCAGTTAGAAAGCCTGGAGGCACAAAAAACGCATTATGAGAGATACATCAATTCCCGTAAAGATTGGAAGTTTGCCGGTCTCTACTTTGATGAAGGTATCACAGGAACCAAAGCAGAAAGACGTCCAGAGCTGCTTCGCCTGATAGCTGACTGTGAGGCAAGGAAAATTGACTTTGTTATCACAAAATCTATTAGCCGTTTTTCTCGAAATACAACCGACTGCTTAGCTCTGGTCCGCAAGCTCCAGAGTTTGAACATCCCTATTTTCTTTGAGAAAGAAAATATAAACACTGGTTCAATGGAGAGCGAGCTTTTCCTTGCCATTCTCAGTAGTATGGCTGAAGGCGAATCCGCTTCTATTTCAGAAAATTCCAAGTGGTCCATTAAGCGCCGCTTCCAGAACGGAACCTTTAAGCTCAGCTATACTCCTTACGGCTATGATTGGGATGGTGAGAATATGATCATTAATCCAACACAAGCAGCGGTTGTGAAAAGAATATTTGCGGATATTCTTTCCGGAAAAAGTACCAATGCAATTGCAGATGAACTAAATGCAGAAAAGATTCCATCCAAGAAAAATACCAACTGGACTTCAAGCACTATTCGAGGCATTCTCGCTAATGAAAAATATACAGGTGATGTCATCTTTCAAAAAACATACACGGATGAAAACTTCAATCGCCACACAAATTATGGTGAAGTTGATCAGTACATGGCTTCGGATCATCATGAAGCAATTATCAGCCACGCAGACTTTGATGCGGCAAATGCGCTGGTATCACAGCGTGCCCTTGAGAAAGGTGTCAAAAAAGGTAGTGACAAATACCAAAAGCGATATGCTTTTTCAGGAAAGATGATCTGTGGAGAATGTGGCGACACCTTTAAGCGAAGGATTCATACCTGCACTACTTACAAGTATGTCGCATGGGCATGCAACACCCATTTGAAAAATAAGTCCACCTGCCGTATGAAGTATGTAAGAGACGATGATATAAAAGCTGCATTTGTAACGATGCTAAACAAGCTCATCTACGGGCATCGCTTAATACTTGCTCCGTACCTGAAAGCTCTGGAGAATTCCTCTGGTGACGAAGCACTCCAGCGTATTCAACACTTGGAGTTACTTCTCGACCAGAACAGTGAACAGCGAGAAACCTTAACAAAGTTGATGGCGCAAGGCTATATCGATCAAATTTTATATAATCAGGAAATAAATGCGCTCCTACTGCAGGCAGAGACTTACCGCTCTGATATTGAAGCAATCACTATCTGTATGACTGGTGATTCGACAAAGGTTACGGAGACAAATCTATTGCTCCACTTTGTATCTCATGCCGATATGCTTACCAACTACAGCGAGGAGCTTTTTGAAAGTTACGCAGACCACATTGAGATTAGCGGTAGAAATGAAATCAGGTTTGTAATGAAATGTGGTCTAACATTCACAGAAAGGATTGGTGATTAGATGGGCCATACACCCTTTGGCTATCGGATTGAAAATGGCATAGCAATTATAGACGAACCTGCTGCCGCAAAACTCCGACAGCTTTATAAAAATTATCTGAGTGGCATGTCATTATCAAAGGCTGCTGCGGAAGCTGGGATACCAACCTATCACGGAACAGCAAAGCGATTGATGGGAACTGTCCATTATCTTGGCGACAGTTTCTACCCTGCCATCATCGATAAGGAAACCTACCAGAAAGCACAAGAAGAACGTAAACGCCGAGCCACAAAACTCGGACGAAATAATAAGCAAACACAGATGAGGACAATACAGATACCTACCCGTTTTCATATGGACGAGGTCACCGCCCTGCATGACAATCCTATGAAACAGGCAGAGTATCTGTACAGCCTCATAGAAAGCGAGAGTCAATAATGGGAAATGTAATGTTGATTCCTGCAAGGCGACAAGTTGGAAACAACGCTCGTAAGCAGGAAGAAGAAAAACCAAAGCTCCGAGTCGCAGCGTACTGTCGTGTCAGTACAGACAGCGATGAGCAGGCTACCAGCTACGAAGCTCAGGTAGAACACTATACAGAATATATTCAAAAAAATCCGGATTGGGAATTTGCCGGTATTTATGCCGATGACGGTATCTCCGGCACGAACACCAAAAAACGTGAAGAATTTAATCACATGATTGATGACTGTAGGGCTGGTAACATTGATATGGTTATTACCAAATCCATCAGCCGATTTGCCAGAAACACACTGGATTGCCTAAAATACATCAGACAACTCAAAGACATGAACATTCCTGTTCTGTTTGAAAAGGAGTCAATCAACACAATGGATGCCAAAGGCGAGGTTCTTATCACCATCATGGCTTCTCTGGCTCAACAGGAATCGCAGTCCTTAAGTCAGAATGTCAAGATGGGCTTACAATATCGCTACCAGCAAGGCAAGGTACAAATCAACCACAATCGCTTCCTTGGCTACACAAAAGATGCGGACGGCAACCTTATCATCGATCCAGAACAGGCAGAAATCGTAAAGCGCATTTATCGAGAATATTTAGAAGGACTCAGCATGGATAAGATTGCCGCTGGGCTGGAACGTGACGGTATCCTTACCGGTGCAGGAGGAAAAAAGTGGCACACTAGCACCATCAACAAGATCCTGCGCAACGAGAAATACATCGGCGATGCCCTGCTCCAGAAAACCTACACAACAGACTTTCTGAACAAAACCAGAGTCAAGAACAACGGTCTCGTCCCGCAATACTATGTAGAAGGTAACCACGAAGCCATTATTCCGAAAGACATTTACTTACAGGTTCAAGAAGAACTGGTCCGCAGACGAGTAGTGAAAACCAGTGCCAACGGCAAGAAACGAAGCTACAGCTGCAACCACTGCTTCTCACAAATTGTCATCTGCGGAGAATGCGGCGAAATGTTCCGAAGGCTCCACTGGAACAATCGTGGAGTTAAATCTATCGTCTGGCGCTGCATCAGCAGGCTGGAATCTACCGGATTGGAATGCCACGCCAGAACCATTAACGAGCTGGTCCTTCAGGATGCTGTTGTCAAAGCTATCAACCAGATGCTTGGAGACAAAAGCAGCTATCAAGCACAACTACAACTCAACATTGCCTCAGTCATTCGAGCTTCGCAGGCAACTTCCGTTGAGAACATCGACGAGAAGCTAATGGCCTTGCAGCAAGAGCTTATCCAGAAAGCCCAGAGCAAAGAAGCCTATGACGAAATTGCCGATGAAATATTCCGTCTTCGAGAACTCCGCCAGAAGACCACAGTCGATACCGCTGCAAGGGATGAGCAGATAAAGCGAATCAACGACCTGCAGGATTACATCGCACAGCAAACCGCCCACCTTACCGAACTTAACGAGTCACTGGTCCGACGCTGGGTCAAGCAGATTACCATCTGGGATGACCATATCACTGTCGAATTGAAATCAGGTGTTAGCATTGATATGGATGCATAAGTCCCATAGATGCACCAAACCCTCCTAACCATGATGGCCAGGAGGGTTGTTTTTATCTCAGGTTAGAAATTGTCGAAAGAGCATTTATTACTCTTATACAATCGACCTTCTCTCCAATTTGACTTGTTCTTCCGTGTACAAGCCAATGTCTATTTGTTTCGTCTGGTTCATTCTTAGAAAAATCACTTTTTTCAAACAAGAGTGTAGTGTATTCATAAATTGATTGCCAGCACAGACTCTTTATAGAATTCCCGTTATTTTTTTCTTCTGATGCGTGATAATTACATATTCTCATTACTCTCACATCCTTAGGATCGTCTCCAAAACTTGAAATCACTCCTTCAAGAATCGTCGTCAATACAGTCAAACAAGAGGAATACATTCCCTGTTTAAAAATTGAATATGCTTCTTCAAATCTCTTTTTTTGTCCTTGATTATCTATTGCAGAGCAAATTGTTTGTGATAATTCTTCTAGCTGTTTATCCGTATAAAAATTCAAAAAAAATTCTTCTATTTTTTCATCATCTGAACTACAATTGCGTAGTTCCTCTAACTGTTGTATATCAATGGTCAAAGGAATAGTCCAACCAACATGAGCTAAAGTAGATATAAGGTCTTTATATCCTTCTTCTATAATATCTGTTGCTGGCACAATTGGTTCTTGTGGTTCACCTTCAATTTTATAAAAGGGGAGGTCCTTATTGTTTAAAACTATATCTTGCATCTTCCTCATCACTGCTGCTTTTCTTTTTTTCTTCGGAAGACGATTAATTTTCATAATTTCTAGCTTAGCAGCAACCTTGGTATAAGAATCGTATATCTTATCGACCTCTTCCACGCCAATTCCAAACTGTGCTGATGCTCTATTAAATACCTCTTTATCGTGTTTATGCGGAAAATATCCATTGTCTTGTCGCTTTAATTCTTCAAAAGTCTTTTCACAAAACTCAAATACTTCTCTATCTCTAAATGTTGCCACTATGTTCCTCCTAAAATAGGTTATTTATTGATATCATTATCAATTTTTTCATCATCAAATATATATCGTTTTTCTATGTAAATCTCCGGATTATTTCGTTCTTTTCCCTTTCGATATGCTCTTACCGGAATTATTCTCCCATATTGGAGTGTTCGTTCATGACCACGAACACCCCAAGATGGAACATGATATTTACGTCCTGAAGCAGTTGCACCATACTCAATAGGCCTTCCATCTTTATCAACAGCAACTATTCTCTTAATTAACACGATTCTATCTTGTGATTTATATGCATCGTCGTCTAGTGAAATTGGTCCTCTCTGTTCAACAACTCTTATTTCTTCTGGACGATTATTTATTTCGTATTGTACTCCCGCCCAAAAGTTTCCGATCCAATATGCTAATCTCATAATGTCATCAAAAGAAAAATAGTCTAGTGCTTCTTCTGAAATTTCTACTGGAAGAACATATGCATTCTCATCTTGACTAACCTCGATTACTGCAACATCCATCTCTGAGCCCCAATTCTTATCAACAAGATATACCGTGATAGCACAGTAAACAGATTCCCCTATATACCTATATGAAACAAACAGACCATACGGAGACGACTCTTCACGATATCGGCTAATACCATTTAAAATCATACCAATTTGTGTATCCTGATGAATGTCTCCAAAGATTTCTAATCTAAAATCTCGCAACCCAACTGCCTGTTCAAAAAACTCATACCGTCTTCCAATAAACGAAATTTGGTCTGCTTTTGTATCCGTCAAGTTAAAATAATCCAAATTAGCCTCAAAATCACAGCTGGCGCCATTCACTCTAATTTCAGAAAAATCAATATTTTCTTTTACAACCCGTTCCCACTGCCATTCAATTTCTTTCTGTGTAGACGGCATTCGATTCAAACTAAAATCCATATTCCAAATCCTCCTGTTATCTATTCCACTGCCAAGTCTGCCTCTTAGTATCGAGTGGCTTAAACTGCGGTCGTTTCTGACAACAATCCCAGTGCCACAACCCACTACATCTAATCCACAGCCTAAACCCTACCGCATTTTTCCGGTCATCGACTTTTTCTCCGGTCGAGCTGCAAAGTAGATATGTTTCCATACAAGAAAACCGAGCTTTCCGCAAGGCTTCCCTGATGATACTAACCTTACAAAAAGCCCGGAAATACGCCGCTTTTCAGCCCTTATTTATCTTTCCTTGACATCAACACGACCGTCTCTACATGATTCGTATTCGGAAACAGATCCACTGGGATCACTTCTTTCCCTTCATACCCAAGCTTTTTAAAAAACACCAAATCACGCATCTGGGTACGCGGATCGCAGGAAATATAAACAATCTGCTTCGGCTGAATCTTAGCGCATGCCCTCATAAATTCCTTATTGCTGCCGCTGCGGGGCGGATCCATAATCACCACATCAAAGTGTCGTTTCTTTACTGCCGCCTGCTCCATAAAATGAGTCGCATCATCACAAATAAAACGAGCATTGGTAATATGATTCATCGCCGCATTACCGATCGCATCATGCACCGCTTGTTGATTCAGCTCCACACCGATGACTTGCTTCACATGGTTTGCCACGCTTAAGCCGATCGTTCCGATTCCGCAATACGCATCCAATACCGTTTCATTACCGTGCAGTTTAAGCAAATCAAGCGCCTTTTGATACAATACCTCGCATTGCTCATGATTAATCTGATAAAAACTCTTTGATGAAATCTGATAGCGATTCCCCAAAAGAACATCTTCGATTTTACCGCTGCCGTATAACACACGCTCTTCCGATCCCAACACAACACTTGTTTTTCTTCCGTTGATATTTTGCACTATCGTCGTAATTTCAGGATGTGCTTTTAACAATTCAGAAACAAAATTTTTGCGCCCGGGAAACTGCGAAGTCATACAGACCGGCACCACCATGATCTCCTTACTGACACGTCCCTTGCGCAACAGCACATGACGTAAAAAACCGCTGTGTCTCCTTTCATCATACGGCTCAATACGCTGCTTTTTCGCAATCAGCGCAATAGTATTCACAATATCATCCATCTTTTCATCATGTAACAAACAGCTTTGATAAGGAATGATGCGATGTGAAAATTCCTCATAGAACCCCTTCTGCAATTTACCGTTTTTGTCTTTATAAAAGCTGACGATCACTTTGTTTCGATACTTATATGGCTCTTTCATCCCGATCACAGGCAATACCTTCAATGACAACGAGTTGTCTTTCACCCAGTTCTTTACCATTGCCTGTTTTAAGCTCAGTTGATGCGAGTATTCACAATGCAATAAATGACAGCTTCCGCAATGATGATAAATATTACAGCTGCTATTGATACGATGAGGATCACGCACCTGCCACTTTACGATTTCGCCGACATATCCCTGCTGCAGCCGCTTGGTGATCTTCACGCTGACCCGCTCCTGCGGTAGTGCCTGTTTCACATAGATCACATCTTTGTGCAGCCGTGCGAGACCGTACCCGTTATCCGCAAGGAAAGTGACTTCAACCTGATAGATATGATTGATCTTTACCATAAGGCTGCCTCTTGTTTCGCCTGCTCACAGGTGATAAAACGAATGCCTTTGATTCCCAGTGCACATGCCACTGCCGCATTCGATGCATTATCATCAAAAAACACGCATTCCTCAGCTTTTAATCCGTATCGACTTAACAACAGTTCATAAATTCTTTGATCAGGTTTTATCACATGCTCTTGATAACTTAATATCGCCCCGTCCGCATCATCAAAAAACGCATAGCGCGCTTTTAAATATTGATGACTTTCCAAACCGATATTACTTAATAAATACACTTGATAGTGATGACTTTGACATTCCTTTAAATAAGCATAAGTTTCCTCATTCAAAACCATCATTTCTTTCCAATGCGCATAAATACACGCAATCTCTTGATGAAACTGCGGATACTTTTGCATATGCTCGTTTTTTGCTTCATCGCACATATAGATGCCTTGATCAATCTTTTCCCATGTCTCATCAAAGATCAACGGGCAAATTGTATCCATATCACTTTGAGGCATCAGCCTTTGAAAATACGGAATAGGATGAAAATCTACAAGGACATTTCCGATATCAAAAATTACATTTTTTATTGAATTCATCAGTGATTTTCCTCCTCAGACGTCAGTGAGCGAAACGCGCCGTCCTCCCCTAATACATAAGCACTGCCAGTCGGCTGATCCAGAAAAGGAATAATTTCGGGACACACATTCGCAATCGTATTTAAAGCGAACACATGTGCATTTTTTGCATCCTGCAAATATGCTTCACTTTCATCACCCGCAAGGAAACGCCACCCGCTGTCAGGGAAAGCATTCAGTGCCTTTTCGCGATAAAAATAAGTGGTCGGCATATCATCTACTGAAATGCGATTACTGACGATACAGCCTGCATTTCCCTGAGTCAGCCCTTTATCTTCCACCTTATCCAGTCGCTGAAAGTAATCAGATAAAATGAGCCAGGAGGTTTTTGCCCAGATACGATCATTATCAAAAAACAGACTGTCACAAATTTTCAACGCTGCCTGCGCAAGCTTCTTTGCCGACAATTCATTACCGGATTCTCTTTTCATATAATACATGCATCCGCATACATAAGAAATTGCATATTCATTAAAATCATTAAAATAACGACGTGCCGTATCAACCTGCTTTTGAATTCGCTCCTGTGCCTCTTGTACGGTAATAAATCCGCATGTATAGGCACTACGTATTAAAAAGATCGCTTCTGAAACATCCCAAGCATAAAAACCGAAGCGTTTCGCCAACGGATAAAACTGTTTCGCATATGCTTCACAACGCTTGATATATTGTTTTACATGATCCTTTTGTGTTTCGATATTAAAACAAGGTGTTCCATCCCAAAAGGTTAAAAACTGTTGATATTGATCACCGCACTGATAGTTATAATGAATACATCCGTCCAAGCTCTGTACATCTTTTACATTCATCTGGGCCAGTTTTCTTTTGATTTTTTCATTATCACCCTCGCATACCCGCAGCTGATCACTGAATCCTTGATGCATTACGGAAGATATTATACTCAAGTACAAGTAAAAATCTTGATCGGATACTCGTTCTTTTTTCAAATGCAGTGCTTGAATTTTCTTTTGAAATTCCGTTATTTCTTTTAACATATTCATTCCTCACTTTTTCATTCCCCGTATTTCATAACTTTCATGCCGTATTTTTATTGAAATCATTACTATCATTATACACAAGGAAAGATAAAATAGCTATATGAATAAATCATAAATAAACAAACAAAAAAAAATAAGCGAATGCTTTATTCAAACAACTTCAGATTGAAAGCTTCACTTATTTTCATTCCGCAACTGCTAATTAGTTACGAATCAATTACTATCTTATTTTTTTAACAGAAGCGCTGACACTGTATTCAAATTGTGCCCGTTTAGGTAAGCGATCAGCTTGCGCTTCATCGGCAGTTGTCGATAATATTCAGTTTGAAAAAGTTTTGGAAACTGTTTTTTTCCATATGCATTCAACTGATGAATCACCTGCTTTGTCTGTGTGTCCTTTTGTTTGATTAAACGTGTAATCGTATTCAAAGTCACATGTTCCAACCATAAATCACCTGCATATTGATGGGTGTCAAATGCTTTAGGATGTTTGGCAAAATAATCCAGTGCATCATCAAACACACTGATCATATCAAGGTTTTTTTGCGCATTCGGCTGATTCATCACCGAACCTTCCGTCTGTCGATAGTTATAAAATATCTCATCACAATATACGATTTCCCGTTCCGGTACATCCGGCAACAGCTTCATTAATAAATTCAGATCTTCATAACGAATTCCTTCTTTAAATCTTGTCTGCTTAAACAATGAGGCATGATACAGCTTGTTCCACACACAGTTCACATGTGCCTGAAAATGTTTTTCATCAGTCACAATAAAAGGGATTTCACTGTGATCATACACCATGCGAAAATTACAAACCGCAAGCTTTGCCCGATGCTTTTCGATGCTTTCATATAAGTGCGCAAACATCGTCGCTTCCACCCAGTCATCACTATCCACAAAGCCTACATACTCACCGTTTACATGATCAAGTCCGAAGTTGCGTGCCGAGGACATGCCTCCGTTTGTTTTATGATAGCCGCGGACTTTATCGGGATAGGCTTTTTCATATGCCTGAATCAGTTCCCATGATCGATCCGTACTTCCGTCATCTACAGCGATGATTTCTATTTGTGATAAGGTTTGATTCACTAAGCTGTCTAAGCACTGCTTTAAATAGGCAGAGGCATTATAGACCGGAATTACAACACTGACCTTAAAAGCACTCATGAGCGTTTCCCCGGTATCTCATAAAAGCGCTTATCGCTGTAGTATAAACCATGCGGTTTCTTTTTATCTTCACTAGGCATTTTCATATAATCACCGAAATAATCCGATAATATTTTATCGGCATTATTCGGAATATAGAATTCACAGTCCTCAAAGCGATGCAGACGCAGCGGGAAAATATCATCTAAATGATAAAGATCCTTTTCTAAGAATTCTATTCCCTTCATCGCATATTTACAATCACTCGCATCATTGTCCACAACCTGCTCGACTTGTTTTTGAAGATAGTTAAACATTGTTTTGGTAGGAACCAACTTAAACAGACACTGTAATAAAATTCTGACATATCGCTTAATTCCCGATAATTGATGAAAATCTATTTTCATTTTCAAGGACGCAAGCATACTTGTTTTTTTATGAAGCCGACGAAATGCCGCTTCATCATCCCCCATATAATCCATCGCAAAGATATCGACAAAGGCACCCTGATGATAGTCCTTATTCAAATCCTCAATCAATGTCGAATGATTTTCCCGCACTTTGAAAGGAACATGCAGAATATCATATTTAGGATCTGTTAAAGGTGTCTGCATAAAATAATCTTCGCCCAATTCCGTTTTGGCAATCTCCATGAATTTTTGATGATCTTTGCGCGGCATCATGATATCCATATCATCATCCCACGGAATAAAGCCGTTATGACGAACTGCCCCTAATAAAGAACCGTACATCAGCCAATAACTTAAATGATGTTTTTCACAGATTTCATGAATCTTTTTCGTTGTCTGCAGCATCTTCAACTGCATTTCTCTAAGACTTATCGCATCTGCACTTGCCTGTGCAATCTCTTTTTTATTCATTCCAAGTCTCCTTTATTCGATTCTTTCTTATATCGTATTTATTATACTGTATTTTCTTATATTTTCAATAGCGTGCAAGTTGAATTCAGGCGCTTCTATGAATCGAAAATGATAATGTCTTAATGTAACGAAATTGATTTTGTCCTAAAAGATGTTATAAAATAAGA
>QZED01000108.1 GCA_009917405.1 bacterium c-19 | reverse complement strand
AATAATTTATTTGCATTAGTACGTGTCATATCAAAATCATCTGCGGCAGGATCAATGATTAAATCAAGATGGTGGTATTGCATATCCTCACGCTGATATTGATAATTCTTACGCATAGTGCTTGTATATGCCTGATCCTGTGTAAACACTTGATATTGACTTAAGTTTTGATAAGCAGTTATACCGACGATTTTAGAATGAAAAGCTACTTTTTCAACATATTCATCTGTATCATAATCATTATAATATTCTGTATACAGGATTAAATCACGTCCGATTAATTGATCAATCGTATCACAACTATAAAATTTACATAGCATTTCTGCCAAGTTAGCTGAAATAATTACATCTTTTGTATCGCTCATATAATTGCCGTAAAGCAACGGCAGCTTTTTTTGATCAAACATTTCATATAGAAAGATACGTTCCTCTTTAGCATATTCATGTTCAGGATAAATCCCTAAATAATCACTACCCGGAAATTCCGGTCCGCCTAAATCGTTTTCAAACGTCTTATAATGAAACTGTTTATAAAAATCTTCAGAATCATTCATATATACATCGACATCCCACCCCAAATAATATCCGATTATCGCAGGATCTGCCTCATTTAGTTTTTTCGCATCTTCATAGGTATAGAAACCATATTGTTTATGATCATAGCTTACCATGTTAAACTCAATCATCATATTTTCGGGATCTTCCTTAGGTTGCGAGCGCAGATGATTTTCGCCGTTTTTCCATATATATTCATATTGTGCTGTTTTTTGGAATATATTTGTTCCTACTATTCCGATATAAGCAGTAAAAAACAGAAAACAAAGCAACATTAACGTAAAAAACGTTTCTTTTTTTCTTGATAATTGTCTTTGACAAGCAAAAAGTATTTGTTGTTTTCTTTTCTGTTTTGTTTGTTTATTAATTTTCGGTATTTCATTGCGCTTTTCTTGATGTAATGCTTCTGTATCCATATGATCCTTGTACAGCTTCATCACACAATCGGCATATGGCTTACATAAGACTTCATCATGAGTTGCCACAATCACACATGCCTGTTCACTGCGTTTTTTCAAAAACTCCATAATAATATGAGCATTTTCTTCATCAAGCGAAGCTGTCGGCTCATCACACAAATAAATTGATGGCTGCATTAAAAAGCCACGAATGATTTGTACTCGCTTTTTTTGCCCTAATGACAAATGCTTTACTTTTTTATTGCGATGTTCCTGCATCTGCATCATCTCTAACAATGAAGTAATCTTTGAATGATCTTCACTCACCATCGTTAAGTTCTGCCATACACTCATGGATTCCATCAAGCGTATTTCTTGGTCGATCATGACAAGATTTCCGTTGATCAAAACCTCTCCCTGATAATCTTTGTCTTCACCGGACAGGATGCGAAACAGAGTTGTTTTCCCACCACCGCTTTCCTGCAGCAACAAATATAAACCGCATTGCGTGATTTCAAATGATAAGTCTTGAAAGACACATGCCGTATCATTATGATTCTGATAGTTCTTGTACAGCCCTGTAATTTTCATAATATGATCCTCCAATTATAATGATCAAAAACTGATCTGTTATTTTTTCTTTGTACGCAATACATTCAATAAGCTGCATATGATGATCATGATTCCCCATACCGCTAATATCAGTAACGGTTGAAAGCCGATTTGTTTTCCGAA
>QZED01000107.1 GCA_009917405.1 bacterium c-19 | reverse complement strand
CCATCA
The DNA here is from genome assembly GCA_009917405.1 of bacterium c-19. Taxonomy (GTDB): domain Bacteria; phylum Bacillota_I; class Bacilli_A; order Erysipelotrichales; family Erysipelotrichaceae; genus C-19. Next base: position 1,703 of record QZED01000107.1, on the reverse strand, counting down.
GGTAATGTTACCGATCCGTCCGGATGAATGATTGCCCCGTCCGGTGTTTCAATCTCTGTTCCGTTAGGGAATTCTACTTTACCGCCGTCAGGTACTTGTACACTACCATCAGGTTTCTTTTCAGGCTGTTTCCCATCTTCACTCGGTAATCCGCATACCTCATCGCCGGTATTTGGTTTTCCATCAGGTCCTACTACACACATATCATCTTTATTGATTTCCTGCTTATCATTACTGATCGCATATCTTAATAATTCATCTGTGATAAAGGTTACGAAGTTTCCTTCTTTTTTACTGTTGATTTCTTTTACTTTATCCTGTTCATCGATTTCATATACTATCGGCTTTGTTTCTTCAACTGCTCTTGTTTTTGTTTCTGTATATGGTAAGTATACTTTGATACTTCCATCTGGCTGTATTCTTACATTGCCTTTCTGTAAGTAGACATCATATACATTGATCGCTTTTCTAGGTAACGGTGGAATATCTTCTGCCTGATCCGTTATATCATCGACAATCAATACTACACTCGGATCAAAATCAGTATCTCCCTGTCCTTCTACCTTTGCACTCTTATCATCGGTTTCTACTACCTTTTTGCGTAAGCTTTCCCATTTCTCTAATGCATCTTTGATCCACTCTTCTATATCTTTCTTCTCTGTTTCATCAATCTTATCTTTGATTTCTTCCAGTTCTTTAATTACTTGATCAATGATTTCCTTTGATTCATCACTTCCGTCTATCTCTGTTTCTATATCAGGCAGCGGTACTATTTTAAATGTGATGGTTATTTCATTTCCGGCATTATCGATCGCATAGACCTCATACTCTCCTACACCGATGATCTTTTCATCCACATTGTTTTGAATGGTTCCGCCTACAGTTCCGTCTTTCTTATACTCACTGTAAGATAATCCGCTTCCGTTATCTTTTACATTAACGAATCGAGGTAAATAATACTGCTTATATTCACTCTTATCTTTTACTCCGCTGATAGTCGGTGCTTTTGTATCAATCATGACACTTTCATCATTGCTTAACTCACTGCAATTTCCTGCTTTATCACATGCTTTGGCTTTTACTGTGAGTTCCACATCATCTTGATATGTCACAATTCCGTTTGTGCTTGTTTTAGTACTTGGTTTGTTTTGACTTGTTTCTGTATATTCATAATAATCAATACCACTTGTACCGTCACTGCTTGTCATTGTGACTTGTACTGCTTGATTCATCCAATTTCCAAAGCTTAATGCATTAATGAATCTTGCGACGATGTTTTTATTGACTTCTTTCATCGTTACTGTCGGTACATCAGGTGCTGTCTGATCAATCTTCAGCTGATAACGTATTGCTTTAGAAATAATTCCTGTACTTGAATTTCTCAAATAGAAATCTGTCGGATAAGAACCGTCAGTTGAATAAACAAGCGCTGTTGTTTGGAAATTGATTCCGTCTTTACTGATTTCATCATATCCGTTCTTATTCGTTGTCGAGATTTGTACATCACTGATATACCAGTTATTCTTTCCTTTGGTTCCTGTGACTTTATAATAGCCTTCTCCGTTATTAGGAAGGGCATTACTATTCACGATTAATGTTCCCTCTTGATAAACAAAGTCATAATTTGGATTGGATAAGCCGCTTGCCTGTATACCGTCTGTATATCTTCCCGGTACTTGATTATCCGGATACTTGCTTGTGAT
>QZED01000106.1 GCA_009917405.1 bacterium c-19 | reverse complement strand
ACTGTCAGTGTTCCGTTTTTAATTTCTTCTTCAGTTCCATCTGTTATTTTGAATACTTTATAACTGATTTCCTTCGTACCACTAACTTTTAAATCGCCTTTCGCATCACTCGTTGTGATCTCAAATGCAGTTCCCGGTTTGAAGAAGATGCCACCGCTGAGCTTATTGATAATATCTTGTAGCTTATTGTTTGTATCCTTTGCCTTGATGCCTTTTACCTTTGGCGGTGTCTTATCTATCTTAATAATCTCTTTCTTTTCCTTTGTGATTGCGCCGCTATCCTTCTTCATCCAGAAGCTTTGATTTGTTTCACCTTCTTTTGTGACGGTCACTTGATTCGCTTTCCATGTGCTTTGATCTAATGACATATTCTTATATTCATTATGATCACTGATGATGTTTACATCTTGATTCGTCCATTTTCCTGTATAGGCGGTGTTGTTTCCATCATCAAGTTCTAAATGATACCAATCATCTTCGATATTATCTTCCTTGATAGTCAGTGTTCCCTCTTTGAATTTAAAGCTGTAATTTGGATAAGTCTTGTTTAGTGTATTACTGTCTCCCTTGATCGGATAACTGCCTTCATTACTGTTGGTCTTTGCCGTTGTGCTTAGCTTGATGTCATTCTCTTGTATCACATCTTGTACACCATTCCATGTGACTAATTGACTTCTGAAATCTTGATAAGTTAAGGTTGGATTTTGTTCTCCTTTGTACTTCTCTTTATCATCAATTACGATTTCAATCGGTTTCGGTAATACTTGTACAGTGATTGTCTTGCTTAACGGTGTTTCTCCGTTCGCTGTTCTTGTCACTTTGATATTGATTGTTGTACTTCCGCTGTACTTCAATGCATCAAACTCTGCCTTGTTTCCTGTTACTGTCGGTGTTGAGATATATGTTGTATTATCTACTTCAAACGTATACTGTACATCTGTACTGCTTGAATCATCTTGTAAGCTTCGGATCGTAAAGTGATCGCCATAGATGATCTTGCCCGGTCGATTAAGCGCTAAGGTATTTTCATCAGGTCCCATAATATGCATCATACCGTCTGCTTCTGCTTTTTTATAGTTGCGATTAGCCGGCTTCTCTACATGTAATGGTATATCCAATCCATTATCTCCGTTGTAGTTGTATTCAATATTTACTCCATCATTCGTCCATGCCGTTGAAGTGCTGATACTGTTATCGATCGTAATATAGTAATCGGTATCATTTACTGTCACTCCACCTTCATTACTTGATATATCCTGTTCTGTAATTACCGGTGTGACTTGTCCGCTTCCACTTGTCGCATATGTCACTCCTGCGAATGAGATCGTTTGATTCGCTTTCATGATATTAATTGGTAATTCGATCGTTTTATCTGCGTAGTTTCCTGTAGGATCATGACTTGTCGCTTCGACGATTACCTTACCCATTTGTGTATTAAGACTTGCATTTAAGATATGCACTAAACCGTTACTGTCTACACTGATAACATCGGTAGGACTTCCTGCTTTTAATTGATAGGTTACTGTAGTTCCCGGTGGATTTCCTGCCGTATATAATTGGAATGTCTTATTTCTTCCATATACTTCATCATAAGCATTATAATTATTTGCCGTTTTAGGTAACTCATTTCCTGCATTATCTGTATAGATGAATTCTTGTGATCCTGCCGTTACGGTAAAGGTCAAATAAGCAATCGCTTCTGCCTGTCCTGCCGCTCCTTGTTTCTTAGCGACGATTGTTACTGTTCCTACTCCGTGTATTGTCACTGCGCCACT
>QZED01000105.1 GCA_009917405.1 bacterium c-19 | reverse complement strand
TTTATCGTTTATAAACGAGAGAGTGAGTAAGTATCACAAGGGCAGAGAAATTAAAAAGTCTCTGCTCTTTTTCTCATATGAAAGAACGTGCTATAATAAAAGCGAATAAAAAAACAGAGCAGGTACGAACAAACATAGAATAAGTACACTCTATAATATGAGTTTTACGGTTTTTGGATAAAAAAAGCAGAAACATACATAAAATATGATTATGTTTCTAAAAGCAGACAATTATAGACATACGTTTCTGATATAGAAATGTATGTTTTTTGTTTATAAAGCATACGATTTTGGTTCTTTTCCCGCTATTTCTTAAAGTCTACCTTTGTAGACAGAGGATAAGAAGGAAAGGGAAATGAATATGTGGAAAAGATTATTGCTGGCATTCATGATCTTTGCTAGTATGGCATCAATTGGCTATGTGCTAAAGTATAACAATGGATTAGAAGCAGCGGCTTCATCTTTTCAATTAAAAAAAGGACAAAAGATTATTTTAGGTTCTAAAGGTGGAGACGTTGTGTGGGACGTTGTAAATACTGATAATATGCAATATACATTGCTTTCATCAACTTCTATAAAAGATATTTCGGCAGATATAGGGGATCCTACATGTGTATACGGTACCGGTGGTGCATATCCAATTAATAAAAGTACAGCTTGCCCGTTGCAAAATGCTAGGCAAGAGGTAAGTAATATCAATTTGAATTCTAATGAACAACAAATAATGAGTAAAACACCATATTTACCTACCATTGCGGATGCGATGGCTGTGCCTGTAAATGATAGGATCTTTAAAACGCAGACTTTTTATTGGGTGGAAGGTTTTGTTAATTATATGGGACTTAAGTTTAATGTAGTACAGTCTTCTGCGATGCACTCAGTACTTAGCATAAATTATACAATTTTTGGCACAGGAAACTCTTTGTCGGGATCAGAGCGAATTTATCATGCAACTGCAGAAAGTAATGGAGGTCCATTTTTAGTTGCAATAAGACCATATGCTTTACTAAGAAGTTCTGATATTGTTTTTGCTGCAGATTCTACATATCAGGACGGAACTTGGCACGAGTACAAGATTGATACAAGCAACTTAAATGCGAATATTAAATTAAAGCCTGTAAAATTACGCATAGCTTCTGCAATTACAGCACATTTAGATGAAATCAGAAGAATATCATCCGGTAAATCCATTACAAAGGTAATGAAAGATAAATCTGTTGAGTTAAAGGTTACTGCTTCAGGAGGAGATGTAATATCCGCAATTCTTTATGACAGTTCCGGCTCAAACATAAAATATTATCGAATGTTGAGCGCTGCTTCTGGTGGATTTGTGACAATGGACCTATCTGGTATTCCTGTGGGGGACTATCAAGTAGCGATTATTAATGAAGCTTTTGACGGTACCAATCGTCCTGCAGAAAGCTCTGAGATTTCTAATAAGATGCCATTGAGTATCGTTGAACCACATAAAATTAAATATACTGCGACACCGCAAAGCGGGGCAAGCAGCGGCAAAGATTATGAATACAGTAAAAATGTTGATGCAGGCGATACTATCGGAAAAATAGATGTGGCTCCTATGGGAGTAACGCCGCTGGTTTATGAATTAATTGGAAATGGGGATAACAGCTATTTGAATTTTGAAATTGCAGGCTTAGACAGTAACAATGCTTCAAGCAGCTCAAGCCTAAATGTCAAAGTTAAAGGCGGTGCGCCTGATTTAGTCAACGGCGGTTTAAAAGCAGGTACTTATAAATTCTGTATTACTGCAGTAGATGA
>QZED01000104.1 GCA_009917405.1 bacterium c-19 | reverse complement strand
ATGCCGTCTCCGTCTGTATCAACATTAATCGATGCTTTGACACTAGTTCCTGTACAGTATTCTTCTAAGATATTGTTGTCAGGATCTGCCTTTACACACTTGGTTGGTTTCCAATCGCTTTTCTTTAGAATCACTAAGTTAAGATCGGGTTTGCCGTCATTGTCGGTATCGATATTTAAGTCAGGAATACCATCACCGTCATTGTCAATATTTAAGTCAGGAATACCGTCATAATCACGATCACCGTTAATCACAATCCAATGATTTTCATCATTAGGATCTTTCCATTTGATGTTTAGATCAGGACATCCATCACCATCAGGATCGTTGAAATCAGGCTTGCCGTCTTTATCGACATCAACATCGATTTTCTTCAATTCTACTTCATGACAGCTTTCGGTATTTGTATTACCAGCGTTGTCTGTCGGTATCACACACACTTTATATTTTCCGACTGTTTCGCTGATCGTAATACTTGCTTTTTCTTTTGTCACAGTTAGTGTACCATTCTTGATTTCTTCCTCTGTTCCATCAGCTATCTTAAATACCTTATAGCTGATTTCTTTCGTACCACTGACTTTTAAATCGCCTTTCGCATCACTCGTCGTAATCTCAAATGATGTTCCCGGTTTGAAGAAGATGCCACCACTAAGCTGATTTATAATATCTTGAAGCTTATTGTTTGTATCTTTGGCTTTTATGCCTTTCACCTTTGGCGGTGTCTTATCTATCTTAATAATTTCTTTCTTTTCTTTTGTGATTGCGCCGCTGTCTTTCTTCATCCAAAAGCTTTGATTGGTTTCCCCCTCTTTTGTGACTGTGACTTGATTCGCTTTCCATGTGCTTTGATCTAATGACATGTTTTTATATTCATTATGATCACTGATGATGTTTACATCTTGATTCGTCCATTTTCCTGTATAAGCTGTGTTGTTTTCATCATCAAGTTCTAAATGATACCAGTCATCTTCAATGTTATCTTCTTTTATGGTTAGTGTTCCCTCTTTAAATGTAAAACTGTAGTTTGGATAAGTCTTTTTTAATGTATTACTGTCTCCCTTGATTGGATAACTTCCTGCATTACTGTTTGTCTTTGCGGTTGTGCTTAGCTTAATGTCATTCTCTTGTATGACATCTTGTATTCCATTCCATGTGACTAATTGACTTCTGAAATCTTGATAAGTTAAGGTTGGATTTTGTTCTCCTTTGTACTTCTCTTTATCATCAATTACGATTTCAATCGGTTTCGGTAATACTTGTACAGTGATTGTCTTGCTTAACGGTGTTTCTCCATTCGCTGTTCTTGTCACTTTGATTTTGATTGTTGTGGTACCACTGTACTTCAATGCATCAAACTCGGCTTTATTTCCTGTGACTGTCGGTGTTGAGATATAAGTTGTATTGTCTACTTCAAACGTATACTGCACATCTGTGCTGCTTGAATCATCTTGTAAGCTTCTGATCGTAAAGTGATCGCCATAGATGATCTTTCCAGGTCGATTAATCGCTAAGGTGTTTTCATCAGGTCCCATAATATGCATCATGCCGTCTGCTTCTGCCTTATTATAATTACGATTCCCCGGTTTCTCTACATGTAACGGAATATCTAATCCATTATCACCGTTGTAGTTATATTCAATATTCACTCCGTCATTCGTCCATGCCGTTGAGGTGCTGATACTATTATCGATTGTGATATAGTAATCGGTATCATTTACTGTGATTCCTCCGTCATTACTTGATATATCCTGTTCTGTGATTACCGGTGTTACTTGTCCGCTTCCGCTTGTCGCATACGTAACTCCTGCAAATGAAATCGTTTGATTCGCTTTCTTGATATTGATCGCTATCTCTATCGTTTTATCTGCGTAGTTTCCTGTAGGGTCATG
>QZED01000103.1 GCA_009917405.1 bacterium c-19 | reverse complement strand
TCGGAAAATATAAAGTGTGTGTGATACCGACAGACAACGCAGAAAATACAAACAAAGAAAGCTGTCATGAACTAGAGTTAAAGAAAATCGATATTGATGTCGACAAAGATGGCAAGCCTGATTTCAATGATCCTGATGGCGACGGATGTCCTGATCTAAACATCAAATGGAAAGATCCAAATAATGAAAGCAAGTGGATCATAATTAACGGTGATCGTGATGGAGACGGTATCCCTGACTTAAACATTGACAGCGATGGAGATGGGAAGCCTGACTTGAATATCGATACAGACAATGATGGTAAACCTGATCTTAACTTAGTGATTCTTAAAAAATCAGATTGGAAGCCTACCAAATGTGTAAAGGCAGATCCCGATAACAATATCCTTGAAGAATACTGCACCGGCACAAGTGTGAAAGCAGTCGTTAATGTTGATACAGACGGAGACGGTATTCCGAATATTAATATCGATAATCAAGGTGATTTTAAACCCCATATTAATATTTTTAAAGATCATCAAAACCCAATAACAAACATCGCTATAATGCATTCATGGAAACCGATTAAGGATTATAAGCAAACTAATTTTACTTATGATTCAGTCGGAAAAGAAATAAAACCGTCCATTAACATTGATTCAGATAGTGACGGCAGACCGGATATTAATATAGATTTAGACGGTGATAATGTGCCCGATATCAATATTGACAGTAATGGTGATGGTATTCCTGATATTAACATCGACAGTGACGGAGACGGTAAACCGGATGTCAATGTGGATACCGATGGAGACGGAAAAGCAGATGAAAATATCAAAGAAATCACTGAATGGAAGCCTGATAAAAATGTGGATGGTGAGTTATCATATGATACAATGGTTTTCAATGAAACAGATGAACCGAATCAACCGGAAGAACCGACAAAGGATAAACCGAACAACCCTAAACAAAACGGAAATGATACAGATGAAAAAGGTGTATATTATCCGGGAAACAGCATCGGGGGTGCAATCACCGGCGACGATACGAATGTATATCGATATATCGCATTTGGCTTGGTTTCTTTGGGATTTATAATGTTATTTTATAAGAAAAACCAAAATTATAGATAATAATTAAGCAGAAAGAATGTAAACATATAAGTCATATTTTATCATTACGATGTAATTTCCTGCATTCTGCTGAATCAGATGAAAGTTATTCTAAAAAGATTGCATTATTATTAATATGTGCTATAATAATATAGCACTTGCGGATGTGGCGGAACTGGCAGACGCACTAGACTTAGGATCTAGCGCCTTCGGCGTGCAGGTTCGATTCCTGTCATCCGCACCATGTGTAATTTAAAGCCTTTAAATAAGGCTTTTTTTTGAGTGAAAGACACATAGAAAATTCATAATAAGTATCGATAAAATAATATGGAGCGATGTTTAATGATTACATTTCAAATAATTAAGATAACATCAATTTTTCGACAACTGCTTTTTATAAATTGTTTCACTCAGTAAGAGCTTCTGAATTTTTGAAGAATGGCATCTGCTAACCTTGTTCCTCTTTGTTATAATAGAGCAAAATAATTCTGTTATAAAAGAATAAATTAAAAGAATGATAATAAGATCAGATACTATAGAATTCTGTTATAAGAGATATAGCATATATAAGGAAATTAAAAGATCAAAACAATTCTTTTTTTAAAGTGTCTTTAAATATTCCATATTGATAAAATACGAAAGAAATAAATTAATGACCCAAAAGAAAAGACACAGCAGAAAGAATGAGTGAAGTGGCTGTGTCTATTTCATATTATCCCCATGAATATTATATGAGAAATAGAATGAAAAAGCAAGAGAAGATACACAAGTCAGAAAAAATAAAATAACTGGGTGAAGTGCAAAAGTAACTTCCACTTCAATATGATGCAAGTGGAAATCAGTCTTACATCAATTTCCAC
>QZED01000102.1 GCA_009917405.1 bacterium c-19 | reverse complement strand
CATGACCCTACAGGAAACTACGCAGATAAAACGATAGAGATAGCGATCAATATCAAGAAAGCGAATCAAACGATTTCATTTGCAGGAGTTACGTATGCGACAAGCGGAAGCGGACAAGTAACACCGGTCATTACCGAACAGGATATATCAAGTAATGACGGAGGAGTCACAGTAAATGATACCGATTACTATATCACAATCGATAATAGTATCAGCACCTCTACGGCATGGACGAATGACGGAGTGAATATTGAATATAACTATAACGGTGATAATGGATTAGATATTCCGTTACATGTAGAGAAACCGGGGAATCGCAATTATAACAAGGCAGAGGCAGACGGAATGATGCATATTATGGGACCTGATGAAAACACCTTAGCGATCAATCGACCGGGAAAGATCATCTATGGTGATCACTTTACGATCAGAAGTTTACAAGATGATTCAAGCAGTACAGATGTACAGTATACGTTTGAAGTAGACAATACAACTTATATTTCAACACCAACTGTCACAGGAAACAAGGCAGAGTTTGATGCATTGAAGTACAGCGGAAGTACAACAATCAATATCAAAGTGACAAGAACAGCGAACGGAGAAACACCGTTAAGCAAGACAATCACTGTACAAGTATTACCGAAACCGATTGAAATCGTAATTGATGATAAAGAGAAGTATAAAGGAGAACAAAATCCAACCTTAACTTATCAAGATTTCAGAAGTCAATTAGTCACATGGAACGGTGTAAGAGATGAGATACAAGAGAATGACATTAAGCTAAGCACAACCGCAAAGACAAACAGTAATGCAGGGAACTATCCAATCAAGGGAGATAAAAACATACTAAACAATGCTTATCCAAATTACAGTTTTACATTTAAAGAGGGAACACTAAAAATCAAGGAAGATGTGATCCAAGATGACTGGTATCATTTAGAAATCAATGATGGGAACAATACTGCTTATACAGGCAAATGGACGAATCAAGATGTAAACATCATCAGTGATCATAATGAATATAAGAATATGTCATTAGATCAAAGCACATGGAAACCAAATCAAGTCACAGTGACCAAAGAGGGAGAAACGAATCAAAGCTTTTGGATGAAGAAGGACAGTGGAGCTATCACAAAAGAGAAACAAGAAATCATCAAGATTGACAAGACAGCTCCAAAGGTAAAAGGAATCAAGGCAAAGGATACAAACAATAAGCTACAAGATATTATAAATAAGCTTAGCGGTGGTATCTTCTTTAAACCGGGAACTGCGTTCGAGATTACGACGAGTGATGCGAAAGGCGATTTAAAAGTCAGTGGTACGAAAGAAATCAGCTATAAAGTATTTAAGATAACAGACGGAACAGAGGAAGAAATCAAGAATGGCACATTAACTGTGGCAAAAGAGAAGGCAAGTATTAAGATCAGCGAAACAGTCGGAAAATATAAAGTGTGTGTGATACCGACAGACAACGCAGAAAATACAAACAAAGAAAGCTGTCATGAGGTGGAGTTAAAGAAGATCGATATTGATGTGGACAAAGATGGCAAGCCTGATTTTAATGATCCTGATGGCGATGGATGTCCTGATCTAAACATCAAGTGGAAAGACCCAAATAATGACAGCAAGTGGATCATAATTAACGGTGACAGAGATGGCGATGGAATCCCGGACTTAAATATTGATAGTGACGGTGATGGAAAACCTGACTTGAACATCGATACAGATCATGATGGCAAACCCGATCTTAACTTAGTGATTCTTAAAAAGTCTGATTGGAAACCAACCAAGTGTGTGAAACAAGACATTGATAACGGAATCTTAGAGGAATACTGTACAGGAACTAATGCAAAAGCGGTGATCAATGTGGATACCGATGGTAATGGCATTCCTGATATTAACATTGATACAAATGGTGATATGAATGCAGACCTTAATATTACAAAAACCGGTCAAACAGAACCAAGTGTCAATATAGCTACAA
>QZED01000101.1 GCA_009917405.1 bacterium c-19 | reverse complement strand
AAGGTTGGTTTAGCATTACTTGAATAAGCAATCTTACTTTTATCTAAAGTAAGCAGAGGTCTTACTGATGAAGTGCCGGCTGTTTGAGAGTGACCGCCACAGGTGACGCTTTTAGAATTAGTAACATTCACTATTCTAACTTTTATTGGCTGAGAGGGTAGTGTATGCACTTTAAAGCTTTTGTAATCACTAGGATAATCAGGATTATTTAATATATCATCAGGAAGGTTGTAACATACATTTCTCGATACTGAAAAAGTAAATTCTCTGTTATATCCGGATTCAGGATTTTTAACAAATTCTTTAACATATTCATTCATTCCGCTTTCTGTTAAAAACTTATAAATGTAAGGCTCACTGTACCCATTATATATCTCCATAAGACCTGATAAATTCAAAGAATCATCTTTAAGCAAAGCAGCTGTATCCGCAATAACTCTAATTAAATTACGCATGTTCCCCTCACTTGACCCAGCACCTGCACCTTGACAATTCTTTTGATTATAACTAAAAGCACCAAAGTAATTACTTCTTATATCTATTTGAGGTGCTTCTAATTGAAAGACATCATTCGTTACTTTATCAGCTTCCGTTCTTGTGGGCTTGATGCCTTGTTCAGTAACAGTCTGATCATTCAAGCAAACATAGTTATTGGTATCTACAACATTTTTCACAATACTAACATCCGTAACCAACGAATTCGTATCTGCCCCGACAAACTTACTTCTGTTATCCACTGATTCATCACCGAGCCACCAATCAGTGCTTATCGCATCAATATTAACAAGTGATGTTTGATCGGAACTTATAACTTTAGTTAAATCGCTTGTCTTTGGCAATGTGAATTTACCCGACACTGCTTTACTTCCTAATTCACCGTAATTATCTGCCAAAGTATCCAAAGAAGCCACTGCGTCATTCCATGTTACTTCCCCTGCATCAGTCGCAGTGTTCTTTAATAAAGTCATTGTGCCTGAATCAATCACGGTATAGGTATCATTTCCGACATATACCTTTTTACCTGCCGCATAATTCGTTGCCGCACTTATCTTATCATTATTTATGTTAAGTATCGGTATACTGATTACCACTAACGCTAAGATACTGATAAGATACCCTATCTTTTTCATATCAACCATCCTTTCTCCATGTTTCTAAAAGTAGACATTAATAGAGATAGGAAAAAGTTATTGAAATATATGTTTCTGAATAGAAAAACAGGCGTTTTTAACTCAAAAACACCTGTCCAGAATTGTCTACCATGTTAGACATTCACTTATTGAAATGTATCTTTATGATTAGATCTGCTTGACTTTCTTTTTTTATACTGTGAATAGATCATTGTAATTCCGGTTAGAATTAACAGGATCCACCACCATGTCCATTTTGTGTTATCTCCGGTATTCGCTCCGCCGACTGATTGGTTTTTGTTATTACTGTTCTGCCAGTCAGAATCCACATTCAAATCAGGAATACCATCTCCGTTTGTATCAATATTGCGATCCACTTTACCGTCACCGTCTGTATCAATATTTAAGATCGGTGTAAATCCTTCTCCAGTATCATAAGCAAAGCCGTTGTAGTTACAGTCCTTGTTCGGAATCCAGCGTTTAATGATCGCAATATTCAAGTCAGCTTTTCCGTCATTATCTGTATCTATATTAATATCAGGTTTGCCGTCACCTTTTGTATCAATATTAATATCCGGTATGTTATCGAAGTTTGTATCAATATTCAGGTCTGAGATACAATCACCGTCAATATCAAGGTTTAAATCAGGCAATCCATCTCCGTCCGTATCTACATTAATATCCTTGCCTTCTAACGGACATTGCTTGCTTGGTTTTTTATTGCCGTTTGGATCATATTCTGTACCATCAGGTAATGTTACCGATCCGTCCGGATGAATGATTGCCCCATCTGGTGTTTCAATCTCTGTTCCGTTAGGGAATTCTACTTTACCGCCGTCAGGTACTTCCACACTGCCATCAGGTTTCTTCTCAGGCTGTTTCCCATCTTCACTCGGTAATCCGCATACCTCATCGCCGGTATTCACATTTCCATCAGGTCCTACCACACAAGTATCGCCCGGCTTCTTATTACCGTTTGGATCATACTCGGTGCCATCAGGTAATGTTACCGATCCGTCCGGATGAATGATTGCCCCGTCCGGTGTTTCAATCTCTGTTCCGTT
>QZED01000100.1 GCA_009917405.1 bacterium c-19 | reverse complement strand
TAAAGCAATGCGGTTATTCACCGATAAAGGTAGAGGCTATAGTGAATTTATGTCTGTGTATAATAACAGGATTACTATCATTTGTGTTAATGATGGGATGTATTCCGTTGTTAAACCAAGCAGCGCTGTCAATATTGAATCGCAGTGTCTTGGATTGGTCATTTATTCATTTTGTATACAGCTTCCTGTTTGTTGTCGTTATATATGAAATAGGAACTACTCTTTATTTGAAATATTTCATAAAATGATTAGATTTAAGTATATATTATTTGCTAATTAAGTATTTTAAATATTTTTTGTTTGTATTATATTGACTTTATACAAATTAATGTTAAAATAAGATTAAGAAAGCGCTTTCTTAATATGGGAAGGGGGTGAAAACAATGAAAAAGTTATTCACAGGCATAGGAGCATTATTATTATCTGTAATGTGTTTAGGTGTAGTTACTTCGGCAAATAATGATGATATTAGCACTCAAGCAATAGAGGGTGGCGGTGGAGAACCTTGTACTATTGTAGGCTCTAAAAGCTATACCACTTCTACTCGTACAGGTACATCATTTACTGTAAAGGCAAAAAGTCCTGGAAGTGTTTCAGCCGCAGGGATAAATGTCACGATAAATAATGGTTCTATAAAGGCAAATAGTGGAGCTGTCAATTTATTAAATGCAAATACTGCATATAAAACATTTAATCATACAGGTACTACGACTGAAGTAAGATACATATTTACTCCTGCTAAACAAATGGCAGGTTATGTTGTAAACTATACTTTTACGGTTAGATATTAAAAATTAGAGCGAAGACGTTCGCTCTATCTTTATATAAATTGGAGGGATAATAATATGAAAATAAAGAACATTAATAAAACATATCATAATAAACATAATGAAGTCTGCGTATTTCAAAATTTGAATTTAGAATTTCCTGAGCATGGCTGTATTACAATCTACGGAGAAAGCGGCAGCGGGAAAACAACGCTGTTTCAAATCATTGCCGGATTAGATAAGGATTATGAAGGTGTTATAGAAAACAATTATAAAATAGAATATCTATTTCAAGAGACAGAATTATTTGAAAATCTATCTGTTTATGATAATTTATTATTTGCGAATTTAGATAATGAAAAGATCAATCGTTTATTAGAAAAGTTTGACATGATTGAGTTAAAGAATCAAAAAGTAAAGAAATTATCTAATGGTGAAAAACGCAGAGTACAGATAATGCGCTCACTTTTAAATGATCCTGATTTATTATTAATGGATGAACCAAGCGCATCATTGGATCAAAAGAATGCGGTTATCGTCTGTGACATGATCAAACAGTTAAGCAAGGAAATCACGGTAGTAATAACAACGCATGATGAGGCATTGTTTGATGATGTGGCAGATATTTCGTATCGTATAGAACATCGAAGTTTGGAATTGATAAAAAACGAAATAGAAAAGACAGAAGAGTCAGAGAAGATAAATAAAATAAAGCATGAAAAGATAAAAAATATAAAGCAAATATGTAAATTATATATCAAGGCACATAAACTGAATATGATAATCAGTATAATATTATTATTTTGTTTTAGCCTTGCGTCGTATATAGGATTTTATTACACCGACTCTGGTGGAGAAAAACAGAAACATAATGTGTGGAATTACAGTACGAATTTGATATATACATTTCCAAATGATTGTGAAATAACAACTGATGATTTCGGTACGTCTAAATTTTGTTATGATTTTGATATATTTAATCTTGAATATTTGAATAAGGTAGTAGAAAATAACAAGGATATAATAGCTTATGCATTAGTATGGGATAGTATAAATTATAATCATATTGATATAGAAAAATCAGAAAAAATGGCAGAAGAAATTTCAGAAGGAAAAGAGTTTAGTATACAGGAACAACTAGTAGATGGTTATAATTCATATTTTAATGTTTTTCAAATAGTTATAGATGAAGATTTTTCCGGTTTTCTTTGTCCTGAAACAACATATGTTGAGATTGTAAAATTATCAAGTAAATTCATATCTTTGGGCGTCACACCGCGAGCATTTCCTTATGAAATGGTGCAACCGGAGAAAATTCCTTTGATTGCCGGTAATTATCCTAAAGAAGATCATGAAATAATAATCGGAAATGATTTAGCTGAAGCATTAATGAAAGCATTAGACTTTGAAAGTAAAGATCAGCTTATCGGTGAAAAATTATCTTTTAATTTACGCTCAAGTTTTAATTCTGATAGTTTACCAGATGATTGGGGAGATGATCGTGATTTAGAATTACATGTCATTATATCCGGTGTGACATCGTATGAGAATATACTTGAAAATCGTATCTATTTTAAACGGAATGCATTTCAAAGCAGTGTTGCGAAAATACACCATTATGATGTAAACAAACTATATGTCCAACAGGAAAAATTCTTAGTCGATCCGACAAAAGATACTCAATCAATAATGGAAAAATTAAATGAAAACAGTCCTTTGGTAAAAGACAGCTACCATATCTTTAACGGAGAAGATAACGT